>DUBD01000023.1 GCA_012960515.1 Bacteroidota bacterium | reverse complement strand
CCGCCTCGCGCGTGGCCTGCTCGATGGGGATCTCGCCCAGCACGGGCACGTCCATCTCCGCCGCCAGCCGCTGCGCGCCGGCCTCGCCGAAGAGGAAGTACTTCCGGTCCGGGAGGTCCGGCGGCACGAAGTACGCCATGTTCTCCACGATCCCGAGCACGGGCACGCCGGTCTTGCCGAACATCGCGACGCCCTTCCGCGCGTCCGCCAGCGCCACGGCCTGCGGCGTGCTCACGACCACGGCGCCCGTCACCGGGACGGTCTGCACGAGCGTCAGCTGGATGTCCCCGGTGCCCGGCGGGAGGTCCAGGATGAGGTAGTCCAGCTCGCCCCACTCCACGTCGTTGACGAACTGCTGCACCGCGCGCGAGGCCATCGGGCCGCGCCAGACGACGGCGTTGGAGGCGTCCACGAGGAAGCCCATGGAGACGAGCTTGACGCCGTAGCGCACGAGCGGGATCATCTTCCGCTCCTCGTTGACGCGCGGCTTCTCGTCTTCCGGGATGCCGAACATCAGCGGCACGCTCGGCCCGTACACGTCGATGTCCGCGAGGCCGACGCGGGCGCCGGTCTCCGCCAGCGCGACGGCGAGGTTGGCCGCGACGGTGCTCTTGCCCACGCCGCCCTTCCCGGAGGCCACGGCGATGAAGTTCTTGACGTTCGCCGCGCCGCCCTGCGCGAGGGTGCCGTTGGGCGCGGTCGTCTCCGCCTCCATCTGCACCTCCACCTCGGCCTCGGGGTCCACGTCGCGGTGGATGGCCGTCACGCACCGCTGGCGGATGAGCTCCTTGAGCGGGCAGGCCGGGGTCGTGAGGATGACCGTGAAGGCGACGCGTTGGCCTTCCACGACGAGGTCGCGGACCATGCCGAGCGAGACGAGGTCGTCCTTGAGGTCGGGCTCTTCGACGGTGCCGAGAGCGGCGAGAACGGCGTCTGGAGAGATGGACATGCGGAGGTCTGGCGTTTCCGAGAGGGTACGCCCGGGGCCCGGCGCCGGCCGTGCACGCGGCGTGGATTCGGCCTCGCGAGACGGCTCAGACGGCGCGCGCCGCGTCCAGCGCGAGGCCGTGGCGGAGGCCGCCCGCCGAGGGCACGAATGCATCGGCGCCCGCCGCGTCCATCACCGCTTCCACGATGAGGAGCGCCACCAGCGCCACGTCTGCCCGTCCCGTCATGATCTCCGGCGCGAGGGCGATCAGCGCCTCCGGCGTTTCCCCCGCCACGCGCTGGCGGGCGCTGCGGACGGCCTCGCGCGAGACCGCGCCCGCGCTTCCCGCCAGCCGGGCCACCACCTTCGACGTGCTCCCCGTGCCGACGAGCGGGCCTCGCGCCCACACCTCGCCGGGGATCCCTGCCAGCGCGCGGCGGACGGCCGCTGTGACGGCGGCCTGGACGGACTCGGAAGCCGGCGGGACGGCGCCGTGCCGCTCGGTCAGCCGCACCGTGCCCACGTTCAGGCTCTGCGCGAACGCGGGCGCCTCCCCCCTCTCGCCCGCAACGATCTCCGTGGACCCGCCGCCGATGTCGAACACGACCGCGCGGGGTTCGGCCGGGAGCAACGCGAGGGCGCCGAGAAAGCTCAGCCGCGCCTCGTCGTCGCCGGAGATGACGCGGTAGTCCAGGCCCAGTTCGTCGCGGACGCGGCGCTGGAGGTCAGCCACGTTCGCGGCGTCCCGGCTGGCGCTCGTCGCGCCGATGACGATCCGGTCGGCGCCGAGACGGTCCGCGGTGGCTTTCGCGGCGGCGAGCCGGTCCACGACGCGGTCCATCGCCTCGGGCGCGAGCCGGCCGGCGGCGTCTACGCCCTGCCCCAGCCTCGCGAACCGCTCCTCGTCCGCGAGGACGTGCAGCCCGCCGTCACGCACGTCGGCCACGAGCGCGTTGACCGTGTTCGTGCCGACGTCGATCGCGCAGACCCTCATGCGTCCTCGCGCCGCATCCGGCAAGCCCACCACTCATTCTCCGTTCCTTCCGACGCCGGCGCCAGCCCGCGGGCCGCGCACGCCGCGACGACCTCATCGCGCTCGGTCTGGAGGATGCCGGCGAGGATCAGGTCGCCGTCCGGCGCGAGGCGTGCATCCAGTTGGGGCAGCATCGGGAGGATGGTGGACTTGAGGATGTTGGCGAAGACGAGGTCGTACGGTCCGTCCGGCGCGGCCTCCAGCGAGCCCTCGGCCACGTGGAAGCGGTCGCTCATCGCGTTCCGCTCCGCGTTCTCGGTCGCGTTGGGGACGCTCCAGGGGTCCACGTCCACGCCCCACGCCTCCTCCGCACCGGCCGCGAGCGCCGCCAGCGCGAGGACGCCGGTGCCCGTCCCCACGTCCAGCGCGCGGCCGCCGTCGGCTGGCGGGTGCTCGGAGAGGAGGCGGAGGCACAGGCGGGTGCTCTCGTGGTAGCCCGTCCCGAAGCTCATCTTCGGGTCGATGCGGAGGACGTGGCGGTTGGTGGGCGCGAGGTCCGCCCACGTCGGGGCCACGACGAACGCGCCCGCCTCGATGGGCTGGAGGCTGGCTTCCCACGTCGCGTTCCAGTCCTGCGCCTCCATAACCTCCACGGTCACGGCCTCGGGGCCGCCGCCGCGGGCCGCCGCCAGCGCCTCGACGGACTGGCGGACGGTCTCGGACCAGCGGGTGGCGGGCATCCAGGCACGGAGCTCGTCCGGCTCGCTCTCGAACGCCTCGAAATCGAGGTCGGCGAGGTCCGCGATGAGGAGGTCGTGGTAGTCGTCCGGGAGGCGGACGGAGAGGGCGATGGTGCGCGTCATATGGGGAGGGTCGGGGCGTCCTCTACGCCCCAGACCGGGCGCGGCTCCGTCCGGCCCCAGGCGACGACTACGGGTTCGAGGCGACCGTGGACAGCACGGTGAGGTCCGTGCTGTCCGGAACGCCCGGTGGCGTGGACGGCAGGACCACCTCCGGCTCGGTAGACGAGGGGAGCTCGGCGCAGGCCGCTGCGGGATCCCCCTCTTCACCGGCGCCCTCCGGAGCGGGGTACACGATCAACCCCCAGAGCGCAGGCGTGGGCGGCGCTCCGTTGCTCCACGAGCCGAAGGCGTGCGATCCGTCCGTCGTGTACTGGGCGATGTAGCTCCCGGGGTCGAGTTCCAGGAACGCGGTGGAGCGGCGGTTCAGGCTATTGCCGCCCGCACGCGAGGAGTTCTCGAACGTCATCGCGTAAACCACCTCGCCGGACGGCCGCGTGATGCGGCCCCAGTCGTAGCGGTTGGAGTCGCTGATCTCTCCGAGCGAGTGCACGCACACGGCGGTGCGCTCGGTGAGCCGGAACGTCTCGCGACGGTCCTCACTGTTCTCGACGCCCGTGAGGTCCACGAGCGCGTTCTCCGGGACCGTGGCGGGAACCTGGGGTGTGGCCGGCGCCTCCTGGCCCTCCACCTCCGCGCTCTGCCCGAGGATGCGGACGCGGTCACCCGCGGGCAGCCCGTCCGAGGAGAGCAGGACCACTCCCCAGAAGGCCGGGTCGTCTGGCGCGTCGCCGTTGTAGTCGCCGCAGTGGTGCGAGCCGTCCGTCTCGTACCGGAGGGTGTAGGTGCCGGGGATGAACGAGAGCCGTTCCTCGGCTCGGCGGTTCTTGCGGTCACCGCCAGCGGGGCGGAGCCGGGCCTCCTCCATGTCCCACACCGTCTCGTCACCGCGGGTGATCGTCGCGTAATCGTACGCGGAGTCCCCGATGATCTCGCCCACCGCCACGACGGTGAGATCGAGGGCCTCCACCACGTCGAAGCGGACCTCGTGCGTGGCGCTCGGCTGGTCCACACAGAGGATCTCCGCGACGCGGGGATAGTCCCGGAGCGGGTCCACCGGCGCGATGGCGCCCGCCCGGCTGGCGGAGTCTGCCGGCGCAATGCGGAGGCCCCAGCGCCACGGCTCCCAGGGCGGGTTCGCGTTCCACGACCCGACCGCATGATCGCCGTCAGAGTGGTAGACCACGCGATACTGACCCGGGGCGAGGGCGAGCGTGTCGGTCTGGCGTCGGTTGCGGAGGGAGCCGCCGGCGTGCTCGGAGGTGGCGGGGCGGGCCACCCAGACGGTATCCCCTTCCAGCGTGGTCACGAACGCGCTATCGACGGGCCGGGCGCCGGCGCCCTCGAACAGCGCGTCGAGTTCGATCTGCACGGCCTCCGTCACCCGGAGGACCACGTCCGCCCGCTCGTTCGACCCGACCGACCCCGTGCTCCACACGAGGTCCTCGGGGTCTTCGGGAGGCATCGCGCCTGCCGTGGCGCCCTCCTCTACGCCGGGTGCCAGCGCGACGACGAACTTCCATCGCGCCTCGTCGCCGATCCACCCCTTGCCCCCACCGCTGAGCGCATCGCTGAGCCGGTCACGAAGCGACGTGCCCTGGCGCGGCGTCCTCGCTAGGGGCGCGCCGAGGGCGGCGTAGTACGCGTCGTACGTGCCGGGAGCGAGCGCCAGCGTGTCGCGCATGAGGACGTAGGTGCCGCGAGCCGGACGCTCCGCCGGCCGCATCCGCCAGACCACCTCCCCGCTCTCGCGGTGCACGAGCCAGCCGTGAGCTGCTAGCGCGGTATCGGCCTCCCCGCCCTCAAAGGAGCCCGCCGCCTCGATCGTGACGTGGACGGGGTCGAAGACGCGGAACGATTCCCGCTCCGGCTGCCCCTCCGCCTCGATGCTGGTGATAGAGGCGAGCGCGTTCCCCGCCCCGTCAATCGCGCGGATGACGAAGACGGCGAGGGTGATCAGCAAGCCGACCAGGAGAAAGCGGGAGGCGAAGCGGCGCACGGGCACGGGGTGAAGACGAGGGCGCTACGGCGGCCGGCGGGGCGAGTTGCCGCCGGCACCCGTCTATATTCGCACCGCTCGGAGTGTCCGTCGCAACACGCCCTCGGTGGGGTGCCGTAGCGTGCCCCCCTCACCTCTTCTCGTGGCCCACCCCACCCGTTCCGTTTCCGCCCCTGGTGCGCTCTCCGTGAGCGACCGGATTGCGCAGGTCCCGGGGGTGCTGACCGCGACCCGAGGCCGGCGGCTCGTGCTCTGGGGCGTGGCGTCGGCAGCCCTCGTGGGTGTGGCCGTGGCCGTGGGGGCGTTTGGACTCTCCGGCTCCCCTCCGTCCGGCCCGATCCGCGTGGGGCTGGATCTGGCCGGCATCCTCTCCGTCTCGCTGGCATACCTCCTCCTTACAGGTCGCCCGCGGCTTCAGCTTGGGACTACCTCGGCGCCGCTCCAGACGCTCTGGACCCTGCTTCTCCTCGCAACGGGCCTGTTGGCCTTCGAGGCGTTGTGCGCTGTGCTCGTGGAAGGCGTCGTGGACGCGAAGAGCCGGCTACCGGAGAACCTGGAGACCGCCGTCGTCGCCGGGCTGGCGACGGTCGCGGAGGGGGTGTTCGTGGGTGCGTTGCTCGGGGGGCTCCGGTCACTCGTCCTCTACCGGAAGCGCCGGGTGGCGTTGTGGTTGTGGGGCGGCCTGGTGCTCTGCGTGCTCGGCTTCGGGCTCACGGTCGTCGCGGCCCTCCCCGGCGAGGCGAACGAGCGGCTGGCGCCCGTCTTCTTCATCGTGCTGGGCGGGGTATTCGCCCTCGGGTGCGCCTTTCGGCAGAGCTGGGTCAGCGCGCTCTCGCTCCGCCAGCGGGCCGTGGCCGCGGCACTCGTCGTGGCGCTGGGCGGCGCGCTGACGGGCCTCTTCTTCCTCCGTGTGGATGGCCCGGCGAGGCTGGCGGTCGGGCCGCTGTCGCAGGGGGACGGGGTGGCGTACGCCGCTGCGATCTCCATGCCCATCGACATGATGACGCGGCTCGTGCTGCTGGCGGGCGTGCTCTACGCGCTTACGGCCTCGCTCGTGCTCCTCTTCCAACTCCCGACCTCCGAGACGCTCGTGCAGCGGGCGGGCGAGCGCCGCGCCATGCGCGCCCTCGCGGACCTGACCGGGAAGGGGCTAGACGTGGACACCCTCTCTGACGCCGTCGCGCGGGCGCCCGTAGACGCCGGGCTGGCGGACGCCGCGTGGGTGGCGCTGCCCAACCCGGACCGCGGCGACCTCACGCCCCGGGTCCTCGCGGCGCACCCCGTCTCCGCGGCAGTCGCGGAGCAGGCCGCGAACGCGCGCGCGCTCGTGGAAGCGGCGGAGGCCGCGCCGTTCGTCGTGGAGCACGCGGCGGCGGATCACCGCGTCCGCGCGCGGCCAGGAGACGGGATCGGCAGCCTCGCGGCGTTCGCGCTCGGCAGAGGGCCGGACGCGGGCGTGCTCGTCGTCACCCGCCGCTCGTCCGAGGCGTTCCAGCCCGACGACGTCTCCGCGCTGGAGACGTTCTCGTCGCAGGCCGGCCTCGCGCTGGCGAACGCCCGGCTCTTCGCGAGTGTGCTGGAGAAAGAGCGCCTCGCCCGCGAGCTGGCGGTCGCGCGCGAGGTGCAGCAGCGGCTGCTCCCGAAAGAGCTCCCCTGCATCGCCGGCGTGCGTCTGGCCGCGATCGAGACGCCCGCGCAGGTGGTCGGCGGGGACTACTACGACGCCGTCGCGCTGAGCGACGACTGCCTCGGGCTCGTCGTGGCCGACGTGTCGGGCAAGGGCGCCGGCGCCGCCTTCTACATGGCCGAGATGAAGGGGATCGTGCAGGCCGCCAGCCGGCTGACGCGCTCGCCCTCCGAGTTCCTCGTCCGCGCGAACGAAGCCCTCGCCTCCTCGCTCCAGCGCGGCGCGTTCGTCTCCGCGATCTACGGCGTGCTGGACGCCTCGGCCGGAACGCTCGCCATCGCGCGCGCCGGACACTGCCCCGCGCTCATGATCCGCCGCGACGGCACGACGGAGTACCTCCGCCCCGACGGGCTGGCGCTCGGGCTGGACCAGTCCGGGCTCTTCGGCAAGACGCTGCAGGAGGCCAAAGTGGACCTCGCGCCCGGGGACGTGTGCCTGCTCTACACCGACGGCGTGGTGGAGGCGCGGAACGCGTCGGGCGAGCAGTACGGCTACGACCGGCTGGCGGCGGCCGCCTCGCGCGAGTGCCCCCGCGAAGGGCCCTGCGACCCGACCGCGCTCCGCGACGCGCTCCTGGAAGACGTCGCCGCGTTCACCGGCCACGCGGAGGCGGAGGACGACGTGACGCTCGTCGTGGCGGCCTGGGACGGCGCGGAGGCGTAGCGTTACTCAGCGCGCCAGCGCGATCCCAAGCGCGCACGCCGCCAGCCCCACGACCACGCTGCCCGCCGCGTTGGCGACCGCCAGTCCCGCCTTCCCGGCATCCCACAGCGCGAGCGTCTCGGCGGTGTAGCTGGAGAACGTGGTGAACGCCCCCAGGAAGCCGACGACCGCCAGCGCACGGCGAGGGTCGCCCGCACCGAGCGTCGGCACGGCGAGGCCGATCAGGAAGCAGCCGAGCACGTTCGCGCCCCAGGTCCCCCACGGTGCGGCGGTCCCGAGCCAGCGCACGGCGGCCTCGGAGAGCCCCCACCGCGCGAGGGCACCGGCTGCGCCTCCGAGGGCAACGAGAACGGCGGTGGGCATCGGGGGAGTCGTGGGTGCGGCCGAAACCTACCGCCAGCGGGCCGGGCGCTTACCGCGCGAGGTACTCCGCGCCTCGGCCCTTGATCTGCTCGTCCCAGGTCTCCATCCAGCCGTCCTCCTGCGCCGCCAGCGCGTCCCAGTCCAGGTCCATCGCGACGATGTTGGCCTCGCGGATCCAGGCGGGCAGGCTGTCCTGCGGGAGGTCCGTGCGCGCGGGGATGCGGTAGAAATCGCGGGCCTGCTCCAGGAGTGCTTCCTGCGTCGTCACGAACTCGACGAACTGGCGGGCGAGGTCCGGTT
>DUBD01000022.1 GCA_012960515.1 Bacteroidota bacterium | reverse complement strand
CCGCCCTGGGCCCGGCTCGCCCGCCCGCCTCCCTGAGGACGATCGGCGCTCTGCGCCACGTCTGACGGGGGGCGGGCGTTCGCGGCTTCACTCGGTGCCCCCCGCCGGTCACCGACGCCAGCCGCCCATGCATCCGCGACGACGCTCGCGGGAGGCGCGGAACCGCCCGCCTCCGCTCGCGTTCCCGTACGTCGCCCCCGCCTCGGCGGAACGGATGCCCCGCGCGCATGGCCCGCTCCCTTGAGCGGACCCGCTGCGCCCCGCCTCCACCGGCTCCGGCCGGTAGGGCGGTCACCTGCATCAGCGGTCAACACCCAAGGGTCCCCTTGAGCAGCACCAACGGAACGGCGCAGACGCGCGCCACCACCCGCACCGGAGGAGAAGCCACGCGCCAGTCGTTCGGCAAGATCACCCCGGCCCTCGACTACCCGGACTTCCTCGACGTCCAGCTGAAGAGCTACCACGAGTTCCTTCAGGCCGAGCTGGCGCCCGAGGAGCGCGACCCCAAGCAGGGGCTCGAGAAGGTCTTCCAGGAGCACTTCCCGATCTCGGACACCCGAGAGCGGTACACCCTGGAGTACCTCCACTTCGAGCTCGACGCGCCGAAGCACTCCATCGAGGAGTGCCTCGCCCAGGGGCTGACGTACGCGCTTCCGCTCAAGGCCAAGCTCCGCCTCTCTGCCAAGGAGGACGAGGACGAGGACGAGCCCGAAGAGGCCGTCCAGCAGGACGTCTACCTCGGCAACCTGCCGGTGATGACCGAGAA
Source organism: Bacteroidota bacterium (assembly GCA_012960515.1). Classification (GTDB taxonomy): domain Bacteria; phylum Bacteroidota; class Rhodothermia; order Rhodothermales; family Rubricoccaceae; genus Rubricoccus. Next base: position 7,058 of record DUBD01000022.1, on the reverse strand, counting down.
GGGCACGTTCGTCGTGAACGGGGCCGAGCGCGTCATCGTCAGCCAGCTGCACCGCTCGCCGGGCGTCTTCTTCTCCCAGAAGGTCCACCCCAACGGGACGGACCTCTACAGCGCCCGCGTCATCCCTTTCCGGGGCTCGTGGATCGAGTTCTCCACCGATGTGGCCAACGTGATGTGGGCCTACATCGACCGGAAGAAGAAGATGCCGGTCACGGCGCTCCTCCGGGCCCTCGGCTACTCCTCGGACTCCGAGATCGTGAGCCTCTTCGACCTCGCCGACGAGGTCAAGATCACGAACAAGAAGGACTTCCAGAAGCTCGAAGGCCGCGTGCTGGCGGCGACCGTCACCGTCAACGTCCATCACGAGGTGATCGACGAGGACACCGGCGAGGTCATCTCTGAGACGACCGAGCGGGAGGTCATCTTCCCCGCTGAGCACGAGCTCTCCGAGGACGACTACGGCACCCTCAAAGACGCGAACGTCGAGAGCATCATCCTCCGGAAGGAGACCAACGAGGACGACGACGACCAGATCGATCGTGGCACGCTCCTCAACACGCTCAAGAAGGACCCGACCCACTCCGAGGACGAGGCGCTCGAGTACCTCTACCAGACGCTCCGCGGCGCGGAGGCGCCGGACGTGGACACGGCCCGCGCACTCCTCGACCGCCTGTTCTTCTCCGACAAGCGCTATGACCTCGGCTCGGTCGGTCGCTACCGGATGAACACGCGTTTGAACCTCGACAAGAGCAACGACAGCGTCACGCTCTCCAAGGAGGACATCGTCGCGATCGTCAACGAGATCATCCTGCTGCAGAACGGCCGCAGCCAGGTGGACGACATCGACCACCTCGGAAACCGCCGCGTCCGCACCGTCGGCGAGCAGCTGGAGGCGCAGTTCTCGCTCGGCCTCGCGCGCATGGCCCGCACCATCAAGGAGCGGATGAACCTGCGCGACGCGGACCGCTTCACGCCGCAGGACCTCGTCAACGCGCGGACTGTCTCGTCGGTGATCAACACCTTCTTCGGGACGAACCAGCTGAGCCAGTTCATGGATCAGACCAACCCGCTGGCGGAGCTGACGCACAAGCGTCGGATGTCTGCTCTCGGGCCCGGTGGTCTGACCCGCGAGCGCGCGGGCTTCGAGGTCCGCGACGTGCACTACACGCACTACGGCCGGCTCTGCCCGATCGAGACCCCGGAAGGCCCGAACATCGGCCTGATTTCCTCGCTCTGCGTCCACGGCGTCGTCAACGACTTCGGCTTCATCGAGACGCCGTACCGCGTGGTGAAGGATGGCGTGGTGACGGAGGAGATCGAGTACCTCGGCGCCGAGGCCGAGGACCGCTACATCATCGCGCAGGCCAACGCCCCTCTGAACGAGGACGGGACGTTCCAGAACGACCTCGTTCGCGCCCGGATCGGCGGTGACGTGCCGCTCGTCCGTCCGGACGAGATCCAGTACATGGACGTGGCGCCGAACCAGATCATCTCGCCCGCGGCGAGCCTGATCCCGTTCCTTGAGCACGACGACGCCAACCGCGCGCTCATGGGCTCGAACATGCAGCGCCAGGCGGTGCCGCTCCTCCGTCCGAGCGCCCCGTACGTGGGGACCGGTCTGGAAGGCCGCGCCGCCCGCGACTCCCGCGCCATCATCGTCGCCGAGGGCGACGGGACGGTGGAGTACGTGGACGCGCGCAAGATCACGGTCCGCTACGACGAGACCCCGGAGGATGCCGATGCGGCATTCGAGGAGCCCGTCCGCGAGTACCCGCTCGTCAAGTTCCGCCGCACCAACCAGGACACGTCCATCACGCAGAAGCCGCTCGTCAAGGCGGGCCAGCGCGTGAGCAAGGGCGACGTGCTGGCGGACGGCGCCAGCACCGAGAACGGCGAGCTCGCGCTCGGCAAGAACGTGCTCGTCGCGTTCATGCCCTGGAAGGGCTACAACTTCGAGGACGCCATCGTCCTCTCCGAGCGCCTCGTGCGGGACGACGTCTTCACGTCCGTCCACATCGAGGAGTTCGACCACCAGGTCCGTGACACCAAGCGCGGCGAGGAGGAGCTCACCCGCGAGATCCCGAACGTCTCCGAGGAGGCGACGAAGGACCTCGACGAGCGCGGCATCGTCCGCGTCGGTGCGGAGATCAACCCCGGCGACATCATCGTCGGCAAGATCACGCCGAAGGGCGAGACGGACCCGACGCCGGAAGAGAAGCTGCTCCGCGCGATCTTCGGCGACAAGGCCGGCGACGTGAAGGACGCGTCCCTCAAGGCGAAGCCGGGCATGAAGGGCGTCGTGATCGACACGATGCTGTTCTCCCGCCGCAAGACGGACCCCGTCACCAAGAAGGCGGAGGAGAAGCGGCTGGAGGAGATCGAGAAGGCGCTCGGCCGCGAGATCGAGGCGCTCCAGAACTCCTTCTACGAGCGGTTCTTCACCCTCGTCCAGGGCCGCAAGGTCGGCGGCGCCATCGAACTCCGCGACGGCTCGGTCATCGTGTCCGACGGCGCGAAGATCACCAAGACGGCGTTCAACGGCGTCGAGCCCGCCGAGCTCAAGATCCGCCAGCCGTTCACGCTGGACGACGACCTCAACAAGCAGGTCTGGAAGCTCCTCGCCAACTACCAACGCCGCCACCAGGCGGTCGAGGGCGCGGCGAAGCAGGAGCAGTACCGGATCCAGATGGGCGACGAGCTGCCCCCGGGCATCGTCCAGCTGGCGAAGGTCTACGTCGCGAAGAAGCGGAAGCTTCAGGTCGGCGATAAGATGGCCGGCCGCCACGGCAACAAGGGCGTCGTCGCGAAGGTGGTCCCGATGGAGGACATGCCGTTCCTCGAGGACGGCACCCCCGTCGACATCTGCCTCAACCCGCTCGGCGTGCCGAGCCGCATGAACCTCGGGCAGATCTTCGAGACCATGCTCGGCTGGGCCGGCGAGAAGCTGGGCGAGACCTACGCGACCCCCGCGTTCGACGGCGCCACGATGGCGGACATCCAGGGCAAGCTCCGCGAGGCGGGCCTGCCGGAGGACGGCCGCATCCAGCTCTACGACGGCGCGACCGGCGAGGCATTCGATCAGCCGACCACGGTCGGCCAGATCTACATGCTCAAGCTCTCGCACCTCGTGGAGGACAAGATCCACGCCCGCTCGATTGGGCCCTACAGCCTCATCACGCAGCAGCCGCTCGGCGGTAAGGCCCAGTTCGGTGGCCAGCGCTTCGGTGAGATGGAGGTGTGGGCGCTCTACGCGTACGGCGCGGCCAACGTGCTCCGCGAGATGCTCACCGTCAAGTCCGACGACGTGCAGGGCCGCTCGAAGACCTACGAGGCGATCGTCAAGGGCGACAACGTCCCTGAGCCGAACGTCCCGGAGAGCTTCAACGTGCTCGTCCGCGAGATGCAGGGCCTCGGCCTCGAAGTGAAAGTTGACTAGGGAGGGATGACGGGATGCGGGAAGGAGGGATGCCCCTCCGCCCGCACCCATCCCTCGATCCCTCCACCCCTAATCCCTCCGATATGGCATTCGGCATCAAGCCCCAGGCGCCCGCGCCGAAGAAGCAGTTCAACTCGATCACCGTCAGCCTGTCCTCTCCGGAGTCTATCCTGGAGCGGTCCTACGGCGAGGTCCTCAAGCCGGAGACGATCAACTACCGCAGCTTCAAGCCGGAGAAGGACGGCCTCTTCTGCGAGAAGATCTTCGGTCCCTCCAAGGACTGGGAGTGCCACTGCGGCAAGTACAAGCGGATCCGCTACAAGGGCATCATCTGCGACCGCTGCGGCGTCGAGGTGACGCAGAAGGCGGTCCGCCGTGAGCGCGCCGGGCACATCACGCTCAGCGTGCCCGTGGTCCACATCTGGTACTTCAAGAGCCTGCCGAACAAGATCGGCGCGCTGCTCGGGATGAAGTCCAAGGACCTCGACAAGGTCATCTACTACGAGCAGTACGTCGTCATCAACCCGGGCGGCGCCGCCAGCCTGGGCATCGAGAAGGGCTCGCTCCTCACGGAGTCCGAGTACTACGACGTGCTCTACCGCATCCGCGAGGACAACAACCGCCTCGCGGACGACGACCCGGAGAAGTTCGTCGCCATGATCGGCGGCGAGGCCGTCGAGACGCTGCTCAAGGCGCTCGACCTCGACGCGCTGGCGGTCGAGCTCCGCTTCCAGGCCAAGACCGAGACGAGCCAGGCCCGCAAGGCCGAGGCCCTCAAGCGGCTCGGCATCGTGGAGAGCTTCCGCACCGCCAACCAGCGGATGGAGAACCGCCCCGAGTGGATGGTGATGAAGGTGATCCCGGTCATCCCGCCGGAGCTCCGCCCGCTCGTCCCGCTCGAAGGCGGCCGTTTCGCGACGTCCGACCTCAACGACCTCTACCGCCGCGTCATCATCCGGAACAACCGGCTGAAGCGGCTCATCGACATCAAGGCGCCGGAGGTCATCCTCCGCAACGAGAAGCGGATGCTCCAGGAGGCAGTGGACAGCCTCTTCGACAACAGCCGCCGCTCGAACTCCGTCCGCTCGGACAGCAACCGCGCGCTGAAGTCCCTGAGCGACATGCTCAAGGGCAAGCAGGGCCGGTTCCGCCAGAACCTCCTCGGCAAGCGCGTCGACTACTCCGGCCGTTCGGTCATCGTCGTTGGGCCGGAGCTGGGGCTTCACGAATGCGGTCTCCCCAAGGAGATGGCCGTGGAACTGTTCAAGCCGTTCATCATCCGGAAGCTCATCGAGCGCGGGATCGTCAAGACGGTCAAGAGCGCCAAGAAGGTGGTGGACCGCCGCACCGCGGACGTGTTCGACATCCTCGAGAAGGTGATCGACGGGCACCCGGTGATGCTCAACCGCGCACCGACGCTGCACCGCCTCGGTATCCAGGCGTTCCAGCCCGTGCTCATCGAGGGCAAGGCGATCCGCCTCCACCCGCTGGCGACGACGGCCTTCAACGCCGACTTCGACGGTGACCAGATGGCCGTCCACGTCCCGCTCTCGCAGGACGCCATCCTGGAGGCGCGGATCCTGATGCTCTCCAGCCACAACATCCTGAGCCCGGCGCACGGCGGCCCGATCGCGGTGCCGTCGCAGGACATGGTCCTGGGCATGTACTACCTCACCAAGGAGCGCGACGGGCTCAAGGGCGAGGGCATGCGGTTCGGCTCCGTGCAGCAGGTCCGCCAGGCGTACGACCAGGGGCTCCTGGACCTCCACGCCAAGATCAAGCTCAAGCTGGATGCGCCGTCCTTCGACGGCGAGCACGAAGCGGGGGAGATCATCGACACGTCCGTGGGCCGCGCGCTCTTCAACGAGATCGTCCCGAAGGGCGTCGGCTACATCAACGACGTGCTGACGAAGAAGGCGCTCCGTGTCATCATCGGCGGCGTGTTCAAGCGCACGAGCTTCCCCGAGACGGCGGCCTTCCTGGACGACGTCAAGCGGCTCGGCTTCGGCCAGGCCATGCGCGGCGGCCTCTCGTTCTCCCTCGCGGACATCGTGATCCCGGACGAGAAGCACACGCTGATCTCCGAGGCCGAGGCGCGCGTGGACGAGATCCGGGGCAACTTCGAGATGGGCCTCATCTCGGAGTCCGAGCGCTACAACCAGGTCATCGACGTCTGGACCTCGACCAACAACGAGATCTCGAACGTCCTCTACGAGTCGCTCAAGAACGACGACGAGGGCTTCAACGCCATCTACATGATGGCGGACTCCGGCGCTCGTGGCTCCCGCGAGCAGATCCGCCAGCTCGGCGGCATGCGTGGCCTCATGGCCAAGCCGCGGAAGTCCGTGGCGGGCGCGGCCGGCGAGATCATCGAGAACCCGATCATCTCCAACTTCAAGGAGGGGCTCTCGGTCGTCGAGTACTTCATCTCGACGCACGGTGCTCGGAAGGGCCTCGCGGATACGGCGCTCAAGACCGCCGACGCCGGCTACCTCACGCGTCGCCTCGTGGACGTGTCCCAGGACATGACCATCGGCGTGAACGACTGCGGCACGCTCCGCGGCATCCGCACGACGGCGCTGAAGGACAACGAGGACATCGTGGAGCCGCTGGCGGACCGCATCCTCGGCCGCGTCTCCGTGCACGACGTGCGCGATCCGCTGACCGACGAGGTCCTCGTGGAGCGCAACCAGCTGATCACGGAGGAGATCGCCGCGCAGATCGCGCAGACCTCCATCGAGGCGGTCGAGATCCGCTCGGTGCTCACCTGTGAGGCGGAGCGGGGCGCGTGCGCCCTGTGCTACGGCCGCAACCTCGCGACCGGCCGCATGGTGGAGCCCGGCGAAGCCGTCGGCGTCATCGCGGCGCAGTCCATCGGTGAGCCGGGCACGCAGCTCACGCTGCGGACCTTCCACATCGGTGGTACGGCCTCGCGCATCGCGGCGGAGTCCACGATCCAGACCAAGTTCGCCGGTACGGTCGCGTTCGAGAACCTCCGGACGGTGACCAACGGCAACGGCAAGACCATCGCGCTGGGCCGTTCCGGCGAGGTGAAGGTCATGGGCGAGGACGAGCGCCAGCTCATCGCGTACACCATCCCGTACGGCGCCGAGGTGTCGGTCACGGAAGGTGACACGGTGGAGAAGGGCGACACCCTCGCGAGCTGGGACCCCTACAACTCCGTGATCGTCGCGGAGACCGGGGGCACCATCCAGTTCCAGGACGTGATCGAGGGGACCACCTACCGCGAGGAGTCCGACGAGCAGACGGGCTTCCGCGAGAAGGTGATCACCGAGACCCGCGAGCGGAACCTCACGCCGGCCCTCATCATCGAGGGAGGCGAGAAGGGCGCGCGCCGCGAGTACACGATGCCGGTCCGGGCCCGCCTCCAGGTGGACGCCGGCGACGAGATCACGCCGGGTACGGTCCTCGCCAAGCTGCCCCGCCAGGGTGTTCTGAAGCGCGGAGAGGTTGGGAATCAGGTCAAACTGCTGGTGGATCATCCCTACCAATTGGGACACCTGACGCCCGGTTGGCATGGTGGATAGGTCACGGTCACACAGACATACCGTGCCTGTACTTGTCTCCAACTGACCGGAGAGCAGACGCAACAACGTGGTCT
>DUBD01000021.1 GCA_012960515.1 Bacteroidota bacterium | reverse complement strand
CCTCCTCTTTGGCCCCTCCTCCCTCCCCCACCCCTCACTCCCTCCCCCCGCGCCCTAGCTTGCGGCCGCCCCTCCCCCGTCCCATGCGCCGCCTCCTGCTCCTCGCCCTCGCGCTCGTCGCCGTTCCCGCCGCCGCCCAGGTCGAAGGCGTGCTCCAGATCGAGAGCGACCTGGAGCGGTTCGTGCTCCGCCAGCACGCGCTCGGACGTCTCCCGAGCCTGGACCCCGGCGCCCTCCCTCTGCACACGCGCGAGGCGCTCGCCCGGCTGGATTCCATGCGGGCCGACCTCTCCGGCACGGACCGCCAGCTGCTGGATGGCTACCTCGGGCGCGAGGCCGCCGGGCTGTTCGGCCGCCGGCTGGCGGAGGGCACACCGCTGTACGGCAACAACCGCTCGACGGTCTACGTCGCGGAGGAAGACTTCGGCGTGGAGGTGTCGCCGCTTCTCGGGCTGGCGGCCGGGCCGGCGACGGTCAACCGGCCCACAGGCGAGGGCAACGAGAGCGTGACGGTCTGGGAGGCCGCGCGCGGGCTTCGGGCCGCGGGGCACGTCGGGCGCTTTTTTGCGGAGGCGCGGGTGACGGAGACGCAGGTGATCGCGCCGAACGGGGGGCGGGAGCGGCTGACGGCGCCGCGCACGGCGTACGCCCGGACGTTCGGGCAGACGGACCCGGAGTACGACTACATCCGGTCCACGGGCCTGGTGGGCTATCGCGACAAGCGGGTAGAGATCCGCGCCGGGCGCGACCGCAACCGCTGGGGCTTCGCGCGGGGCTCGCTCCAGCTCAGCAACTACGCCTCCGAGTACGACCACGCGCAGGTCCGCCTGAGCCTCGGGCCCATCGCGTTCCAGAGCCTCTACGCCCGCTTTCTCGACCCTCGCGCGCCCGGCGAGAGCGACCGCGACGGCGTGGTGGAGCAGCGGTACGGCGCCTTCCACCGGGCCTCGGCGCGGCTCGGCGGCGGCGTGGAAGTGGAGGTCTTCGAGAGCGTGATGTTCGGCGATCGCGAGGACGACAACCGGAACGGCTTCGAGCCCGCCTACCTCATCCCCTTCGCGCTGTACCGCGCCGTGGAGCGCGACCTCGGGAGCCCGGACAACATGCTGCTGGGGGCGGGCGCGGCGTGGCGGATCGTGCCCGGCGCGCGGGTCTACGCCCAGGGCCTCCTGGACGAGCTCGTGGCAGAGAACTTCTTCGATGACGCCTGGACCAGCAAGTGGGGCTTCGTCACGGGCCTCCAGCTGGCGGACCCCGGCCTCCCGGGCATCGGCCGCCTCGCGAACACGGACGTGCGGCTGGAATACGCCCGCATCCGGCCCTACGTCTACTCCCACCGCGACTCCGTGACGGCCGCCGTCCACTACGGCGACGTGCTCGGCCACCCCGCCGGCCCCAACGCGAGCGACCTCTCGCTCTTCGTGGAGCACCGCCCCGGGCGCGACTGGGTGGTGACGGCAGATCTCGCCTACACCGTCCGCGGCCGCAACACGGAGGCCCTCAACTACGGCTCCGACCCCGAGCGCGAGACGAACGACCGCGTGCCCGAGCCCAACCCCACGCTCCAGGGCGTCCGCCAGCGGCTGGCGTTCGCGGACGTGCAGGTCGGCGCGCGGCTCTTGCCGGACGTGACCGCCGGGCTCCGCGTCCAAGCCCGCCTCGTGGACGACGAGGAGGACGGGCGGTCCGGGTACGTCGCCCCGCAGGTGTTCCTCCGGTGGGCCTTCGTGCCGCTCGGGCCCCGTTTCTAGGGCTGGGGACTGGGGACTGGGGACTGGGGACTGGGGACTGGAAGGAAACCGGGATGTGCTCGCTCGGCTGGCGGTGGCCGTCGGCGAGGCGTTCCCGAGCGTCGCGGCCGGCTCTCCGCGCTCAGGCGGACCGCCAGCGGACGGCGGCGAGCGCCGGTCCGGGTTCGTGTGCGCACGCCGTGCCCCTCCGACGCACGCCCGAACCCACCGGCTGTCATGGTGAGCGCCAGCGAAGCGATCTCGACCCGCCGAGCGCTGGGCGGCGAGATCGCCGCGTCGCTGCGCTCCTCGCGATGACAGGCAGGAGGGGTTGCCAGACGGCCGTCCTCTCTCCGGCGCGCGGTGCGCTGCTCCTCTCCCCTCTCCGTTCCGATGAGCCATCCCCGCGGAGGCGGGAATCCAGACGGGCTCTGCGCAGGCCCCGCCGTCGCGGTGCGAACGCACGCGCCCCATCGGAACCGGCAGCGGGGCCTCGCGGCAGCCGGCCCCTCGCGTGGCGTCCCACCTGCGCGGGAACGACCGTCCGGTGCTGTAACCCTAGCCGTCGCCCGCATCAGACGTTCCGAGCCGTCTGCCGTCTACGTGTGGTGCACCCGATCTGGCCCCCTCGTCGTCCTGAGCGGACGCGAAGGACCTCGACTCGAGCCTGCTGCCCAGGTTCACCGGTGCCGATGGCCTGCGGCGTCGGCGCCGAGATCCTCCCTTGCGTTCAGGATGACGCGATGGGAGGGCGTCAGCCTCGTCAGCCGGCGGTGCAGGATCCACGTCCCGAACACCCTGGGACCGTCCCCCTCCCCGGCACGCCGCCCAGTGCCAGCGGCTGGCGGAGGGCGTGGGCGCGCCTCGCGGTGCTCGCCGAGGGCGTCCGCCAGCGGGACGGGAGCGCTACGCGGCGCGGGTGCGGAGCTCGGGTTCCACCATCGCGCCGTCGCCGCGGCCGGAGCCCGTGGGGGCGGCGGCCTCCGGGCGGTACGTGGGCACGGCGATCTGGAACGCCTCGCGGATGGCCTCCCCGTCGCCCGTGCGGGCGGCGTCCAGCAAGGCCTCGTAGCGATCCGCGAAGTCGGGGTGGATGGGGCTCGTCTTGGCGACCGAGATCTTGGGGTGCGGGGACGGCTCCAGGCCTTCCTCCGCGAGGAGCACTTCTTCGTAGAGCTTCTCGCCGGGCCGCGTGCCGGAGAACGTGATGTCCACGTCCACGCCCGGCTCCAGGCCGGAGAGGCGGATCAAGTCGCGCGCGAGGTCCGCGATTTTGACCGGCTCGCCCATGTCCAGCACGTAGACGCGGCCCTGGTCGTCCAGCGCGCCGGCCTGCAGCACGAGCTGCGCGGCCTCGGGGATGGTCATGAAGTAGCGGACCATGTCCGGGTGCGTGACCGTCACCGGGCCCCCTCGCGCGATCTGCTCGCGGAAGAGTGGGACCACGCTGCCGCGGCTGCCCAGCACGTTGCCGAAGCGGACCGAGGCCATCACGCAGTCCGTCGTCGCGCTGACCTCCGTGACCACACGCTCGGCGACCCGCTTGGAGGCGCCCATCACGTTGGTCGGGTTGACGGCCTTGTCCGTCGAGATGTTGACGAGGCGGGCCACGCCGTGCGCCGCCGCCAGCTCGGCGACGTTGCGCGTGCCGACGACGTTGTTCCACACCGCCTGCTCCGGGTTGGCCTCCATCAGCGGCACGTGCTTGTGCGCCGCGGCGTGGAAGACGACCTGCGGGCGGACCCGCTCGAAGACGGCCGCCAGGGAGTGGCGGTCGCGGACGTCGCAGATGACGGCCTCGCGTGGGATCTCCGGCCACCGCTGGCCCAGTTCCCGGTCGATGAGGAAGACGCTGTTCTCGCCCCGCCCCACGAGCGTCAGGCTGGCGGGCCCGAACTGCGCCACCTGGCGGATGATCTCGGAGCCGATGGAGCCGCCCGCGCCGGTTACCAGCACGTCGGCGCCCTGGAGGTAGGCGCGGATGGGGTCCTTGTCCAGGCGCACGGGGTCGCGCCCGAGGAGGTCTTCGAGGTTGATGTCTCGCAGCTGCACCACCTGCACCTCGCCGGTCGCCAGCTCCGCCAGCGAGGGGACCGTCCGGCTCGTGGCCCCTGCCCGCTGCGCCGCCTCCACCACCTGCCGCACCACGCGGCCTGGGGCGGAGGGCATCGCGATGATGACCTCGCGGATGCCGTACTCCTCCACCACGCTCTCCAGGTCCGCCAGCGTCCCGAGCACGGGGCGCCCGAGGTGCGGCTGGCGCCGCTTCCACTCCTTGTCGTCCAGGAAGCCGATGGGGTTCAGGCCGTGCTCGGGGTTGCGGAGCAGGTCCCGCACGACGGCCATGCCCGCCTCCCCGGCCCCCACGATCAGGACGCGACGCGCCTCCTGAGCCGGCCGGCGCGAGCGCTCGTTGCGGAGGCGGCTCGTCATCCGGAGCCCGCTGAGGGCCGGCACCGCCAGCAGCCCTTCGATGAGGGGCACGCTCCGCGGGATGGTCACGATCTCGCCCGCCACGAACGCCACCACGAAGAGCACCGCCGTCACCACGCCCACCGTCGCGAGCAGCCGCGCGAGGTCCCGCACGCCGACCCACCGCCACGGGCGGAGGTGCAGGCGGGCTGCCAGAACCGCCCCCACCTTCACCAGCAGGCCGACCGACGCGTACAGCAGCAGCGCGTCCGCGTAGGCGAGCACGTCGCCTTCGAGGCGGAGAACGAACGCGAGCGGCGCCAGAGCCGCCCAGACCAGAACATCGGCCAGGAATTTGACCGTAAGAATACCCTTCATCGTGTGGGGGCGGGAAAAACGAACTCCACTGATGCGCCAGCGCCTCTGGCCGATGGCGCGTGACCCGGGGAGAACAACAAGGCGGTGGGGCCGGGCAATATGCCACTCGATCCCGCGAACCTCCAGCTATCTAGCATAATTTCTCCCTATGAGAACATAGAGGGCCTGTATCGGGTGGACAAAAAGCGCTTCCGGTACCGTCCGATCCCTCCGCCCCTCCTAACGAGCGCGTGGGGCTACACGCCTCCCATGCAGCGTATGCACCACGCCCTTCCCCGCTGCCGCGCGCTGGCGGGTGCTGTTGGAGTCTGCAGCGGCGAGAGGGAGCGGTGAGCCGCCCCCCTCTCGCCTCGCGATACGCCCTAGGCGGCAGCCGTGGCCGCGCAGGCCCGAACCGCCTCCACGACCCGCGCGATGTCGCCCTCCGTCATCGCGGAGCCGGACGGCAGGCAGAGACCTCGCGCGAAGAGGTCCTCGGCCACCGCGCCGCCGATGCTCTCGTACCCCGCGTAGACGGGCTGGAGGTGCATCGGCTTCCAGACGGGCCGCGCCTCGATGTTCTCCGCTTCGAGCGCCAGCCGGACGGCCTCGGGCGTGGCGCCGAACGCCTCCGCATCGATCGTGAGGCAGGTGAGCCAGCGGGTGTGGCGGCCCCACTCGGCCTCGGGCATGAAGGTGAGCCCCGGGAGGTCGCCGAGCGCCTCGCGGTACGCCTCGTAAACGCGCCGCCGCGCGTTCACCCGGTCGTCCAGCACGCGGAGCTGGCCGCGACCGATCCCCGCGAGCACGTTGCTCAGGCGGTAGTTGAAGCCCACCTCGGCGTGCTCGTAGTGCGCCGCAGGTTCGCGCGCCTGCGTCGCCATCTTTTTGACGTGCGCGGCCGTCTCGGCGCGGTCCGTCACGAGCATCCCGCCGCCCGAGGTGGTGATGATCTTGTTGCCGTTGAAGGAGTAGATGCCCGCGCGACCCGTCGTGCCCGGCGAGCGGCCCTTGTAGCTGGCGCCCAGCGCCTCGGCCGCGTCCTCGATCATCGGCACGCCGTAGCGCTCGCAGAGCGCCGCCAGCGCGTCGAGGTCGGCGCTCTGGCCGTAGAGGTGGACCGGCACGAGCGCCGCGAACTGCTTCCCTGCCGCCGCGCGCTGGCGGAAGGCGTCTTCCACCCAATTGGGGTCCAGGTTCCACGAGGCCCGCTCGCTGTCCACGAAGACCGGCGTGGCCCCTTCGTAGAGGATCGGGTTGACGCTCGCGCAGAAGGTCAGCGTGGAGACGAGCACCTCGTCGCCGGGGCCGATGCCGAGGTCGCGCAGCGCGAGGTGCAGCGCGGCCGTCCCGGAGCTCAGCGCGACGGCGTGCTCGGCGCCCACGTACGCGGCGAACTCCCGCTCGAAGGCGTCTACGTGGGGACCGACGGGGGCCACCCAGTTGGTCTCGAAGGCCTCGGTCACGAGCGCCAGCTCGTCGGGGCCGATGTGGGGGGGGGAGAGGTAGAGGCGGTCGGTCATACGGGCGCCGCCGTTCGGCAGGCGGGAGAGGTCAGATCAGGGACAGAAGGTCTTCTCAATCCTCCCCTCCCAGACGGGAGGGGACGTGTGCAGCAACGCGCTGAGGTACGAACCCGCCCCCTTGAGGGGGCTCCCGCGAAGCGGGTGGGGGTGTTCGGACAGGCCTGGGGCTCCGTGCGAGCGTGGGACTCTGAGGGGAACACCCTCCGTCCCGCAAAGCGGGACACCTCCCTCAAGGGAGGAATCTCTTCTCGAAGCCGCGACGCGGGTCACGGCAGCGGCCGGGCGGGGACACCCACTGCCGTCACACCCGGGGGAAGGTCGCGCACGACGACACCGCCGCCGCCGACCGTGGTCCACGCACCGACGCGGGTGCCGGGGAGACAGGCAGAGCCCACTCCGAGAAAGCCCCCCTTCTCCACCGTCACACCTCCCGAGAGGTGCACGCCCGGCGCGAGGTGCACGTAGTCCCCGATCCGCCCGTCGTGGTCCACCGCCGCGCCCGTGTTGACGATCGCGTGTGCACCGATCTGCGTGTCCGGCTGGATCACCGCGCCCGCGAAGACGACCGTGCCCGGCCCCAGCCTCACGCTCTCGTGGACGACCGATGCGGGATGCACCGCGCGCGTCCATCGCGCCTCGGGGAACGCCGCCGCCAGCCGCTGGCGGATCCGGTTGGAGCCGATGGCGAGAACCGCCTCGCCGTCGTGCGCCGCCAGCCGATCCGTGCCGCCGAGAACCGGACAGCCGAGCAGCGTGCTGCCGTGCAACGTGGCATCGTCGTCCACGACACCCACGACGTTTCTCCCCTGCGCCTGGAGCGTGGCGATCACCACCTTCGCGTGCCCTCCTGCCCCGACCACTAGCACGCTCATGCCGACTCGCGCCCGGTGAACTCGGGCATGGTCACGTGGGCATCGGCGGAGACGCCATCGCGGCGGACCACTTGGAGAACCGTCCGCACGAGGATCCGCAGGTCCAGCCCGAGCGAGACCCGGTCCACGTACTGCACGTCCATCGCGAACTTCTCCTCCCACGAGATCGCGTTGCGGCCGTAGACCTGCGCGAGGCCGGTGATGCCGGGCTTGGCTTCGTGGCGCCGTGCCTGCTCGGGCGTGTACCGCTCCACGTAGCGCATGAGCAACGGCCGGGGGCCGACGAGGCTCATCTCGCCCTTGAGCACGTTCCACAGCTCGGGCAACTCGTCCAGGCTCGTGCTCCGGAGGAACTGCCCGAAGGCCGGGAGCCGGTCGGCATCCGGGAGGAGCGCGCCGTCCGGGCCCCGTGCGTCCGTCATCGTCCGGAACTTGATGAGCGTGAACGGCTTGCCGCCCTGACCGGGGCGCTGCTGGCGGAAGAGGACGGGCGAGCCCAGCTTCGTGCGCACGAGTAACGCGAGGAGCACGAGCAGCGGGCTCAGGACCACCAGCCCCGCCGCCGCGGCCGTCCGATCCAGCAGCCCTTTGCCCCAGCGGGTGTACGCGGTGTCACGCATGGCGCGGCGAACAGAAGTCAAACGAGAACACGACCGGCGAGGCAGAACGCCTCATGACAAGCGTACTCCCCAGAGTCCTTCCCCTCCCAGACGGGAGGGGACGCGTGCGAAGCACGCCGGGGAGGGTGATGTCCGGGCGTGGTCTCGCGCTCCGCTCCATCACCCCCTCCTGGCCTCCCCCGTCTGGGGGAGGAAGGTCGTAGTAGAGATCGAAGACGGACGGAGGATCCGCCTCTTGGACATCTGCCGCCCCATTCATCCCCACCTCGTTCACGCCGCGACGGCCTCCCGCCCCACCAGCCGGTCCACCTCGTCGAACAGGTACCCCCAGACGCGCTC
>DUBD01000020.1 GCA_012960515.1 Bacteroidota bacterium | reverse complement strand
CGTCGGCACGGCCGCCGCCAATGCCCCAACCGTCACCCCCGCCGCGACCGCCGCCCGGATGTCGTCCACGGTGTCTCCCGCCATGACGGCCGCCTCCGGCGCCGCGCCGAGCTGATCCAGGGCGTACGTCAGCGCGAAGGGGTCCGGCTTCTCGCGTCCCGCCTGCGTCTCCATCCCCACCACGAGGGGGATGAACGCGTCCCACCCGAAGTGCCGGAGCGTCCAGTGCGCGTCCGCCTCCACGCGCCCCGTGACGAGCGCCAGCGGGGCGATGGCCGCCAGCTGGCGGAGCGTCTCCGTGGAGATGGCGGGCGTCTCCTCGCGGATGAGGCCGTCGTAGTTGTCGCCGCGGTAGCGGCGCTCGAATTCCTCCACGACCTCCTCGAAGGGCACGTCGATGCCAGCGTCCTGCAGCAGCGACTGCGTCAGCACCCAGTCGTTGTTGAAGCCGCCGGCGTCCTTCTTGGCTTGGATGGCGTCAGGCGCGAGGGGGTGGCCGGCGATGCGGGCGTACGTCTCGGCGATCACGCGGCGGTACGACCCGCTGACGTCCACCAAGACGCCGTCCATGTCGAGCAGGATGGCTTCCATGAGGAGCGAAGGAGTGCAGGCCGGAGGATCGGCATCGCCGGACGCATCCGCCAGCCGCTCCCTAACTGTTCATCGTCTCCAGGAAGGCGTCGTTGCTCTCGGTCCCGCGCATCTTGTCCAGCAGGAAGGTCATGGCCTCCACGGCGTCCATGTCCGCCAGCAGCTGGCGGAGCAGCCAGACACGGCGGAGACGCTCCTCGGAGAGCAGCATCTCCTCGCGACGGGTCCCGCTCCGCGGGATGTCGATGGCGGGGTAGATCCGGCGGTTCGCGAGGTCGCGCGTGAGCGCCAGCTCCATGTTGCCGGTGCCCTTGAACTCCTCGAAGATGACGTCGTCCATGCGGGAGCCGGTGTCCACGAGCGCCGTCCCGATCACGGTCAGGCTGCCGCCCTCCTCCACGGACCGCGCTGCGCCGAAGAGCCGCTTGGGACCGCGGAGCGCGCCCGCTTCCAGGCCGCCGCTCATGGTGCGGCTCACGCCGCCCTCGTTCTGGTAGACCGCGTTGTGCGCGCGCGCCAGCCGCGTGATGGAGTCCAGGAGGATGACCACGTCCTGGCCTGCCTCCACGAGCCGCTTCGCCTTCTCCAGCACGAGGTCCGCGATGTGGACCTGGCGCTCGGGCGCCTCGTCGAACGTGCTCGCGATGACCTCACCGCGGATGCTGCGGCTGAAGTCCGTCACCTCCTCCGGCCGCTCGTCGATGAGTAGCACGATGAGGTAGGCGTCCGGGTCGTTGGTCTCGATCGCCTTCGCGATCTTCTGCAGCAGGACGGTCTTGCCCGTCTTCGGCTGCGCCACGATGAGGCCGCGCTGCCCCTTCCCGATGGGCGCGAACAGGTCGATCACGCGGGTCGAGAGCTCGCTGCTTTCCGTCTCCAGGACGATCTGCTCGTCCGGGTAGCCCGGCGTGAGGAAGTCGTACGAGGTGCGCTCCGAGAGCTCCTCAGGAGAGCGCCCGTTGATGGAGTTGACGCGCAGAAGCGCGAAGAACCGCTCGCCCTCCTTCGGCGGCCGGATCTGCCCGTCAATGGTGTCACCGATGCGGAGCGAGAACCGCTTGATCTGGCTCGGCGAGACGTAGATGTCGTCCGGGGACGGGAGGTAGCTGTACTCGGCGGAGCGGAGGAACCCGTAGCCGTCGGGGAGGATCTCCAGTACGCCGGTCTTGCCGAAGAGCCCCTGGAGCGTGACGGCCTGCGGGTCGTAGCCCTGCATGTAGTCCGGCCAGTCGTCCGAGATGGGCAGGCGGGGGCGCTGAGGGCGGCGGCGGCGCGGGCGCTCGGCCTCGCGGTCTGCGGCGTGCTCGCGGAGGGTTTCCCGTGAGGGAGCCGCCTCGCTGGGTGCGGAGCGGGTGAGGTCGATTGCGCCACGAGCTGGCGGTCGGTCCCCGCCACGCGGGCTGTCCTCGGCGGCGTCGTCGGCCTGGGCCTCGAGGATGCGGTAGATGAGGTCCTGACGCGTGAGGTCGGAGACGCCCCGGAGGCCCAAGCGCCGCGCGATCTCGCGAAGCTCGGGGACCTTCTTCTGCTCGAGGGTGGTGATGGTCATGTCGCGAAGGGGCGCCAGCCGATGGCGGCCCCGGGGTCAAAGAGGGGAAGGGCAAGAACGGCGCGCGGAGAGAAGGGCGGCGGGTCCGAATGCGCGCACGTGGATCCGGTATGACGGACGGCCGCGCGAAGGGATCCGACCTCGCGCAGGTCTTCGTTTTTCAGTCGGCTCCGCCGTGGCGCAGCGCGGCAAGGGCCTCGGCTACGGTGACGTGCGAGCCCGTAACGAGCAGGAGGTCGTCCGGCCCCGCCTCGCGGCGGAACTGGCGGAGCGCGTCGGCGGCGCTGGGCGCCACCTCGGCTGCGCCGCCGTGCTCCGCGACCATTCGCACGAAGGCGGTGGCGGGGAGGGCGCGGTCACCGGGGAGATCGATCGTGAAGAGGCGGGCGGAAGTGGAAGCGAGAAGGGACGCGAGTGCGGTGGCGTCTTTGTCTGCCATCATACCCGCGAGGACCCACAGGGTACCTACAGGGCGGAGGTTCTGCAGCGCGGCCGCCCACCCGTCCGCGTTGTGGGCCACGTCCAGCACGATCCGCGGGTCCCCGCTCCACCGCTCGCCGCGCCCACGGAGCCCGGCCCGCGCGACCACCTCGCGGAGCCCCACGGGCACCGCCGACGCCTCCGGCCACGCGATCTCGGCGGCGCGGACCGCCAGCGCGGCGTTCCACCGCTGGTGCTCGCCCGGCAGCCCGAGCGCGACTGGCCCGACCGTGCCCCGCGTTGTCGTGAACCGGAGCCCGCCCACCGCCTCCGCCAGCGCGACGGTCTCGCGGACTCGCTCGGGCTCCGCGCCCCGCTGGCGGACCTCGTCTTCGAGCGCGTCGCGCGCGTCTCCCGGGCCGAGCGCGTGGAGGAACGGGACGCCCGGCTTCGCGATGCCAGCCTTCTCCCGCGCGATGGCGCCGAGCGTATCGCCGAGCAGGTCCGTGTGGTCCATCCCGATGTGCGTCACGAGGCAGGCGACCGGCTCCACCACGTTCGTCGCGTCCAGCCGCCCGCCCAGGCCCACCTCCACGACGGCGAGGTCCACCTCGCGCTCGCGGAAATAGAGCAGGCTCAGCGCGACGGTCGCCTCGAAAAAGCTCGGCCCGATCTCGCGGAAGGCCGCTTCGTGCCTTTCGACCGCCGCCGCCAGCCACTCGGGCGGGGCGGGCTCGCCGTCCACGCGCATCCGCTCCCGGAGGGAGAGCAGGTGCGGCGAGGTGTGGAGCCCCACGCGCCGCCCGCTGGCGGTCCCGATGGCCGCGACGAATGAGGCCGTGGAGCCTTTCCCGTTCGTGCCCGCCACGTGGACCGCGGGCAGCCCGAGGTGCGGATCGCCCATCGCGCGGAGCAGGGCGCGGACGCGGTCCAGGCCCGGCGCGTAGGCGCTCGCGCCGCGGTCCGCGAACCGCGGGAGGTCGAAGAGGACGGCCTCGGCCTGGGCGGGCGTCATGGGGTGTCGGCAGGCAGCGCCTCCGCCTGCTCGATCCGGCGTTGGTCGCCGCCCTCGTGCGAGAGGCGCAGCACGAGCGTGTGCGCGGGGAACCGGTCGCGGGCGCGCTCCGGCCACTCCACGAGCGTGACGTGCTCCGGGTCGTTCAGCAGCTCGTCCAGCCCGATGCTGTCCAACTCGTGCTCGGTCTCCAGCCGGTAGAGGTCGAGGTGGCGCACGGGCGGGTCCGTGGCGTGCTCGGTCACAAGGACGAACGTGGGCGAGGTCACGGCCTCGGGATCGCCGCCGAGGCCGCGGACGAGCCCTTTCGCGAGGTGCGTTTTCCCCGCGCCGAGGTCGCCGGTGAGCGCGACCACGTCGCCGGGCTGCAGCCTCGCGGCGATCTGCTCGCCCAGGTGGATCGTCTCGGCGACGGAGGCCGTCGCGGCGGGCAGGAGGTCGCTACACATCGAGGGTGTCGCCGGGCTCCATCTTCTGCGCCTTCATCCCGGCGGCCTCCATCTGCTCCACGAACGCCTCCGGCGTGCCGGTGAAGAACGGCAGCGTGCCCCAGTGGACGGGCACAGTCAGCTTCGGCTGGAGCAGCTTCGCGGCGCGGACGGCGTCCTCCGGCCCCATCGTGAGCACGTCGCCCACGGGCAGGAACGCCACGTCGATGTCGAACCGCTCGCCGATGTCCGCCATCTCGGCGAAGTACGCCGTGTCCCCGGCGTGGTAGATCGTCTTCCCGCCCGTCTCCACGATGAAGCCGCCCGCCAGCCCGCCGTAGGTACCGTCCCCGAAGGAGGAGGAGTGCCGGGCGTAGGTGTTGGTCACGCGGCCCCAGTCGAAGCTGGCGGTGCCGCCCGTGTTCATGGGCTGGAACGCCTCGTGCTCGATCTGCTTCTGCACGTAGCTCATGATCTCGAACTGGGCCACGAGCAGCGCGCCGGTACGTTCGAGGATGGGCTCCGTGTCGCCGTAGTGGTCGAAGTGCGCGTGCGTCAGCAGGACCACGTCCGGCGCCAGCTCGTCCGCGGTGACGACGCCCTCGGCCATTGGGTTGTCCGAGATGAAGGGGTCGAAGAGGAGCGTCGTGCCGCC
Source organism: Bacteroidota bacterium (assembly GCA_012960515.1). Lineage (GTDB taxonomy): Bacteria > Bacteroidota > Rhodothermia > Rhodothermales > Rubricoccaceae > Rubricoccus. Next base: position 3,208 of record DUBD01000020.1, on the reverse strand, counting down.
GGTCTCCGCCTGGAGGGCGGAGTGTCCGAAGTAGGTAATCGTCATGGGAGGGGAAGAGGTGCGCGGAGTGTACGCGCCTCTCCCCTCCCCCGGTTCTCGCCCCGCTGGCGGTGCCGCTGCGCGAGGCTAGAACGGGCGCGCGGGCGGGCGGTTGGAGCCGTCACCGCCCACGTCCTGACCACCGACGCGGCGGATCACCCGCTTCTGCCCCGCGCGGGGCGTCGGGCGCGAGGACGACTCGCGCGACTCAGAGCGAGGCTCGTTCCGGGGCGTCTCCTTCCGGGGCGGCTCGTTCCGAGGGGCGCCCCGGCGAGGCTCGTCCCGCTCGGGACGGCCGCCAGTCGGGCGCGGCGCGGCCTCGCGCTGGCGGTTCGCCGGGGCGGGCGCGGAGCTACCGGCGGGCAAGAACTCGCGTGGGATGCGGGGCGTCTGCGCGAACCGGCCCCGCTCGTCCAGCGGCACCCACGCCTGCGGCAGCTTGTAGAGGTAGCGCCCGATGCCGAGCGCCGCGCCGGCGCGCTTCATCGCGTTGGAGAGGCCGCCCTTGACGGCCTCCACGTCCGTGTTGTCCGCGCCGTCCTCGCGCCAGACCCAGTCGCCGTCATCGTTCTTGAAGTAGATGCGGCAAATGACGCCGCCCTCGGGGCCGGCGCGGAACTCGTTCTTCCAGCCGCCCGGCGTGAACACCTCGTCCAGCCGTTCCTGGACGGCGCGGGCGGTGATGTAGGCCATCGCGAGGCCCTTCTTCTTGTCGCGCGTGGTGGCGCCGGGCTTCCACTCGATGTCGTCGGCGGGGAAGGGGGCGGCGAGTCGGCTCCAGTCGATCGGCATGGGTCGTCAGGCGGGTTTCTGCCAGACTACCGCGCCGGCGTGCCAGCCGAGTGTCACAGGCTGGGGACTGGAAGAACGCGAACGTGGCCTGCTCGACTGGCGGTCGGACTGAGCGAGCTACGCTCGGCGCCTCCGCCAGCCGGCGGCTACGCCTCGCGCACGAGCGGGAGCGCGACGGTGAACGTGGAGCCCACGCCCTGCTCGCTCTCCACCTCGATCCGCCCCTCCATCGCTTTGACCAGACCCGCCGCGATGGCCATGCCCAGGCCCGATCCCTCGAACTTCCGGTTCACGCGGTGGTCCTCCTGCGAGAACGGCTCGAACAGCCCGTCCACGAACGCCTCGCTGATCCCGACGCCCGTGTCGGTGACGATGAGCTGCGCCTCGGTCTCTGCGGCCTCCACGCGGACACGGATCTCGCCCGCTTCGGTGAACTTGACGGCGTTGGAGAGCAGCCCGTCCACGACCTGCTCCAATCGCGAGGGGTCGGCGTGGACCACCGCGGAGCCGGCCGAGCGTTCCATGTGGAGCGCCACGCCCTTCGCCTCCGCCTGCGGCGCGTAGCGCGAGGCGACCCCAGCCGCGAGCGCATCCAGCTCGATCGGCTGGCGGGCGAGGTCGATGGCGCCGGTCTCCAGTCGCGAGAGGTCCAGCAGGCTGGAGACGAGGCGGAGCGCGCGGTCCGCCGCCTCCGCGATGGTCTGCGCGAACTCCGGGATCTCCTCCGGCGCGCCCTCCAGCGCACGGACCTCCTCCTTCAGGATGTCGGCGAAGCCCCGAATGGCGCCGAGCGGCGTCCGCAGCTCATGGCTCATCATGCGGAGGAACGACATCCGCGTCCGCGCCGCGCGCTCCGCGGTCAGCCTCGCGCGGACGAGCGCCTGCTCCGCCGTTTTCCGCTCCGTGATGTCCGAGAGGATCCCGCCGATGGCGAAGCGCCCCGCGGCGTCGATGTTGGGCGTGGCGCGCTCGCTGACCCAGCGCACGTCTCCCTCTTCATCGCGGATGCGGTAGTCGAGGCGGCTGGGCTCGCCGGACTGGAGGCGGGCGTCGTGCTCGGCGAAGGCCTCCGCGTCGGCGTCGTCCACGAGCACCTCCCAGTTCACCTCGCCGCCCATGAGGGCGGGAGCCGGGACCCCGGCCACCTGCTCCATCTGCGGCGTCGCGAAGGCGTAGCGCCGCTCGCCGTCGGCGTCGTAGCCGAAGGTGAAGAGCGCGTCGTCCAGGTCAGCCACGGTTCGCTGGAAGCGGGCCTCGGCCTCGGTCCACGCCCAGAGCGTGCTGAACAGCGCCGCCAGCCGGGCCGCGGCGGCGGCCTCCACGCCGTCGGTCTCGCCTGCGACCACGAACACGCCATCCGCGGCGCCCTCGAACGGGACCCGTAGCGCGGCCTCCAGCCCCATGGACCCCACTAAGCCCGCGTGCTCCTCCGGCCCGATCTGCTTGGGCGCCAACGAGTCCAGCGCGTCGGCGACCGGGATCTCCACCGGCGCGACGCTCGGTTTGATCGGGCGTGCGGGCGCCTGGGCGGGAGGCGGGGCGCTCTGGGCGGGGGATTGGATTTTCAGCCAGGCGCGAGTCGGTGCCGAGGCGTGTCTTCGGGCCACGCGGAGGGTCGTTGTCGGAGTGGGCCGCACTGCGATTCGACTCCGCGAATGGGTCACTTCGATTCCCGTGCGACGGGAACAGCGCGCGAGACGTACGCGGGTGCAGGAACGGCGCGAACCCAAATTGTCCTTCGAGGATGCCTCTCGTGCGGTCGAAGAACCCCCGGCGCCGATCGAGGTACTCGCCGAGACGGACAGCGAGAACCCGCCGCCCGCGCGTAGGCTGCGCCCGGGAGACGGGCCCGACATCGTCGACCACGACGAAGAGCGCCGATTGACGAGAAAGCCGGAGCAGGAGGCGTTTCGCTTCCACGACGCGGGGCCGAGCGGGCCTTTCCGACTTCCGGACGTTTCCCTCTTCGCGCCCCCACTCGGCGGCGAACGGACCTACGACCGCGACTCGCTCCTCATGAACTCGAAGATCCTCGAGAAGAAGCTCGCGGACTTCGGTGTGACCGGACGGGTCGTGCGCGTCCATCCCGGCCCCGTGATCACGATGTACGAATACGAGCCGGCGGCGGGAATCAAGGTCAACAAGATCGTGAACCTGACGGATGATCTCACGATGGCGCTGCGAGCGATCTCGATTCGCATCATCGCGCCGTTGCCCGGCAAGTCCGTCGTCGGAATCGAGGTGCCGAATCCGCAGCGCGAAACCGTATTCCTGCGTGAGGTGTTGGAGTCCGAGAGCTTCCGGAAGAGCAAGGGCGTGCTCTCGGTCGCGATGGGCAAGGATATCTTCGGGAATGCCGTGACCTCTGATCTGGCGA
>DUBD01000019.1:20225-44572 GCA_012960515.1 Bacteroidota bacterium | reverse complement strand
AATCGGGCGAGCCGTTCCTGATCTTCTTCGTGGCCCGCCCGGACGGGCGGATGGCGGAGACGGAGGCCATCGCGATTCTGCGGAAGCGCCCCGGCCGCTGAGCCCCCCGTTCCGATGGATTGCGGCGCCGTTCCTCCGGGGGCGGCGCCGCTCTCTATTCGTCCGCCTCGCCGAGCGGCACCGCCAGCCGGTCGGGGTGATCGGCGACGGTGCGCGCGACGGCCCGGCCGAGCGCGAGGCCCGCGTCGTTGTCGAAGCGGTAGTGGACGCCGCCCCAGAGCCGGGACTCCGCCATCTCCCACGCCGCCGCGCGGATCTCGTCCGCCGCACCCGGGAGAGCCGCCGTCAGGATGGTCTCGGCCGCGCCCGCCGTACACGCGTGGCCCGACGGGTAGGCGGGGAAGTTGGGCAGCGCCACGCCGAACGGCCGGGTGATGGTGGAGTCCGCGTGTTCCGGGCGGAGGAGCCAGTAGTGGTACTTGGCCTCCCAGCAGGCGATGGTGGCGTCGTAGAGGGAGGCGTGGAGGTGGGCCAGGGTGCGCGCGGCCTCGGGGTCTGGAGTGTTCTCCCGCGCGAGGAGGTCGGCGGCGCGGCGGGTCCACTCCGTCGCGCTGTGGCGGAGGGCCCAGAAGCGGGCGGCGCGTCGCTGGGCGGCGGTCCGGGTCTGGGCGGCCTCGCGGACTTCGGCGAGCGCACTCGCGAAGGCGTCGGAGCCGGGGAGGGGCGGCGGGGGCGGGCGGAACTGGTCGGCGCGGCGGAGGACGAGTGGGCGGAAGCCGGGAACGGCGGCCCCCTCCGGTTCCGTGCCGGGGGACGGCGCCCAGACGTGCGGCCCAGTGGGACGCAGGCCGCGCCACGTCGGGTCGTTGGCGGGGTGGGCGCGAAGGCGCCGGAGCGCGAGGTGGCGTCCGAGCGCGAGCCCCGCTGTGTCCGGGAGCGCCGCGGTGGCGTCCGCCAGCCGGGCGGCCACGCGCTGGCGGAGGGCGTCGGTGGGGAGGAGGGAATCGAGGACGGCCGCGGAGGCCCCGGCGACGGCCGCGGGCCCATGGGGCGCGGCGTCGGCCTGAGCGAGCGCGAGGAGCGTCCAGAGCCGCCCCGCTGGCGGGAGCGGTCGGAGGGCGCGGAGGCCCGTGCTGTCGCCTCGCGCGGCGTCCACGGCGGCCTGCCGCTGGTCGTCATCGGCGGAGGCCCAGAAGGCGAGGGCGTCGTGGGTCCAGCGGACCGAGGCAGCGGTATCGGCGGGCGCGATCCAGAGGAGAACAGCGAGGAGCAGCATGGGCGGGCGAGGGCGTCGGGAGTAGCTACCGGGTCGCCGGCCCTCGCGCCTCACCCGGCCTCGGCCGGTTCTTCCACGGGGAGCCCGGCGCGCGCCATGATGACGAGCGCGTTCGTGGTGGGGCAGGGCCCCTCGCGCAGCGCGTAGTCGAACGCGAGGCGGTCGCCCTCGGCGCGCTCGCGGAAGTGCGCGTTGCGGACGCGCCGGTCCTCATGCTCCAGGTCCGCCAGCGCGAGGTCGTGCGTGGCGACGAGGCTCGTGGCGTTCGCTCCGGCGAGGGCGCGGGTCACGCCCTGCGCGCCCGCCAGCCTCTCGCGGTTGTTCGTCCCGCGCAGCATCTCGTCGATGAGGACGAGGGCGGGCGCGGGGGCGCTCGCGTCCACGCCGTCCAGCACGCGGCGGAGGCGGCGGACCTCGGCGTAGAAGGTGGAGAGCCCCTCCTGCAGCACGTCGCCGATGCGCATGGAGGTGAACGGCCGCAGCGGCGCGAGGGCGAGCGACCGCGCCCAGACGGGCCCGCCGGCCCACGCGAGGACCGTCGCCACGCCGATCGCGCGGAGGAAGGTGCTCTTGCCCGACATGTTGGAGCCGGTCACGACGATCACGCCGCCCGCCTCCAACGCCACCTCGTTGCCGACGGCGCCCGTCAGCGGGAGGAGCGGATGGCGGAGATCGTGGGCCTCCAGCAGCGGGGCCGCCGCGTCCGCGCTGGCGGAGGCGGTGAGCAGGTCCGGGAACGCCGTGGCCTCGGGGCGGAGCGCGTGCGTGCCCGCCAGGACGGCGAGCGCCTCGGTCTCGTAGAGCGCGTCCAGCCACGCGGGCAGCCGCGCCGCCAGTTCGCCGCGGACCCGCTCCAGCGCCAGGGTCAGCAGGAGGTCGTACGGCAGGAGCAGGTTGAGCACGATCCGCCCGATGTCGTTGCGGGTCACGGCAGCGGCGCTCGCGAGCCGGCGGAGGCGGCGGAGCCTCGCGCTCGGAGCGTCCGCACCAGTGAGGGGCGCGAGGACCGGAGCGAGCGCGTCCGGCAGCCGCGGCGCCTCGCGCTCCAGGAACGTGAGGAGCGGGGCCGCCTCGCGCAGCCCGCGCTCCAGGTCGTACGTCCGGTCGAAGACCTCGGCCACGCGGCCGTACATGGAGAGGTAGAGCAGGATGTAGGCCACGAGCGAGTAGCCCCAGAGCGACGGCCCGCCGCTCAGCGCGAGCGCGAACAGCGCGGGCGTGAGCACCGCCAGCGCGCCGAGCACGACGAGCCAGACCCGGAGCGAGCGGTCGGGCGGGGGCGCCGCGATCCAGCCGCGGACGGTGGCATCGTCCCAGCGGCGGTCCACCGACCCGCTGGCGGTGTGCGCCAGCAGCGCGAGGCGGTCGCGGAGCCGCTCGCGCGGGACGAGGGCGCGGACGCGGGCCTGCCGCTCGGGCGCACCGCCGAAGTCGAGATCGAGCAGCCAGTCGCGGAGGCGGCGGCTCGCGCCCGCAGTGCCAGCCGCGTCCACAAGGTGGAGGAGCGAGCGCGGGCCGCAGAGGTCCAGGTCTGAGGCGTACGGATGGTCCGGCGGTGCCGGGGCGGGGACGAGCGGGAGCGCCTCCCAGTCCAGATCGCGCCGGGAGAGGTGCCGGGCCTTGAGCGCGCGCCACGTCGCCAGTTGGGTCCGCGCGCGCTCCACGCGGTCGTGCACGCGCACGAGGGCGAGAAACGCCAGCAGCGTCGCGATCCCGACCCACCAGTCGCTCACGGGCACCACGCCCGACGCCGCCAGCCCGAGCCCGATGAGCACGACCGCCAGCCGGGCGCGGGAAAGCCGGAGGCTGCGGGCGCGGAGACGGTCGGCGCGGCGGTCCAGGCGCGCGAGGAGAGGGGGGAGGGGATCAGGGGGCATCGGCGCGGGGACGCGGGAGGGAAGCGCGGGGTTGCGGCACAAGGTCGGTCGCCGCTGGCGGGGGCGCTCGCCGGTGCGGGGGCATGCGTTGGAACCGTGCCGCGGCACGCCGGGTGCGAGGGCGCGAACTTCCACGGCACACCCCTCCGACCCCGACATGTCCAAGGTCCACGACTTCCTCTCGTTCTCGCGGAGCCTCACCACCCTCCCGGACGACATCTACTCCGGCCCGCAGCAGAACGCGCCGGTCAACGCCCTCGTCCCGATGGTCATCGAGCAGACCACCCGCGGGGAGCGCTCGTTCGACATCTTCAGCCGCCTGCTGAAGGACCGCATCGTCCTCTTCGGGACGCCGGTCAACGACCAGACCTCCAACCTCGCCGTCGCGCAGCTGCTCTTCCTCGCGGCGGACGACCCGGACAAGGACATCAACCTGTACATCAACTCGCCCGGCGGGCAGGTGTACTCCGGCATGGCCGTCTACGACACCATGCAGTTCATCAAGCCGGACGTCGCGACGATCTGCGTCGGGCTGGCGGCGAGCATGGGCAGCGTGTTCCTCGCGGGCGGCGCGGCGGGCAAGCGCGCGGCGCTCCCCAACTCGCGGATCATGATCCACCAGCCGTCGAGCGGCGCGCAAGGGCAGGCCTCGGACATCGAGATCGCGGCGAAGGAGATCCTCTACATCCGCCAGCGGCTCAACGAGGTCCTCGCGCACCACACCGGGCAGGACGTGGCGACGATCGAGCGCGAGACCGACCGCGACAACTTCATGAGCCCCCAGGAGGCCAGGGACTTCGGCCTGATCGACGTGGTGCTGGAGCCGGGCCACGGCGAGCCGCAGAAGTCGCCGGACGAGCAGGAGGACTAAGCGCCTCCGCGCCTCTGCGCGCGCCGCCCGCCTCGGGAGCCTTCGGGCGCTCCGGGGCGGGCGGCTCTCGTTCCCGCCCGGCTGGCGGTGGCGCTGAACGGATCCGCCAGCGCGGCGGGGTGACAACGAGGGGGCGCCCGCGCGCGCCATCTTGCCGTCCCCTCACCGACGCCTCCCGTCATGCCTGCACCCCCCGGCACCTTCGCGTGGATGGAACTCGCCACCCGCGATGCCGACGCTGCCCTCGCCTTCTACACCGGCCTCCTCGGCTGGACCCACACCTCCGCTGACCTCGGCGGCGTCACCTACCACACCCTCCGCAACGGCGACGAAGCCGTGGGCGGCCTCTTCGGCATGACCGAGGAGTGGGGCGACATGGCCTCGCACTGGATGCCGTACCTCGCCGTGGACGACATCGAGGCCGCGCTGGAACGGGTCCGAGAGCTGGGCGGGACCGTCCACTTCGGGCCGCACGAAGCGCCGCACGTCGGCCGGTTCGCGCTCGTGGAGGACCCGACAGGCGCGAAGGTCTCCCTGCTGGAGCCCGCCTGAGCGCGCCCGGCTGGCGGTCCGTCTCGCCGGGTTGGACCGCCAGTGCGGCGGGGCGTTTTCGTGGCAGCGGGCCGCGAGCCTCGGTACGTTCGCGGCCCCTCCGCTCTCGCTTCTCCGGCTCCCCGATGCGCTTCGCCGTTTGCATCCACCAGGTCCCCGATGTCGCCGCCCCCGCCCAGGTGCGGGACGGCCAGCTCGTCCTCGACGCCGGCCGCGTCGTGCTGGACGCCTACGCCGCCTCCGCCGTGGAGGCCGCGCTCCAACTCAAGGAATCGCACGGCGGCGAGGTGGAAGTCGTGCTCGTCGGGCCGCAGAAGGCCGCGGAGACGCTGCGGAAGGCCCTCGCGATGGGCGCCGACCGCGGCACGCACCTCCTCATCCCGGAGGACGCCGCGCTGGACTCCCGCGCCGTCGTCGCGCTGCTGGCGGAGCACCTCGGCGGCTCCGAGGCCGACGCGATCCTGACCGGCAAGCAGTCGCAGGACACGGACGCCGGGCTCGTCGGCGGAATGCTCGCCGAGGCCCTCGGCCGCCCCTACGTGACCAACGCCGTCGGGCTGGAGCAGGACGGCGATTCTCTCGTCGTCACCCGCCAGGGCGACCGCGGGCAGGAGGTCATCGCGCTGCCCGCGCCGTGCCTCGTGACGTGCTCCAACGACATGAACGACCCGCGTATCCCCAACCTCAAGGGGATCATGGCGTCGAAGAAGAAGCCCGTCGAGACCGTCGAGGCCAGCCCCGAGGCGCCCGCCGTGCGCACCGTCGCCTACGCGATGCCGCCCGAGCGCGAGCCCGGCCAGCGCGTGGAGGGCGACGAGCCCGCCGCCGTGGCCCAGACCCTCGTCCGCCTCCTCTCCGACGAAGCCCGCGCGATCTAGGGATCGGGGTTCGCCTGCCAGGATCCGGAGGATCCCACGCGGACGCGGCCCTGACCTCTGCCCCCCCGACTACCGACCGATGCCCACGATCCTCACGCACGTCCCCGTCTCGGACGGCACCCCCAACCGAACGGCCCTCGAAGCCCTCACGCGCGCCCGCCAGATCGCGGGCGAGAACGGGTGGACCTGCGCCGCTTCCGTCTTCGCGCCGGACGCCACCGCTGCCGCCGAGACCCTCGGCCGCTACGGCGCCCAGACCGTCTACGCCGTCTCCGACGACGCCTTCGCGCAGCCGCTCGGCGGCCTCGTCGTGGACGCCCTCGCGACGGTCATCCGCGAGGCTGCGCCGGAGATCGTCGTGATGCCCAGTACGGAGGGGATGAAGGACGCGCTCGGCGGGCTGGCGCAGCGTCTCGGCGCGCCCGCGCTGCCGGACGTGGTCGCGTTCTCCGCCAGCGGCACGGCGGTGGAGGCCACGCGCCCGGTCATGGCCGCCAAGTTCCGCGCGACGGTGACGGCCGAGAAGCCCGCCGATGCGCCGGTCCTCGTCTCGGTCCGCGCCGGCTCGTACACGGCCGAAGAATCCGCCGTCACCCCGGAGGTGATCCGCGTGGCGCTGGCGACCGACCCGGCCTCGCTGAAGGCGTCGCTGCGCGAGGTGATCGCGTCGGCGAGCGGCGGCGTGGACCTCGCGGACGCGACGGTCGTCGTGGCGGCGGGGCGCGGCGTGCGGGACGAGAGCGGGAAGGCGCTCGTGGACGAGCTGGCGGAGGTGACGGGCGCGGCCATCGGCGCCAGCCGGGCGGTCGTGGAGATGGGGCTGTTCCCGCCGGAGGCGCAGATCGGGCAGACCGGGAAGGTGGTGGCGCCGGACCTGTACTTCGCCGTCGGCATCTCCGGCGCGATCCAGCACGTGGCCGGGATGACCGGCAGCCGCACCATCGTCGCCATCAACAAGGACCCGGACGCGCCCATCTTCGACGTGGCGACCTACGGCGTCGTGGGCGACCTCCACCAGGTGCTGCCCCCGCTGATCGCGGCGCTCCGCGAGGCGAAGGGCCAGTAGGGCGGAGCCAGGGGTTCGGCCTGCTCCGCCCGGCTGGCGGTTCGTCTCCGCGGGCCGTGGGCGTCTCGCGCTCGCTCATCGCACCCGCCAGCGCGGCGGGAGGGTCTCCGGCGGCCGCCGTTGTCTGCGGTTCGCGGTCCCCGCCGGCGGTAGCTTTCAGCTCTGACTGAAAAGCCCTTCCGGCCGGGCACCCACGGCCGGGACCCATGGACGAGCAATTCGACTGCATCATCGTCGGCGGCGGCATCGCCGGCCTCTCTGCCGCGATGACCCTCGCGCGCGCTGGCGCGACGTTCCTTCTCGTGGAGCGCGGCGAGTGGAGCGGCGCCAAGAACGTCTCCGGCGGCGTGCTCTGGGGCACGGACCTCCACCGCCTCGTGCCCAACTACTGGGAAGAGGAGGACGGCGGCTGGGAGCGGTTCGTGAACCACCGTCGCCTCACGCTGATGGACGCCGGTGGCGCCTTCTCGCTGGACTTCAAGTCCGACCACTTCGACGCCCCGCCGTACACCGGCGTCACCGTCCTCCGCTCCCGCTTCGACGCGTGGCTGGCGGGCAAGGTGGACGAGGCGATCGCGGCGTCCCCGAAGCCGGACGAGTCCTTCCTCGCGACGGACATCCTCGTGGAGAGCGTCATCGTGGACGAGAGCGGCGCCGCGACGGGCATCCGCGCGGGCGGCGACGAGTTCCACGCGCGGTGCGTCATCCTCGCCGAGGGCGTCAACAACCTCCTCGCGCGGCAGGTGGGGCTGGAGAAAGAGTACGTGCCCGCGGACCACGTGGCGGTGGGCGTGAAAGAAGTGATCCGCCTCGGTCGCGAGACGGTGGAGGACCGGTTCCAACTCCGTGGCCGCAGCGGGCTCACCAACGAGTTCGTCGGCGCGGCGACGGACGGTATCGACGGCGGCGGCTTCCTCTACACCAACACGGAGTCGCTCTCGGTCGGGCTCGTGATCGGGATGGCGGCGCTTCGCGAGAGCGGGCGCACCCCGTACGACCTGCTCAACGCGTTCAAGGCGCACCCCGCCGTGGCGGACATGGTGCGCGGCGGCGAGACCGTGGAGTACAGCGCGAAGGTGGTCTCCACGGGCGACATCCGCGGCGTCCCGCGCGAGGTCTACATGGACGGCCTCATGATCGCGGGCGAGGCGGCGCACCTCGTGCTCAACGCCGGCCGCGCCATCCAGGGCATGGACTACGCGATGCGCTCGGGCATCCTCGCGGCGGAGACCGCACTGGAGGCCGTGGAAGCCGGCGACACCTCGTCCGCGCAGCTCCAGCGCTACCGCCAGCGGCTGGACGAGAGCTACGTGATGCAGGACATGAAGGCGTTCCAGGGCGCCGTTCACCTGCTCCACTCGCCCCACATGACCGGCGCCCTCCCGCGCATGGCGTGCGACTTCGGGCGGGAGTTCTTCACTGTCGATAACGAGCCGACCCGCAAGGCCACCGCCATCCTCCGCGACGTGCGGAAACAGCACATCGGCCTCGTGGACTTTCTCAAGCTGGGCGCCAGCGCCGCTCGCCACCTTTGAGGCGCGCCTCAGCAGGCACAGAACGCGCTTCCTCCACCTCCCTCGCGGACCGATGAACCCGGACCCCGGAACCCCGAACCTCCTCTCCCTCGCCGAGCGGCTGGGGCGCGTCGCCTACCGCAACCAGGGCCGGAGCGAGGCCCGTCCGCACATCGTCGTGGACACGGCGATCTGCAACTCCGGCTGCCCGCACAAGTGCACCACGTACGTCTGCCCGGCGAACTGCTACACGCTGGACGAGATGAACCAGGTGCACTTCCAGTTCGAGGACTGCATCGAGTGCGGCACGTGCATGTACGCCTGCGACCAGGGCGCCGTGGCGTGGTCCTACCCCGACCCCGAGGCTGGGCGCGGCGTCAACTGGCAGCGCGGCTAGCCTGCCCCGCTAGCCTGCCCCGCTGGCGGTGGCTCTGAGCGAGCCCGGCCCCGCCGAGCGCATCCGCCAGCCGGAACGCGCGGGCCTGCCCCGGCCCTCGTACGTTCGCGCCGTGACGCCCGAGCCCTCCCGCACGTACCGAACCCTCCGCGCGATCGTGCGCGGCATCCTCCGGCTGTTCTTCCGGGACATCGCCGTGGAGGGCCGCGAGCACGTCCCGGCGGAGGGCGGCGGCCTGCTCGTGGCGTGGCACCCCAACGGCATCATCGATCCGGGGCTGATGCTGGCGGCGTTCCCGCGCGAGGTCGTCTTCGGCGCTCGCGACGGGCTTCTGCGGTGGCCGCTCATCGGGTGGATGATGCGGAAGCTGGGCACCGTCCCCATCTACCGCGCGCAGGACCACGCGGGGGACGACGCGGCCGCCCGGCGCGAGGCCAACGCCCGAAGCCTCGACGCGCTGGCGGGCGCGGTCGCCGGCGGATCGTTCGCCGCGCTCTTCCCCGAGGGCCACAGCCACGACGAGCCCCGCGTGATGGGCGTGCGGAGCGGGGCGGCCCGGCTCTACCTCCGCGCCGAAGCGCTCGGCGCCGAGGCCCCCGCCATCCTTCCCGTCGGCCTCCACTACGACGCCAAAAGCGTCTTCCGCTCCGACGTGCTCGTCGTCTTCCACCCGCCGCTGGATCTCCCGCCCGGCGCCGACGTGGAGACGATCAACACGGAGATCGAAGCCGCGCTCGTCCACGCCGTCCACGCGACGGAGGACTGGGACCTCCACCACACCATGCAGCAGGCGAGCGCCCTCGTCCGCGCCGAGGCCGAATCGCGCGAGGGCACGCGAGACGCCGCCCACTCGCTCCGGGAGCGCCGGGCGGACTTCGAGCAGATGTGGCGCGGGTACCACGCTCGCCTCGCCACTCATCCCGAAGAGATCGGCGCGCTCCGCCGCGAGGTCTCCGCCTACCGCCGCGCGCTCGCCCTCCTCGGCCTCACCGACCGCGACCTGGACGCGCCTCCCGAGCGCACCGCTCGCCAGCTGGCGGCAGCGGCAGTGCAGGGGACCCTCACGTACGTGCTCCTGCGACCCCTCTTCCTCTTCGGTCTGCTGGTCAACGCGCCGCCGTACTGGGCGCTCAAGCCCATCGCGCGGCACCTCGCGCGCGACGAGAAAGACGCCGCCACCATCAAGCTGCTCGGCGGGCTCGTGCTGTTCCCGCTCGCGTGGGTAGCGGCGGCGGCGCTGGCGGTCGTCGGGCTGGCGCCGCTCCGCGAGATCGCGCCGTGGGTGCCGGATGCGCCGCTCGCCATCGGGCTCGGCGCATTCGGGTTGAGCGTGGCGGGGGCCGTCCTCGCGCTGCTCTCCTCCGAGCTGGCGGTCGCGACGGGGCGGGCCGTCCGGGCGCGATGGGTCCGCTGGCGCCGCCCCGCGATCGTCCGCGACCTCCTCGCGCGGCGGTCCGCCCTTCACGACCGGCTCGTGGCGCTGGCGGACGGGCTGGACGAGGCGGAGCCTGTGGCGGTGGGCCGTTGATCCGGCCTTTCTCTGCACTTCAAGCGCAGTTGACAACACTCAATAGAGGAGGGGATAGGAGACACTACAGCGCGCGACTGGCGCTGCCCTTCTCTTCGGACTTCCCCTCTCTGACATGTTGACGCTCTCCACCTCCACCCTCACCGGCACCGACGTTCGCAACCGCGACGGCGAGAACCTCGGGGACATCAAGGACTTCATGCTCGATGTCGAGAGCGGCCGCGTGATCTACGCGGTGCTCGACTTCGGCGGCTTCCTCGGCATCGGGGACAAGTACTTCGCGGTCCCGCTCGAAGCCTTCGAGGCGGACACCACCCGCGAGGAACTCGTCCTCAACGTGACCAAGGACAAGCTGGAGAACGCCCCCGGCTTCGACAAGAACAACTGGCCCGCCACGCCTGACGCCTCCTTCGTGGAGAGCGTGTACGACTTCTACGGCCAGAGCGAGTCGTACCAGCGCTCTCGCATGACCCGCGAGCCGGTCCTCAACTAGGAGGCCCCGTACCTTGAGGCGTTCGCGCCTCCTCCCCCTGTAGGGAGTCGGCCACCCGGAATCGTCCGCCGGGTGGCCATTTTTCTGCCCATCCCGTCCGCCAGCGGTCCGGAGAGGGAACCCGCAATCATCCGGCAGGCGTGGTCGTTCTTCGTCCGCCTCACCCGCTCGCACATGTCCGCCGCCCGCGCCGTCCCCACGCCCCTCCGCCGGGTGGCCTCGCCGCCGCCCGAAGGGGCCGCGCTCGACGACCTGCTGCAGCGGGCGTACCGCTACGCGCTCTCGCTCACGCACGACGCCGACGAGGCGCGCGATCTCGTGCAGGACGCGAGCCTGTCCGTCGCGAGGCGGGGAGGACCCTGGCACGCGGGCTATCTCCTGACCGCCGTCCGCAACCGCTTCCTCGACCTCCGCCGCCGCCCGCACCTCTTCGACCACGACGCCGACGAGTCTGCGCTCGGCGATCTGGCAGACGACCCCGCGCCCGACGATGCCGCCCCCTTCGCGGCCCACGCGCTCAACGACGCACTCGGCGGCCTCCGCGAGGCCGAACGCGAGGTGCTCTACCTCCACGCCGTCGAAGGGCTGACCGCCTCCGAGATCGGCGCGCTCACGGACCGCCCGCGCGGGACCGTGCTCAGCCTCCTCCACCGGACCAAGAAGAAGCTCCGCGCCCGCCTGGGCGAGGAGTACCGCCCCTGACCCATGACCGACCGCCGACTCGACGAGGCCGTCCGGGATCACTACCGGGGCCAGGCTCTCGACTCCACCACGCTCGACGACCTCCGCCAGCGCATCGCGGCGGAGGCTCCCGCGGACACGCCGCGCCGCGCCCCGGACCGGGCGCCCGTTGCCCGTTCCCGCCCGACTCTCTCCCGGTTCGCACGCTGGGGGGCGTTCGCCCTGCTGGCGGTCGCGCTGGGCGCGGGGTTCTGGCTGGCCCGCCCCGCGACGGGCAGCCTCTCCGCCGAGGCCGTCGCGCAGGAGGTGGCGCTCAACCATGTCAAGGCACTCGACCCCGACATCCGCGCGGGCTCGTTCGACGCGCTCGCCGGGGATCTGGACAAGCTGGACTTCTCCGTCATGCAGCCCGCCGGGATGCAGATGGAGCGCGTGATCGGTGTGCGGTACTGCTCGCTGGGCGGGCAGATGGCCGCCCAAATCCGATTCCGCGATGCCGGGGCGCGGGTGTGCACGCTGTATCAGGCGCTGGATTCCGACGCCTTCGAGCACGTCCGCGAGGGCACGTTCGAGATGGGCGGCGTGCGCGTGCGCGTCTGGCGCGAAGGTGGCCTCGTGATGGGGCTGGCGGAGCCGATCGCCGAAGCGTAGGCCGGACCTGACGTGAGCGCCGGGTTGTGCGTTTGGGCGCTGGAGTAGGGCGAGGAGAGACGCGACGCTCGTCTCAGACCGCAGGTGAGAGGCCAAAAGGGACGATGGTGCTTCATCGTCCCTTTGTCATGTCGGGCTGGAACTGTGCAACCGAGGGGTTGTATAGTGGTGGTCCAAACACGTCATGACAACCATGCCCGACGTTCAAGATCCCTGGCCCTGGTATGTGGCCGGTCCTCTGATCGGCCTCCTCGTACCGGCCCTCCTCGTCTTCGGCGGGAAGGCGTTCGGCCTCTCCGCCAACCTCCGCCACGCCTGCGCCGCCCTGCCGGTGCCCGAGCGGGCGAAGCCCGGCTTCCTCCGCTACGACTGGCGCTCCGCCGGTTTGTGGAACCTCACCTTCGCGCTCGGCATCGCCGTCGGCGGCTTCCTCGGCATCCGCGTCTTCTCCGACCCGAGCGCCCCGCTGGCGCTCTCCGCCAGCACGGTGGAGGCCCTCCGCGGCCTCGGCGTGACCGACCTCGCTGGCTTCGTCCCCGCGCAGCTCATCTCGTGGTCCGCCCTCGCGACGCCCGCCGGCGCGCTGATGGTGATCGGCGGTGGCTTCCTCGTCGGCTTCGGCGCGCGGTGGGCGGGGGGCTGCACCTCCGGCCATGCCATCTCCGGCCTCGCCGACCTCCAGGTCCCCTCGCTCGTGGCCGTCGTCGGCTTCTTCGCGGGTGGCCTCATCGTCACCCACCTCGTCCTCCCGCTCCTCCTCGGCTAGCCATGCAGACCCCCGCTCTCCACTACCGCCAGTCGAACGACGCGGGCGCCGCGCCTGCCGAGACGACTCCCGCTCCGCACGTAGACCTCCCCGAGGGATGCGTGGACGTGGAGCAGGTGACGCCCGCCCTCCGGGACCGTGCCCTCGCCGAGGGCAACGCGCCCGTCGCCCTCCTCGTCTACGGCGCGCTCGGCGCGTTCCTCGGGCTCGTGTTCACCAAGAGCCAGGTGCTCTCGTGGTTCCGCATCTACGAGATGTTCCGGTTCGAGAGCTTCCACATGTTCGGCATCATCGGCTCCGCCGTGGCCACCGCGGCGCTCTCGCTCTGGGTCATCAAAAAGCTCAAGCTGACGACCGTCCACGGCGAGCCCATCGAGGTCTCCCCGAAGCAGTGGGGGGACTCCCGCGTGCCGGGCGCCCGCTACTGGATGGGCGGCCTCACGTTCGGCCTCGGCTGGGCGCTCCTCGGCGCCTGCCCCGGCCCGCTCGTGGCGTTGCTCGGCGGCGGCGTCTCCATCATGCTCGTCGCGCTGGCGGCCGCGATGGGCGGGACCTGGACCTACGCCGCGCTCCGCCACCGCCTCCCTCACTGACCGCGCGGGAGCGGACGCCTCCCGCTGTACTCTGCTTCTGACCCCGATCCCCGGGCCCGCCCCGGACGATCCGAAGACCTCCCTGCTATGCTGTTTCGCCAGTACACCGATCCCAAGCTCGCCCAGTACGCCTACCTCGTGGGCTGCCAGAAATCCGGCGAGGCCCTCCTCATCGACCCGCTCCGCGACATCGACCAGTACGTGGCCGCGGCGGAGCGCGAGGGGCTCACCATCACCGCCGTCGCCGAGACGCACATCCACGCCGACTTCCTCTCCGGCGCTCGCGAGTTCGCGGACCGCTACGGCGTGAAGCTCTACCTCTCCGCCGAGGGCGAGGACGAAGGCTGGCCCTCCGCCTGGGCCAAGGACTCCGACTACGACGTCACCTTCCTCCGCGACGGCGACACGTTCACCATCGGCAACATCGACGTGACCGCCGTCCACACGCCGGGCCACACGCCGGAGCACATGAGCTACGTGGTCGTGGACCGCGGCTCCGGCGCGACGACGCCCATCGGCATCGCGACGGGCGACTTCGTGTTCGTCGGCGACCTCGGCCGCCCGGACCTCCTGGAGCAGGCCGCCGGGATGCACGGTGTTCAGGAGGACTCCGCCCGGACGCTCTACAACTCGCTTCCCAAGTTCCGCGAGATCCAGGACTACGTCCAGGTCTGGCCCGCCCACGGCGCCGGCTCCACCTGCGGCAAGGCCCTCGGCGCCGTCCCGACGACGACCGTCGGCTACGAGAAGCTGTACAACGCCTCCCTCGCGGCGGCGGACAACGGCGAGGAGGCCTTCGTGGACGCGATCCTCTCCGGCCAGCCCGAGCCGCAGATGTACTTCGCGCGGATGAAGCGCGACAACCGCGACGGCGTGCCCCTGCTCGGCGCGCTCCCGCAGCCGCAGGCGCTCACGGCCCGCGAACTGGCGCGCAAGGCGAGCGAGGGCGAGACGCTGATCGTGGACACGCGGCTGGACCGCTCCGGCTTTATGGCGAAGCACATCCCGGGCGCGCTCTACGCCCCGATGAACAAGAGCTTCAACGCCGTGATCGGCTCCCTCGTCGTGGACGAGACGACGCCGCTCGTGCTCATCACCGAAGGTGAGCACGTGGAGGAGGCCGTCCGCGACCTCGTCCGCATCGGCTACGACAACGTGGCCGGCTACGCGACGCCGGACACGCTGGAGCGCTACTTCGAGGACGGCGGTGAGGCCGCCTCCATCCCGGAGGTCACCTTCGACGACCTCGCCCGCCAGCGGGACGAGGACGGCGTGACCGTCGTGGACGTCCGCTTCGCGAACGAGTACGAGCCGGGCCACGTGCCGGGCGCCGTCAACGCCTCCTACACCCGCCTCCCGGACTACGTGGACGAGCGGATCCCGCAGGGCCAGCGCCTCCTCGTGCACTGCCAGAGCGGCGCGCGCTCCGCCGCCGCCAGCGCCTACCTCGCGAAGGAGGGCTACGACGTGACCTACGTCAACGGCGATTTCGGCACCTACGCCGAGGCGCACGAGGTGGAGACCGGCGCCCCCGAGCCCGCCGCGGCCTGATTCACCGGGGCGGGCGCCCGCTTGCCCGCCCTCTTTCCATACCGACATGACCGACGCATTCCTCCGCTTCATGGCCTCCGACCAGGGCCGCGCGCTCCGCATCGCCGCGGGCGCCGGGCTCGTGGCCTGGGGGCTCTCGGCCCGCCGGAGTACCGGCGGCAAGGTGACCGCCCTCGCCGGGCTGGCGCCGCTCATCGCCGGGCTCACCGACCGTTGCGTGCTCCCGGCCCCTACGACCTGACCTCATGCTGTACGCACTCCTCGGCGCCGTCGCCATCGGACTCGTCCTCGGCCTTCTCGGCTCGGGTGGCTCCATCCTGACGGTGCCCGTCCTCGTCTACCTCGCGCACGAGCCCGACAAAGTGGCCATCGCGGAAAGCCTCGCCATCGTGGGCGCGATCGCGGCGGTGGGCGCGCTCCCGTACGCGAAGCAGAAGCTCGTGGACTGGCATTCGGTCCTCTACTTCGGCGTCCCCGGCATCCTCGGGACGTACGGCGGCGCGGCGCTCTCCAAGTGGATCCCGGGCGCCATCCAACTCGCGCTGTTCGCCGTCGTGATGATCCTCGCGGCGGGCTTGATGTTCCGCGGCAAGAAAGTGGACGACTCCGCCGAGCGCGTCCGCCAGCCGCTCTGGCTGATCGGGGTGGAGGGCCTCTTCGTCGGCGTGCTGACCGGGCTGGTCGGCGTGGGCGGCGGCTTCCTCATCGTGCCGGCGCTCGTGCTCCTCGGCGGGCTCTCCATGCGGCTGGCGGTGGGCACGAGCCTGCTCATCATCGCGGCCAAGAGCGCGGCCGGCTTCTACAAGTACACGGACGTGCTCGCCGAGGCGGGGCAGGCCGTGGACTGGACGCTGATCGGCATTTTCGCCGTGATCGGGATCGCGGGCTCGTTCGTGGGCAACGCGCTCAGCCAGCGCGTGCCGCAGGCGCAGCTCAAGCGTGGGTTCGCGCTGTTCCTCGTCGTGATGGGCGGGTTCATCCTCGTCCGCGAGGGGCCGAAAGCGCTCTCCCCGGAGGAGGCGCAGGCCGCGCCCACCGAGGCGCAGGCTGCACCGGCCGCTGTCGACACGGTGGCGGTGCGGATCCTCTCACCCTCCGAGACCGCCGCCTACCTCGCGGCCACGCCCGAGGCGCAGGTCGTGGACGTGCGGACGCCGCAGGAGGTCGCCGCCAGCGGGGCGCTGGCGGAGGCCGTCGTCGTGGACTTCACCGCGCCGCAGTTCGCCGAGCGGGCGACGGAGGCGCTGGACCCCGACCGCCCCGTGGTGCTCTACTGCCGCTCTGGCAACCGCGCCGGGCAGGCCGCGCGCGTGCTCGCGGATCTCGGGTACCCGGAACTCGTCAATGCTGGCGGATTCGCGGACCTCGCCGCGGCCGGACTCGACACCGAACCCCGCACACCATGACCCCGGACCGCATCGACGTGCCCGCGGACGACTACGCCGCGTTGGCGGACGCTCTCGCGAGCGACCAGAGCCCCGTCGGCATCGACGCGAAGAAGACCCACGTCGTCATCATTCACCTGCTGCTGGATCTCCAGGACCGCCTCGCGCGGTTGGAGCAGCGGCTGGACTCCCTCGACGCCTGACTCCCCCTCCCATGGCCGATCCGTTCCAGACCGAAGTCCTCGACAAGAGCCGCGAGAAGCCTGTCCTCGTGGACTTCTGGGCGCCGTGGTGCGGGCCGTGCCGCGTGCTCGGCCCCACGCTGGAGAAGCTGGCGCGCGAGAGCGGCGGCGACTGGCGCCTCGTCAAGATCAACACCGACCGTCACCCGAGTCTCTCGCAGCGCTACGGCGTCCGCGGGATTCCCGCCGTCAAGCTGTTCGTGGACGGCGACGTGGCGGCGGAGTTCACGGGCGCGCTCCCCGAGCACGCCGTCCGCCAGTGGCTCGCAGAGAACCTCCCGGCGTCCAACGCCTGACCTTCCCCACCCTCTATGTCTTTCCTCTCCCGCCTCCTCGGAGGCTCCGATGACACCACCCTCGCCCCCGCAGACTACGTCGCCCAGGGCGACCCTGAGGCGCCGCTGCTCGACGTCCGCACGCCCGCGGAGTACGCGCAGGGCCACCTCGCCGGCGCGGTCAACGTGGACGTGATGGCGCCCGACTTCCGCCAGCAGATCAGCGCGATGGACCTCCCGAAAGACGGGCCGGTCTACCTCTACTGCCGCTCCGGCAACCGCTCCGGCACGGCCGCGGGCATCCTCCGGCAGATGGGCCACGGCGGCGCGCTGAACATCGGCGGGTTTCAGGCGCTCGCGCGGGCTGGGGCCGAGACGGCGTAGCGGATGCCCGAGTACGCGCAGCCGCTGGCCGCGGCCGGGGTGCTGGCGGTGCTCCTCCTGGCGGAGGGGCTCCACCCCTTCGCCGAGCACTTCCGCCAGCCGGGCGAGCGTCGGCGGCACGCGGCGCGCAACCTCGCGCTGGGCCTGCTCAACGGCGCGATCGTCGCGCTCGGGTTCGCCGGGCTGTGGGTGATCGCGGCGGAGTGGGCCGGGGCGCGAGGGTTCGGGCTCGTCCGCATCGGGAGCCTCCCGCTGGCGGTGCAGACCGTCGGCGCGGTGCTCCTGCTGGACGCGTGGACGTACGCGTGGCACCGGCTCAACCACACCGTCCCGTTCCTCTGGCGCTTCCACCGGGTCCACCACTCGGACGCGCACATGGACGTGACGACGGCGAGCCGCTTCCACACGGGCGAGATCGTGCTCTCGTCGCTCCTGCGGATCCCCGTGATCGTGGCCGTGGGGGCGTCGGCGTGGATGCTCGTGCTCTACGAGACGCTGATGTTCGCCGTCGTGCAGCTGCACCACGCGAACCTCGGGCTGCCCGCGCACCTGGACCGCGCGCTCCGCGCCATCGTGGTGACGCCCGCGATGCACAAGGTGCACCACTCGCGCTGGCAGCCGGAGACGGACTCCAACTACAGCGCGCTGTTCTCGTGGTGGGACCGGCTCTTCGGCAGCTTTCGCCTCCGCGAGCGCCCCGAGGAGATCCGCCTCGGCCTGGACGGCTACGACGACGACGCGGACCAGTCCGTCCGCGGAATGCTCCGCACGCCGTTCCACGACCGTCCGTGACCGCGCCCGCCCACCCGCACCGCCAGCCGGACGCGGCCGGTGATCCGAAGGCCGCCGTGCGAACTTGGCCGGGCCCCTCGCGCTCCGCCGTCCGTCGCCCTCGCCCATGAGCGTCACCGCTCTCGTCTCGTCGTTTCTGTTTGGTCTGCTCGGGAGTGGGCACTGCGCCGGGATGTGCGGGCCCATCGTGCTGGCGGCGGCGCAGCGGCACCGGTCGGCGGCGGAGCTGCAGGCGCACCAGGCGGTGTACCACATCGGGAAGGCGCTGAGCTACGCCGCGCTCGGCGCGCTGGCGGGCGCCCTCGCCGGGCTGGCCGGGACCGGACTCGGCGCGATCCTGGACGGCGGGCAGAAGGTGCTCGGGATCGTGCTGGGCGCGCTACTGATCGGGCTCGGGATCGTGCTGCTGCTGGGGAAGCGGCTGCCCGAAGGCGGCGGCTGGGCGTTCAAGGTGCCCGTCGTGGGCGGGCTTTTTCAGCGGCTCATCCGCGAGCGCTCCCTCGCTGCCAGCCTGGGGCTCGGCGTGCTCAACGGGTTCCTGCCGTGCGGGCTGGTCTACGCCGCGCTGGCGGTTGCCGCGACGACCGGCTCCGCGTGGGAGGGCGCGCTGACGATGGCCGCCTTCGGCTTCGGGACGGGCCCGGCGCTGGTCCTCATCGGGACGCTGGGCTACGCGGCGAAGCCCGCGTGGCGCTCGCGGATGCAACGCGCCGCCGGCCTCCTCCTTCTCCTCGCGGGACTCCCCACGCTGCTCCGCGCCACGCCGCTCTGGCCCGCCATCATGCGCGCGGTCATGGGCCACTGACGCCCTCGTGTCCGTCACCCCGTTTCCGCCCCCACCCCCGACATTGACGATGCGTGAGACCCTCGCCGAGTGGAAGCGCCAGTGGGACTCGCCCGCCGGCCGTCGCGTGCGGACCGGCGCGTACTGGCTTCTGCTCGCAGTGCTCGCGGGCGTCGTCATCGCGCGGTATCTGCCGGACTACGACCTCCCGGACCTCGGCCCCGCGCCGCCGATGGAGTACGCCGCGCTGGAGGGCGGCACCGCCCGGCTGGCGGACCACGCCGGCGAGGTAATGGTGGTCAACGTGTGGGCCACGTGGTGCCCGCCGTGCGTGGTGGAGACGCCCGGCTTCGTGGACCTCGCGCACGAGTTCGAGGGCGACGTGCAGTTCTGGGGCATCTCCACAGACACCGATCTGGACGCCGTCCGCGAGTTCGCCGCGCGCTACGAGATCCCGTACCCGCTGCTCGTCGGCGCGAACCGCGCGGGGCCGCCGCCCACGGGCCGCGTGCTCCCCACGACGCTCGTGATCGACAAGGCCGGCCGCGTGCGGATGCGGCACGAGGGGCTCCTGCTGGAGCCCGCGCTCCGGCCCATCCTGAAGGCGCTCGTCCGCGAGGGGTAGCGAGGCCTAGCGCGAGCGCGCGGCGAGGAGCCGGAGCCCGTTGAGGCTCACGAGCACCGTGCTCCCCTCGTGCCCGACGACCGCCAGCGGCAGCGCCAGCCCCACGCCCAGGATGGTCACCACCATCACCGCGATGGCGCCGAGCGAGACCGCGATGTTGACCGCGAGCGTGCGCCGCGTGCGGCGGCTGAGCCGGAGGAGGTAGGGCAGCTTCCCGAGGTCGTCCGCCATCAGCACCACGTCGGCCGTCTCCAGCGCGACGTCCGTTCCCGCGCCGCCCATCGCGATGCCGAGCGTGGCGGAGGCGAGTGCGGGCGCGTCGTTGACGCCATCGCCCACCATGGCCACGGCGCCCCATTCCTGTTCCAACTGGCGGATGCGCTCCACCTTTGCGTCGGGGAGGAGGTCCGCGTAGACCGCGTCCACCCCCGCCTCCGCGCCCACCGCCTCGCCGACAGCCGCGGTGTCGCCGGTGAGCATGGCGACGTGCTCCACGCCGAGCGCCTTCAGCTGGCGGACGACCTCGGCGGCGTCTGGGCGGAGTACGTCCGCGAAGGCGAGCACGCCGAGCGCCCGCTCCGTCGCGCCGTCGGCTTCGGTCACGAGGACGGCGGTCCGCGCCTGGGCGCGCAGCCGTTCCACTACGTCCAGCGCCTCCGCCCGCCCGGCGACCTCGCGCCCCTCGAAGTGCCCGGGGTTGCCGATGCGGACGGTCCGTCCGCCCACGGTCCCCTCCACGCCGCGCCCCGCGACGGCCACGAAGTCGGCCGCCGGCGTCACGGTGCGGCCTCGCGCCTCCGCCTCGCGGACCGTCGCGCGGGCGAGGTGGTGCTCGCTGGACGCCTGCACCGCCGCGGCCCGCGCGATCACCTCGTCCTCGCTCACGCCCGCCGCCAGCGCGACGGCGTCGGTCAGGCGCGTCTGGCCCGCGGTGAGGGTGCCGGTCTTGTCGAAGGCGACGGCGCGGACGCGGGCGGCCTCCTCCACGGTCACGCCGCCCTTGAAGAGCACGCCGCTCCGGGCCGCGGCGGCGATGGCGCTGAGCACGGCGGCGGGCGTGGAGATGACCAGCGCGCACGGGCTGGCGGCCACCATCAGCGTCATCGCGCGGTAGAACGCCGGCCGAAACGGCTCCTGCCAGCCCACGATGGGGACCGCGATGGCGAGCGCCGTCATCGCGATCACGCCGAGCGCGTACGGCTGCTCCAGCCGGTCGATGAGCCGCTGCGTCTCAGCCTTCTGGCTCTGCGCGTCCTCCACCATCGCGACCATCCGCGCGATGGCGCTCTCGGAGGAGGGGCGCGTCACGCGGACGTCCAGCACGCCGCCGCCGTTGATGGTTCCGCCGAAGACCTCGTCGCCGGGCGCTTTCGTGACGGGCACGCTCTCGCCGGTCAGGGAGGCCTGGTCCACTTCGCTCCGGCCCTCCGCCACGACTCCGTCCAGCGGGAGGCGGTCGCCCGGACGCACCCGGAACACGTCGCCCACTCGGACGGCCTCGACGGGCACCTCCGCCCACTCTCCGCCGCGATGGACGAGCGCGGCGTCCGGCCGGAGCGTCATCAGCGCCCCGATCGCGCGGCGGCTTCGCCCGATGGCGACGTGCTGGAGCACGTTGGAGAGCGAGAACAGAAAGAGCAGCATCGCGCCTTCGAAGGGCGCTCCGATGGCGAGCGCGCCGAGCGCCGCGAGGATCATCAGCAGGTCGATGTCCACGGTCCGCTGGCGGAGCGAGTCCAGACCCGCCCGGAGCCCGAACCATCCGCCGAAGGCGTACGAGACGGCGTAGAGCGCCCAACTGGCGGCGGTCCACCCCTGCCACTCCGCGACCAACCCGCCGACGAGCCCCGCCAGCGCGAGCGCGACGAACACGGCCTCGCGCCGCCATGTGGCGGCGTCGGAGGTGGAAAGGGGAGGGGCTTCCGGCACGGCAGCGGGGGTGCCCCGAACGTACCGGCGCGGCGCGGTTCGTGGCACGTCTCCAGCGCCGGGTTCGGAGCCGCTGGCGGCGACCGCCAGCGCGGCGAGGAGACGGCCGTGAGCCGCGCGCGGATTCACTCCCGCTGGAACCACGCGGCAGCCTCGCGCCGTACGTTTCGTCGTGCTCGCCTCCGTTCCCCGCGTGCTTTCCACCCTCCGTCACGTCCGCGCTGTTGCCGCTGCCCTCGTCTTCGTGATGAGCGCGGGGCCCGCGAGCGCCGTCTGCGCCCACGCGCTGGCGGAGGCGATGGGGGAGGGGCACGCCGCGATGGAGATGGAGGGCATGGACCACGCGCCCGAGGAGGCGCCGTGCCACGAGGCCCCCGTCGAGGACGCGCCGCCGCCCGCACCCGAGCCCGCGCACGACTGCGCGTCCGCGTGCTGCGCGGTGCCGACGGCTCCGGTG
The DNA here is from genome assembly GCA_012960515.1 of Bacteroidota bacterium. Classification (GTDB taxonomy): domain Bacteria; phylum Bacteroidota; class Rhodothermia; order Rhodothermales; family Rubricoccaceae; genus Rubricoccus. The sequence continues at coordinate 23,005 of DUBD01000019.1, read as the reverse complement.
GACGACCCGCTCACGCTGCCATCGGTCGAGAGCCACCCCGTCCCCGAGCCGCTGGCGGTCGGCGTCGCCGCGCCCATCGAGGCGCCCGCTCCCGAGCCTGCCGCGCTTCCGCCGCCGCCGACCCTGCGGGTCCACCTCGCGCTCCAACGGTTTCTGATCTGAGACGGGGCGGGGCCGTTGTGCCCCTTCGCGCCGTGACGTCGGCGTGACCTGCCGTCCGGGCCTCCTGGCCCGGTGTTGCTGCCCGTGCGCGCTCGTGTCGTGAGCGCGCGCTTCCTCGCATCTCATGTTAGTAACTTACGTCTGTTGCTTCCGTGCCAAGCACGCTCGCGCTCGGCCTGTTGGTGGCCGGGTGCGCCCCGCCCGTCGCCCTCGGCGACGAGGCCTTCCCCACCCACGACCCAGAGCGCTCCGAGGCACTCTCCCTCGGTGCTCTCACGCCCGTTCCCCAACCCGACCTTCCCGCCCCGCTCCGGCCTCACGCATCGGCCGCGATGCATTCGGCGATGCATTCCGCTCCGGCAGCGGCACACGGCCATGCCGCCGCCGCGCCCGCCCCGCTGGCGGAGGCTCTCGTCGCGTACCTCGCCATCGGCGATGCCCTCTCGTCCGACGACCTCGCGCCGGTCGCCGGCCACGCCGAGGCATTTCTGCGCGAGTGGGAGAGGGCCGTCGCCACGCCGCCCGCGCACGCGCCCCACTTCTGGCACCGCCGCGCCGAGGCCGCCGAGCGCGTCCGCCAGTCCGCCGGCCGCCTCACCGCCGCGACGACGCTGGAGGCCGCCCGGGCGGCCTTCGGAGACGCGAGCGTCCCGCTGGCGGAGTTGATCGACGCGCACGGACCGCCGGACGGGTTCGGCCTCGTGCGGCACGTCTGCGGGATGCGGCCGGATCTGCCCGAGGGCGGCGTCTGGCTCCAGCGCGAGGGGCCGCCGCGCAACCCTTACTTCGGCTCTCGGATGCTGGCGTGCGCGGTGGAAGCGGAGACGCTCCCGTCCCGCGCCGCCGACCTGCATCCCGCGGCGCCCCCCCACGAGTGATGCGGCGAGTCCTTCCCCTCGCGGCGCTCGCCCTCCTCGCGAGCGGGTGCGCTTCGGTACGCCCCGAGGCCGCCGCAGACGACCTCCGCGCCACTCTCGCGGACCGCGCGCCCGTCACCTGGCGCACCCAGTCCGCCGCCGATGCGGAGGCCGACCGCGCCATCGACGCCCTCCTCCGGGACTCGCTCTCGGCGGACGCCGCGGTGCAGATCGCGCTGCTGAACAATCCCCGGCTGCAGGCGACCTACGAAGACCTCGGCGTCGCGCAGGCGGCCCTCGTGCAGGCGGGGCTGCTCTCCAACCCGGTCTTCGGTGGCCGCGCGATCTGGGATCTGGACGGCGGCACCCCGGACCTCGGCTTCAACGTGGCCCTGGAGTTCCTGGACGTGCTCTGGCTCCCGCTCAGGAAGCGGGTGGCCCGGAGCGAGTACGACGCCGTCCGGTTCCGCGTGGCGGAGGCCGTCCTGGACCACGCCGTCCGCACCCGGTCCGCGTACACCCGCGCGCAGGCCGACCGGCTCCGGCTTCAAATGCAGGCGCGGATCGTCGCGAATGCCGAGGCCGCGTACACGGCCTCTCTCCTCCTCCGCGAGGCCGGCACGATCCCCGCCGCCGACCTCCTCGCCGAGCAGGCCCGCTACGAAGCCGCCCGGCTGGACCTCGTCCGCGCCGAGCAGGTCGCGCTCGAAAGCCGCGAGGCGCTCCTCCGCGCGATGGGCCTGACGGGCCAGCGCGGCGCGATCCGCCTCGGCGGACGCCTCCCGCCCGTCCCCGAGACCGAGCCGCTGGCGGACGCCCTCGGCGAGGGCGAGCCCCAACTGGACGTCGCCGAAATCGAGCGCCAGTCGCTGGCGGCGAGCCTCGCGCTGCAGGCCGCCCGCGCCCGTGCGGAGGCCGTCGCGCACCGGCTGGGCCTGGCGGATGTGGAGGCCGTGCTGCCCGAACTGGAGATCGGCGGCGAGGTGGAGCGCGAGGAGGGCGAGTGGCGCGCCGGCCCCGAGGCCGAGGTGACGCTCCCGCTGTTCGACCAGGGGCAGGCCCGTCGCGCGGCCCTCCGCGCCGAACTCCGCCGCGCCCGCGCGGAGTACGCCGCCGTGGCGGTGGACGTGCGCTCCGCTGCCCGCGTGCTCTCCGCCCGGCTCGCGTCCTCGCGCCGCATCGCGCTGCAATACCAGCGCGTGCTGCTCGGCCTCCGCACGGAGCTCTCCGCCCAACTCCTCCGCCAGTACAACGCGATGCAGGTCGGCGTCTTCGCGCTCCTGCAGAGCCAGGAGTTGGAAGCCGAGGCCGCCCGCGACTACGCCGATGCCCTCGCCGCCTACTGGGACGCGCGGACCGACATCGACGCCCTCCTCGCGGGCCGCCTTCCCGACTTCGGCGCGGGCGCGATGAGCACTCCCGGCTCCGCCGCCCCCTCCCGAGACCCCGGACACTGACTCCCATGAACCGACGACAGATGATCGCCGCCGGGGCCGCCTCGCTCGGCCTCCTCGGCGCCCGCCGCCTGGAGGCCCTCCCCGTGCGCTTCGACCCCGCCACCGCCACGGACCCCCTCGCGATGTCCGGCGCCGCGCCGGACTCCTCCGCCCGCCCCGCTGGCGGCCGTCCCCGCCGAGACGAACCGCCCCTGCGCCGCGACCTCTCGACGCGGTGGGACGGCGACCGCCCCGCCCGCGTCCACACGCCCAACGGCTCGTCCATCACCGGCCGCCGCGCCGAGGACGGTGAGGTCGTCGCCGA
>DUBD01000019.1:19397-20171 GCA_012960515.1 Bacteroidota bacterium | reverse complement strand
CCCGGCCTCACGGCCACGTGCTGGGGCTACAACGGACAGGTCCACGGCCCCACGTTCGAAGGCGTCGAGGGCGACGAGGTCCGGATCTACGTCACCAATCGGCTCCCCGTCGCCACGACGGTCCACTGGCACGGCGTCTTTCTGCCCAGCGGGATGGACGGCGTCGGCGGGCTCTCGCAGCCGGTCATCCAGCCGGGTGAGACGTTCCGCTACGCCTTCCCGCTCCGGCAGAACGGGACGTTCATGTACCACGCCCACCACGACGAGATGACGCAGATCGCGCTGGGCCTGACGGGGATGTTCATCGTCCACCCCCGGCGCGACCCGCGGCCCGTGGACCGGGATATCGCCATTATGCTCCACGAGTGGTACGTGGAGCCCGGCACCTCGCGCCCGGACCCTAACGTCATGAGCGACTTCAACCTGCTCACGATGAACGGCCGCGCGTACCCCGGCACGGACCCGCTCGTGGTGGGCCACATGGACCGCGTGCGCCTCCGCTTCGGCAACCTCTCGCCGATGGATCACCACCCCATCCACGTCCACGGCCACGCCTGGAAGATCGTCGCCACGGACGGCGGCGCGATTCCCGAGGCCGGGCAGTGGCCCGAGAGCACCGTCCTCGTGCCCGTCGGCGCGACGCGGACGGTGGAGTTCGTGGCGGACGCCCTCGGGGACTGGGCGCTCCACTGCCACATGACCCACCACGTCATGAACCAGATGGGCCACGACGTCCCCAACATGACTGGCGTCGACTCGGCCGCGCTCAACCGC
>DUBD01000019.1:0-19387 GCA_012960515.1 Bacteroidota bacterium | reverse complement strand
GACTCCGAGCGGCTGGACCGCACCGTCCAGCCGCTCGTCCCCGGCTACGCCACGATGGGCGAGGCCGGGATGGACGAGCACGGCGCGCACGTGGAGCAGGGGCACATGCCCGTCCCGGACAACTCCATCCCGATGGTCGGGCAGCAGGGCCCCTTCGGCTACATCACGATGGGCGGGATGTACACCAACCTCAAGGTCCGCCCCAAGCCCGTGGACACCGACACCGATCCCGGCTGGTGGGAGCACCCCGCCGGCACGGTCGCCCACGCCGTGAGCGCCGCCGAGGCCGCCCGCGACGGCATCGCACTTTGACCTCGCCGGGCTGGCGGCCACGCTCGCCGAGACGAACCGCCAGCCCGAGCACTTCCTATTTCTCCTTTCCCCCTTCTCCCCATGTCGTACACCCGCTTCTTCGCGATGATCGTCACCTCGACGGTCCTCATGCTCGTGCTCATGTACTCCACCGTCTACTCCATCGACCACATCTGGTGGAGCCAGACCAAGTTCTGGATGGCGCTCTACATGGGCGCCGTGATGGCGGTCGTGATGCTCGGCTTCATGCTCTCGATGTACGAGGACAAGCGGAAGAACCTGGCCATCTTCGCCGGGAGTGCCGTCGTGTTCGCGGTCTCGTTCTTCCTCGTCCGCGCGCAGACCACGGTGGACGACGTGGCGTGGATGAAGGCGATGATCCCGCACCACTCCATCGCGATCCTGACCTCGGAGCGGGCGCAGATCTCCGATCCCCGCGTCCGCCAGCTCGCCGACGAGATCATCGAGGCGCAGCGGCGCGAGATCGCCGAGATGGAATCGATGATCGACAGCCTGGAAGCGGTGCGGTAGGCCGCGCCTCGTTCTCGCCCCGTCGGGTGACGTTCCGGGCACACAAAAAAAAAAGGAGACGCCAACCGCGGCGTCTCCCTGGGTGCCCGGAGTGGGACTCGAACCCACACAGTGTTTCCACCAGCGGTGTTTGAGACCGCCGCGTCTACCGATTCCGCCATCCGGGCAGCGGAGCCCGAAGCTACGCCCGCCGCGCTGGCGGAGCCGCTGAGGCGGCGCGAACCCGTCGTGAACGCGGTCCGGCCACGCCCGCCGAGCGAAGCCGCCAGCCGGGCGGATGGCGTCGGGGCCCGGGGAGGGAGAACGGCTCGTCCACGGGATCTGAGGGCCTTCGCCCCGGCGGCGTGTTCGGCGCGAGACGTACCATCCCTCCCACCGAACCCGCTCGCCCGATGACACACCCGCCGCCCATCGTTGCCCGGATGCACTCGCACGTGGAGCGGTGGACGGCGTGCGCCGACGACCGCGCGCTCTTCCTCCGGTGCTACTCCATGATGACGGGGAACGTGTTCGCGACCGCCGAGGGCGACGGCTTCGGCGACCGGGACTGGGTGGTCCGCCTCCTCCACCGGTTCGCCGACTACTACTTCGACGGGCTCGACGCCTTCGAGCGGGCGCCGGAGTCCGCACCGGCTGTGTGGCGGCAGGCGCACCGCCTCGCGGCGGATCCGGACGCGGCCCCCATCCAGAAGCTCCTCCTCGGCGTCAACGCTCACATCAACTACGACCTCGTGCTGACGCTCGTGGACCTCCTGGAGCCGGAGTGGGGGGCGCTCTCGCCCGAGGCCCGGGGGGGGCGCTACGAGGACCACTGCCGGATCAACGACGTGATCGGCCGGACGATCGACGCGGTGCAGGACGAGGTGGTGGAGCCGGCGATGCCGTTCATGGCCTACGTTGACCGCTGGCTGGGGCCGCTGGACGAGGCGCTGGTCTCGGGAGTGATCACGCGGTGGCGGGAGGGCGTGTGGCGTCACGCCGTTGCCGTGCTGGACGCCCCCACGACGGCCAGCCGCGACCAACTCGTGCGCCGGGTCGAGGCGGAGGCGCTGAGGACGGGCGGGCTCGTGTGTCCGCGGGCCCGCCACCTCTAGCGGCCCGCACGCACCCCATCGGCCTCGCGAGGAGGCGGCCTCGCGCCCGCGTGGGACGGGCGACTGGCGGAGCCGCTGAGGCGGCGCGAACCCGCCGCGAACCGGTCCGGCGATCCCGCCGAACGAAACCGCCAGCCGGGCGCATTGCATGGGCGCGCGCCCGCGTCCATCTTGCCGCCGTGCCCGCGTCCAGACCCGTCGAGAAGCTCCGATCCCTCCGGCTCCCCCTCACCTTCGCCGTTCTCCTCGGGCTGGCGTACGGCGCCACGTTCTACGTGGAAGGCGTCGCGCCGACGGAGACGCCCGAGCTCCGCTGGCTGCTGGCGGCCTTCCTCGCCGCGCTCGGCGTGGTGGTGGTGCAGGTGGTCCGGTTCTTCGTGCTGGACGTGGTGTTTCTCCGCTCGCAGGGGCACCGGGCACCCGCGCTCGTGCACGTCGTCGTCGCGATGGCGCTGTACTTCGTGCTCGGGCTCGTCATCGCGGGCGCCGTCTTCCACCAGAGCCTGACCGGCGCCATCGCGACGAGCGCGGTGGCATCGGTCGTGATCGGCCTCGCGTTGCAGGAGACGCTGGGCAACTTCTTCGCGGGGATCTCGCTCCAGATCGAGCAGCCGTTCCGCCTGGGCGACGTGATTGAGGCGGGAGGGGTGGAGGGCCGCGTGGAGACGTTCAACTGGCGCGCGACGACGGTCCAGACGGTGAGCGGATCGCGCGTGGTGATCCCCAACTCCGTGGTAGCGCGCGAGGCGGTGGAGGTGCTCTCCCGCACGCGCGTGGCCCGGCACGAGCTGCTCCTCCCCGCGCCGTACGAGACGCCGCCGCAGCGCGTCGCGGAGGTGATCCGGGGCGCCGTCGTGGGCGTGCCCGGCATCGCAGACCGGCCGGTCCCGCAGGTCCGCCTCGCCGCGTTCGACGGCTCCTCCATCGGCTACGAGGTGCTCTACTGGGTGGAGGACCCGCTCCGCCGCTCCGCCATCGACGCGCAGGTGCGCGAGCGCGTCTGGTACGCCTTCGCGCGCAACGGCATCTCCATCCCGTTCCCGCACGAGGTTCAGGTGCCGTTCACGCCGCCGTCCGCGCCGGTCAGCGAGGACCCCTGCGGCGAGCGCGCCCGGTGGCTCGGCGAGGTCGCGCTGTTCGCGCCGCTCGCGCCCGAGGAGCGCCGCCAGCTGGCGGAGGACGCGCGCACGCTGCTCTACGGCCCCGGCGAGTCCATCCTCCGGGCGGGCGCCGAGGGCGGCTCCATGTTCGTGATCCTCCGGGGCCGCGTGGAGGTCCGCGTGCCCCAGGATGATGGGCAGTTTGGCGAAGGCATCGCGGATGAGTTTCACCGTATCGCCCACTCCCTGCGTGTGGCCGTGGGCGGTGGAAATGGCCACGGCATCGACGCCGCGATCGACCAGCGCGCCGACGTGGTCGGTGATGGCCTCGCGATCCAGCTCGCCGGCCGAAGTGCGCGTGGCGGAGATGGCCGCGGGCGAGGTGCTCGGGGAGATGTCGCTGCTGACCGGCGAGCCCCGCTCCGCAGACGTCCGCGCGATCGGGGAGGTGGAGCTCATCGAGGTCCGCCGGTCCGACGTGAAGGCGCTCCTCGCGGAGAACGAGGCGCTGGCGGACGCCCTCGCGCGCGAGATGAGCCGCCGCCTGGAACAGCGCGCCGACGCCCTCGCGGAGCGCGAAGACGCCGCCGACGGCCCCCTGACGGAGGCCTCGCTGCTGAACCGCATCCGGCGGTTCTTCGAGCTGGGATAAGCGCCCGCGCCTGGCTGGCGGCGTCCCTCGCCGGGAGAGTGGGCCCGAGGAGGGAGGCCCCGCCGGCTAGTACAGCGAGCGGTCGAACACGGGCCGGTGCTTCCGAACCACCGGGTCGTCCTCCCCGAGGGCCTGGAACAGCGCGACGATCAGCTTGCGCGCGCCGTCGTCGTCGTAGGCGCGGTCCCGCTGGAGCACGCCGATGAGCGCCGCCAGCGCCTCGTCCACGTGCCCCGCGCGGAGCTGGCGGTGGGCCTCGGCGTAGGCCTCGCGTACGTCGCCCTCGGGGAAGGAGTCTCGCGCGAGGGCGTCCGCGACGGTCCGGGTGGCGAGCGCTTCCGTGGCCACGCTCTCCGCCGTGAGCTGGCGGGCGCGCTCGGGGTCGTCGAACAGCGTGAGGCGGGCGAGGAGCGTGCGGGCGGCCTCGGCGTCCGGGCCAGAGGCGTCGGCCGAGGAGACGGCGGCTTCCAGCTCTTCCACGGCGCTGCCGAGGTCGCCGGAGGCGAGGTGCTCGCGGGCGAGCGCCAGCCGGCGGCCGGTCTCCGTGGGCAGGTGCTCGTTCAGCCACTGCTTCAGCATGTACTCCGGGAGCGCGCCCGTCACCTCGGCGATCACCTCGCCGTCCGCGAACAGCTTCATCGCGGGGATCCCGCGGATGCCGTAGCGCTGCATGAGCTCCGGGTGCTCGTCCGTGTTGACCTTCGCGAGGGTCCAGCGCGGCGCCGGTTTCGCGGCTTCCTCGGTAGCGAGCGATTCCAGCACCGGCCCGACGACGCGGCACGGCCCGCACCACGGCGCCCAGAAGTCCACGAGGACGGGCGTCTCGCGCGAGGCCGAGAGCACGTCGCGCTCGAAGTCATCGGTGTCGTACGTCGCGATCGTAGGCATGAGAAGAGGGGGCGAAACTAGGTAAAGTGGGGTACCGCGGGCTCGGAATGGCGGTAGGGTCCCCCGTCAGACCCGCGGTCGCACGGCCGCTCCCGATCCCGGTTCCAGATCCATGCGCGCTCTCGCCTTCTTCGCCGTCCTTGCTCTCACCCTCTCCGCCTGCACGGCGGAGCGGGCCGTGAGCGTCCGCCAGTCCGTGCAGGGCGCCGCCCAGGTCGCCGCGGCGGACCAGCAGCCCGACCCGCAGCCGGCCCCGGCCGATGCGTACGACCCCACCACGGACAGCCTCCGCTTCGCGGGCGAGGTCCACCTCCGCAACCTCCGCCAGCTCACCTACGGCGGCAACAACGCCGAGGCGTACTGGAGCTACGACGGCGAGCAGCTCATCTTCCAGAGCGACTGGCGCGCCATCAACGATCAGGGCTGCGACCAGCAGTTCGTGATGAACGCGGACGGCTCCGATCTCAGCACGGGCGAGCGCTACCGCCTCGTCTCCACGGGCCAGGGACGCACCACCTGCGGCTACTTCCTCGCGGACGGCCGGGTCATCTACTCCTCCACGCACGCCGCCAGCCCGGCGTGCCCGGTGACGGCCGCCTCGCAGACCGGCCGCTACGTCTGGGACATCTTCCCCACGTTCGACATCTACGTGGCCAACGCGGACGGCACCGGCACGGAGCTCCTCATCGGCGGCGAGGGCTACGACGCGGAGCCGACGGTCAGCCCGGACGGCCGCTTCGTCATCTTCACCTCCACCCGTTCCGGCGACCTGGAGCTCTACCGCTACGAGCTGGCGACGGGCGAGACGATCCAGCTCACGGACGAACTGGGCTACGACGGCGGCGCGTTCTTCTCGCCGGACGGCTCCCAGATCGTCTGGCGCGCCTCCCGCCCCACCGGCGAGGCGGCCGAGACCTACCGCCGCCTCCTCGCGGACGACATGGTGCAGCCGGGCGCGCTGGACATCTACGTGGCCAACGCCGACGGCACGGACAAGCGCCGGGTCACCCGCCTGCCGGGCGCCAACTGGGCGCCGTTCTTCCACCCCTCGGGCGAGAAGATCCTCTTCTCCTCCAACCACCACACGATGGCCGAGGGCGGCCGCGAGTTCGACCTCTTCCTCATCGACATCGAGAGCGGGGAGATGGACCGCGTGACCCACTCCGGCACGTTCGACGCCTTCCCGATGTTCTCGCCGGACGGCACGAAGCTGGTCTTCGCGAGCAACCGCCGCACGGACCGCGCGCCCTCGCGCGACACCAACGTCTTCGTGGCGGACTGGGTGGACGAGCCGGAGGCCGTGGACCTGGAGTTCGAGACGATCCAGCCGTAGCCCTCGCCCCGCTGGCGGTCGCCCTCGGCGAGAGGACCCGTACACCGCCGGCACCGAATCGCGCCCGGATGGACCACGGTCCGTCCGGGCGCTCGTGTGTTCAGGCGTCCCGCGAAGGGAGGTCCACCACGGCGCCCTCGCGGACCCACGCCGCCAGCGTGCCGGGCGCGACGCCGGCCTCGCGAAGCAGCGCGATGGAGTGCTCGGCGTAGCGCGGCGGCGGCCGGAGCGAGGCCGAGGCGAACGGCGCCTGCCGGAGCCCCGCGAGATCGCCCGATCGCAACACCACGCGCTCCGCCTCCGCCAGCGCCTCCGAGACGCGGCGGACGGCCCCGGCGGGAACGGCCCGCGCGTGGAGCGCCGCGAGCAACGCCTCGCGCTCCCACCCGGCGGTCGCCTCCGCCAGCCGGGCGTCCAGACGGTCGCGGTCGCGGACGCGGCCGGGGTTGCGCGACCACTCCGGGGCCGGGTCCACGCCCAGCACCTCGCAGAGCGCCGCGAACTGGCGGTCCGTCCCGACGGCGAGGACGACATCGCCATCGCGCGTGGGAAAGGGCGTGCCGTACGGCGCGATCTGCGGGTGCGCCGAGCCCATCCGCTCCGGGTCGTGCCCGGCGACGAGCCAGGCCGTGCCCTGGTTGGCGAGCGCCGAGAGCGCCGCGTCGAGGAGGGAGAGCGTGAGGTGGGCGCTTGTACCGGTGCGCTCGCGGCGGAAGAGCGCGGCCAGCACGGCCTCCTTGATCTGGTGCGCCGCCAGCAGGTCCATCAGCGCGACCGGCAGCTTGGTCGGCGGGCCGTCCGGTTCGCCGTTGAGGTGGGTGAACCCGGCCTCGGCCTGGATGACGGCGTCGTAGCCCGCGCGCGAGACCTCGGGACCGTAGCCGCTCAGCTCCACCACGATGATCCGCTCGCGGAGCTGGCGGAGCGTGCGAGCGTCCGCGCCGAGGCGTTCGGCGTCGCCGGGTTTGTAAGCGCTCAGGACCACGTCGGCGGTGCGGACGAGCGCCGCCAGCGCCTCGCGGCCAGCCTCGCGCGAGAGGTCCAGCGCGACGGACCGCTTGCCCCAGTTCGCCGCGCAGAAGTAGGCCGGGCGGTCGGTCTCGGGCTCCGAGGGCAGGCGCCACGTGCGCGTCACGTCGCCGCGGGTGCGGGCGTTCTCCACCTTGATCACCTCGGCGCCGAGCTCGGCGAGGAACTGCCCAGCCGTCGGCCCGGCGAGCACGCCCGCCAGCTCCACGACGCGGACGCCCGCGAGCACGTCGGTCAGCGAATCGCTCACAACTGCTGGCGGAGGCGGGCGAGGGCGGGGGCCGCCTCGCGCAAGCGTGGGCCGTACCACGAGAACGCCTCACCGTCCACCAGCACCGCGCGGGCCTGGGGCGCGAGCGCCTGCACCTCGGCGATGTGCTGAGCGGCGAACGGGTAGGGCTCAGACGAGAGGAGGATGGCCTCCGGCGCGAGGGCGCGGATCTCGTCGTCGGTGAGTGTGGGGTAGCGCGTCCGGTCGTCCGTGACAGAGACGAGCCCGCCGCGCCGCATCACGTCCGCGATGATGGTATCGCGGCCGACGCTCATCCACGGGTCGCGCCAGATGAGGTAGAGCGCGCGGACCGGCGCGCCCTTGTCCAACTGGCGGAAGGTCTCGCCGAGGCGGTCCGCCAGCCGGTCGGCGGGCCCGGCGCGATGGACGGCCCGGCCGATGGTTCGGATCGCCTCGCGCGCGTCCTCCACCGTCGCGATGTCCGTCAGCAGGACGGGCGCCTCGGCGGCGATGGCCTCCACCTCGTCGCGCACGTTCTCCTCGCGGTTCGCGATCACCACGTCCGGCGCCAGCCCGAGCACCCGCTCCACGCGGACGTTTTTCGTCCCGCCCACGATGGTTTTGCGCGCCTTCCAGCCCTCGGGGTGCACGCAGAAGCGCGTGAGGCCTACCACCTCCTCGTCCAGCCCCAGCTCCGCGAGAAGCTCGGTCAGGCTCGGCACGAGCGAGACGATTCGCTGCGGCGGGCGCGGGGGGACGTCGGAAGGGGAGAGGAACGGCACGGCGCTATCGCTCGTCGAGCGCCTCCGCCAGCCGGGCGGGGAGACCGTCGAACGAGCCGTTGGACATCACGAGCGCGAGGTCGCCGGGCTGGAGCGCGTCCACGAGGTCCGGGAGCAGGGCGTCGGCGCTGGGGTAGGCGTCGGCGCTCGTGCCCCGCTGGCGGACGGCCTCAGCGACGGCCTCGGCGTCGAGGAAGTCGGCGGGGTCGTCGTTGTGGCGGAGGGGCGGGGTGGAGAGGAAGAGGCGGTCTGCGGTGGCGAGCGAGACGGCGTAGGGCTCCTCGAAGGCTTTCCGTCGCGAGGAGTTGGAGCGCGGCTCGAAGACGGCCACGATGCGCCGGCCGGGCCACCGCTCGCGCACGCCGCGGATCGTCGCGCTGACGGCCGTCGGGTGGTGCGCGAAATCGTCCACGACGAGGACGCCGCCCCGGTCCGCGATGACCTCCTGGCGCCGCTTCATGCCGCGGAACGAGCCGAGCGCCGCGGCCACCCCTTCGGGCGTCGCGCCCGCGTCCAGCGCCACGGTCGCCACCGCCAGCGCGTTGAGGGCGTTGTAGCGGCCGCCCATCGGCAGGCGCACGTCCGCGACGGGCTCGCCGTGGACCACGAGCGTGAACGTCTGGCCGCCCTCCACGGGGGTGAGGCGCCGCGCGGCCACGGCGAACGTCTCGCCGTAGGGCTCGTGCCCTTCCTCACCGTAGAGGCGGACCCGCGCCCACGTCCGCTTGGCCAGCTTGCGGACCTCCGGGTCCTCGCCGTTGAGCACGAGCAGGCCGTCCGGCGGGGGCAGCGCCGCGAAGGCGTGGAAGGCGCGCTTGTACTCCGCCCAGTCGCGGTAGATGTCGGCGTGGTCGAACTCCAGGCTCGTCACGACCGCCCGGTAGGGGCGGTAGAGGATCATCTTGGGCCGCTTGTCGAAGTAGGCCGCGTCGTACTCGTCGCCCTCGACGGCGAAGACGCGCCCGGAACCCAGCCCAGACGTGGCCTCCTCGCCCACCATCACGCCGCCCACGAGGAAGCCGGGGTCCAGGCCCGCCTCGCGGAGGACGTGCGTGAGCAGGCCCGTCGTGGTGGTCTTGCCGTGCGTGCCCGCGACCACGGCCGGCTGGCGGCGCGAGAGGAAGAGGTGCGCGAGGGCCTCGGGGAGCGAGGTCTGCACGAGCCCGCGCTCGCGCGCGGCGGCCGCCTCCGGGTGCGCCGGCGTGCACGCGTTGCCAACGACCACGAGGTCCGGCGCGGGATCGAGGTGGGCGGCGTCGTAGCCCTCCAGGACCGGGATGCCTCGCGCCGCGAGCCGCGTGCTCATGGGCGGGTAGGCCGCCTCGTCGGAGCCGCGGACGGTGTAGCCGGCCTCGGCGAGAAGCTCCGCCAGCGCGCCCATCCCCTTCCCGCAGATGCCGATGAGGTAGACGCTCCGGATGGCGTCCGGCGGCGGGAGCGGGGGGCGGGGGAAGACGCGGAGGTGGGCGTCGGCGAAGTCTTCGAGGCGGCGCAACGGGAGGCGGGGCGGGAGAGGGGAGGGAGTGGAAGATCCGAACGGGCTCGGCGTTCCGCGCGCGGTAGGGGCGGTGCGCCTCGGCGAGGCCGGGCTCGCCCGCAGCGTCCGCCAGCGGGACGGGGTGGCGTGTAGGGCCCGCCCCGGCAGAGGCGGCGGGTTCGGTCCCTACGTCCGCGTGGGGCGCTCGGCTTACAGGGTGGATCTCGGGCCCGCTCGCAGGGAGGCGCCCTGTACGTGGGTTGCTTGGCCCCGTCCTTCAAGCCCCTAGCTGATATGAACGCTCGAGCCACTCTCACCGCTGTCGCGCTGATCGCCGCGCTCGGACTCGCCGGGTGGAACGTCGCCACCCGCTACACCTTCGCCTCCGGCAGCCGCGTCTGGGTGGAGGGCACCTCCACGATCCACGACTGGGACTGCGAGGCCGGCCGCGTCAACGCCACCATGGACGCCACCACCGCGTCCGGCGCGATGAACGCCATCAGCGCGCTCACCGTCACGGTCCCCGTCGCGCAGATGGACTGCGACAACGGGACCATGAACCGGAAGCTCCGCGACGCGCTCGGCACCTCGCCCATTCAGTTCACGCTCACCAACGCCAACGTTGGCAACGTGAGCAACGGCCGCTTCGGCGTGCGCGCCACCGGGCGGCTCACCATCCACGGCACCACGCGGAACCAGACGTTCACGGTCATCGGCCGGCCGCTCAGCAACGGCCGCTTCCGGTTCACCGGCGAGGTCCCCGTGACCATGAGCCAGTTCGGCGTGGAGCCGCCCCGCGCGATGGCCGGCACGCTCCGCACCGGCGACCGCGTGACCGTCAAGTTCGACGTGACCGCCGCTCGCTAACCAGTCTGGACCCGTAGCCGCCCTCCCGGTCATGCGCGTCGCCGTCCTCCTCCTCGCCCTGCTGGCGCTCCCGCCCGAGCGCTACGAGATCGCCCCCGGCAGCCGGTTCTCCATCGACGGGACCGCGACGACAGGGAGCTGGACGTGCGAGGCCGACGCCGTGAGGGGCACGGGCACCCTCGGCGCTGACGGCTCCCTCACGGCCGAGATCACGATCCCGGTCCAGGACTTCGACTGCGGCTTCGGCCCCATGAACCGGGACCTCCGCCGCGCGCTGCGCGCCCGCGAGCACCCCTCCATCGTGTTCGAGCTCGGATCGGCCGACGTCCTCTCGGAGGGCGCGGAGTCCGGCACGTGGGTGGGCGTCCGCACCTCCGGGACGCTCCGCCTCGCGGGCGCCAGCCGCCCGGTCACTCTCTCGGCCGAGGGCCGGCGGCTCCCGGACGGGCGCGTCGAGCTCCGTGGCCATCACCCCCTGCGGATGAGCGATTTCGGCGTGGAGCCGCCCTCGCACGCCCTCGGCCTCGTCCGCGCCCACGACTCCATCGTCGCTCGCTTCGACCTCGTGGCTGTCGCGAACTGACAGCCCCACCATCACCCCCCTCTCATGATCCGTACGAGCACCCTCCTCACCGCGCTCCTGCTCCTCGCCGGGAGCGCCCTCGCGCAGCCAGGCACCGACCTGGAGTACTCGAACGACCTCCAGTACTACCGCGCCCCGGGCCAGCAGGGCCTCAACGTCTTCGAGGTGCCCAAGGACGCCGGCCCGGACTTCGACGGGCTCACGGTGCACGTCGGCGGCGACTTCGCCATCGACTTCCAGGGCATCACGCAGGAGAACGACTCCATGGCGCTCGCGGAGCTGGCGCCCAACTTCGCGCTGCCCACGGCGAACCTGAACCTGGACGTGCAGATCGCCAGCGGGATGCGGATGCACCTCCGCACGTACCTCTCCTCGCGCCACCACACGGAGTCCTACGTGAAGGGCGGCTACTTCCAGCTGGACAACCTGGACTTCATCCAGGAGGACTTCCTCGCGGAGGTCATGGACGTGACGCGCTTCCGCTTCGGCATGGACGAGATCAACTACGGCGACGCGCACTTCCGGCGCTCGGACAACGCCGCGGTGATCTACAACCCGTTCGTGGGCAACTACATCATGGACTCCTTCACGACGGAGCCCTTCGCGGAAGTGACCGTGCTGAAGGACGGGATCGTGGGCGTGGCTGGCCTCACCAACGGCCGCCTCAACCAGAGCCCGCTCTCCGGTGACAACGGCGTCGCGGTGTACGGCAAGCTGGGCTACGACGGCCAGATCAACGAGCAAGTCCGCGCCCGCCTGACCGGCTCCGTCTACCACAGCACCGACGGCAGCACGCGCGATTACCTCTACGGCGGCGACCGCGCTGGCGCCCGCTACTACAACGTGCTCCAGGTGGAAGGCGAGGCGGCCAGCGACTTCCTCCCGCGCTTCAACCCGCGCTTCCCGCACCAGACCGCGTTCCAGATCAACCCGTTCGTCGAGGTCGGCGGGGCGGAGTTCTTCGGCGTGATCGAGCAGGTGATGGGCGGCCCGGACGGCGCCGGCAGCTTCACGCAGCTCGGCGGCGAACTGCTCTACCGGTTCGGCGCGGACGAGGACTTCTACGTCGGCGGGCGGTACAACACCGTCAACGGCTCCATGACCGACGGCGGCGACGAGCTGACCATCAACCGCTTCAACGTGGGCGGGGGCTGGTTCCTCACGCCGAACGTGCTCGCGAAGGTGGAGTACGTGAACGGCACCTACGACGGCGACGCGTACGTCGGCGACGCCCTGTACGAGGGCGCGGAGTACAGCGGCGTGGTGCTGGAGGCCGCCATCAGCTTCTAGCGGCGGCCGCTCCGGCGGCTCGCGTGTACGGGGCCGGCTCCTTCGGGGGCCGGCCCTTCTGCGTTCGCCCCGCCGCGCTGGCGGTGGGCATGGGCGCGGCGCGAGGCGCCGCCAGCGGGTCAGGCGGTGCCTTCGTCGCGGGGGGGCTGGCCGCCGGTGATGCCGAGCTGGACCGCGGCCTCGCGCTCCTTGGCGTCGGCCGCCGCGGCGTCCACGAGCCCGATCCGCCGCGCGCGTTCCTCCCAGCGGCGGCGGGCGGCGGCCTGCATGTCGTGCTCGGCGTCCACCTCGTCCACGATCTCCAGGCCGAGCAGCGTCTCCACCACGTCCTCCACGGTCACGATGCCGGCGGTCCCGCCGTACTCGCCCGTGACGACGGCGAGGTGCTCCTGGCGCTCCAGCAGCTTCTCGAACACGCGCGGTAGGGGGAGGTCGTAGGGCACGCTCAGCACGTCACGCTGGAGCGTGTGGACGGGCTGGTCGCCCTGGCCATTGGCGACGGCCTTGAGCACTTCGTCGCGGAGGGCGTAGCCGGTCACGTCGTCCAGCGACTCGCCGTAGATGGGCGTGCGCGAGAACGTCTCGTTGAGCGCGACCTCCGCCAGCGGGGCGGTGGCGGGGAAGGCGACGGTGACGGTCCGAGGCGTCATCACGTCCTTGGCCTTCAGCTCGTTGAAGCGGAGCAGGCTGGTGAGGATCCGGCTCTCGGCCTTGTCGAAGACGCCTTCCTCGTGGCCGATCTCCGCCAGCGCGGCGATCTCCTCGCGGGAGACGGAGCCCTCCTTCTTGCCTCGCGCGATGATCTTGGTGATGCCCTGCGAGAGCCACACGAGCGGGATCGTGGCCCAGATCAGCCACGGCAGCACGCGGCCGACGAGCGGCGCCAGCCCGCGCCAGTAGACGGCGCCGAGCGTCTTGGGGATGATCTCGCTCAGCACCAGGATGCCGAGCGTGAGCACGGCGGAGAACACGCCGACGTAGGCGTTGCCGAAGTACGCGGCTGCCTCGGCGCCCGCGCCCGCCGCGCCAATCGTGTGGGCGACCGTGTTGAGGCTGAGGATGGCCGCCAGCGGGCGGTCCACGTCGGTCTTGAGCTTCTTGAGGCGGGCCGCCGCCGAGGGCTTCGTCTCGTTGAGCGCGCCCACGTAGGCGGGCGTCACGCTCAGCAGCACCGCCTCCATGATGGAGCACAGGAAGCTGACGCCGATGGCGAGCGCGATGTAGAGGACGAGCAGCGTCAGCGAACCGGAGCCGGTGGCGCCGCCGGCGCCGGGCGGGATGAGAAAGAGAGAGACGAGCATGGTGCGGGGAAGCGACGCCGAACGATACGCGACGGGAGCCCCCGCGGGTCCGGGAGCGGTTCCGCTTCACGCGAGCGGCTCCGCTTCGCGAAGGGTTAGGCCTCGGCGCTGTCCGCTGGCGCTTCGTCTGCGCGAACGCCGGGCGCCTCCGCCAGCCGGAAGAGCGTCACGCGCGCGGCGGCCTGCTGGAGGATGCCGCGGTCGCGGCGGAGGAGGACGGCGAACGCCAGGCCCTCGGGCGTCTCGCGCACGTCGAAGTCCGCGGGGTAGGCGTCGAGGACGGCGGGGCGGTCCTCGGGGTCGGTCGGGACGGGGCCGTGGAGCACGCGGAGGATCTGGCCCTCGCGGTCGTACACGTCGATGCGGACGCGCTCGGCGCGGAGGTTGAGCACGTAGAGCCGGTCGCCGAGGGCGCGGGCGGCGGAGGTCAGGAGCGGCGGCTCGTCCACCTCGCCGAGCATGAACTGGTAGGAGCGGACGAGCTGCGGGTTGGCGAAGCCCGTCAGCGCGAGGGTGTCCAGCGTCTGCCCTGCCGGGCTCCGCGGCGTCCACACGTCCACGACGGGGCGGTAGCCGGAGAGCGAGAGGACGGCGCTGCCCCAGGGGCGGAGGTAGCCGCTCGCGCGCCAGTCCACCGCGAGGGGGAAGCGGGCCGTCTCCTCTCCGGAGCCGTCCAGTTCGACGAGCGCCGCGGGGAACTCTGAGAGTGTCCCGCCGATGCGGACGAGCGTGCGGGTGCGGTCCACGAACGCCGCGCTGGCGCCCTCCGGCACCGGCACGCTGGCGGCGGCGCCCGCCGCGGTGAGCCAGTCGATCCGCTCGCTGCCTCGCGCGAACACGGCCACGGTATCGCCCACGACGCCCGCGAGGTAGGGGAACTCGCCCTCGGCCTCCCAGCGCTCCTGCACGTCGCCGCTGGCGGAGAGCAGGTGCACCGCGCCCTCCTGCGTCTCCACGACCGCCAGCCGGGCCTCGGCGGAGTCCGCCGCCAGCCACGCGATGCCGGTGGGGTAGGGCGCGCGCTCGGTCAGGTCCGTGGTCCAGACCGCCTCCAGGTCAGCGACGGGCACGGTCTCCGCGAGGGCGGTGGAGGCGGAGTCGGCGGGGGTGAGGGCGCGGGTGTTCTCGCGCTGGCTGCCGGGGAGGCAACCGGCGAGCAGGGCGCAGCCGAGGAGGAGCGACGGGGCGCTGGTGCGAGCGAGCATGGGAGGCCGGGGCTCCCGCTCCCCTCGCGAGGAACGGGGCGTAACGGGCGGGCGAGGTCAGCCGGCGGTGCCGAGGGTCAGCGGGACGTCCTGCTCCTCTCCGTCGCGCACGATGCCGAGCGTGACGGTGTCCCCGGCGCGGCTGTCCACGAGGCGGGCGCGGATGTCGGCCACGGAGGCGACCTCCTCGTTGCCGAGGCGGACGATGATGTCGTACGGCTGGAGGCCGGCGCGCTCGGCGGGACTGTCCGCGTCCACGCTGGCGACGATGAGGCCGCGGGCCTCGTTCAGCCCGAGCGCTCGCGCGATGCGGGCGTCCACGGCGCGGAGGCTGAGGCCGGTGTAGAAGGAGCGGTCCACCTGCCCGGTCTCGCGGAGCTCGGCGACCACGCTCTTCACCCGCCAGGCGGGCACGGCGAACCCGATGCCGACGCTCCCGCCGGAGCGCGAGAAGATGAACGTGTTCATGCCCATCACGCGGCCGAGCGCGTTGATGAGCGGGCCGCCGGAGTTGCCGGAGTTGATGGCGGCGTCCGTCTGGATCATGTCGCGGAAGACGCGGCCCTCCTGCGTGGGGAAGTCCCGCCCGACGCCGCTGACCACGCCGACGGTGACGGTCGGCTCGGCGGCCTCGAACAGCCCGAACGGGTTGCCGAGCGCGACGGCCCACTCCCCGACGATGGCTTCCTCGCGCTCCTCGAAGGCGAGGTAGGGGAGGGGCTCGGGCGGGTCCACCTTGACGAGCGCGATGTCCGTCTCCGGGTCGCTGCCGACGAGTTCGGCGTCCAGCGTGGAGCCGTCCGGGAAGGCGACGGTGATCTCGGTCGCGTTGCCGGCCACGTGGTCGTTGGTGACGATGTAGCCGTCCGGCGAGATGACGAAGCCGGAGCCGAGGCCCTGGATCTGCTGCTGGTACACCTGATCCGGCACGCGCATCCCGAAGAACCGCGCGAGCGGATCGCGGACGCGCACCTGCTGCACCTCGATCACGTTGATGGAGACGACGGCTGGCGAGGCGGCCTCCACGGCGCGCGTGATGGCCGTCCGGCGGCTCACCGCGACCTCGTCGCCCAGGATCTCGAGGGGCGTCGCGCCGTCACCGGCGGGGGCCTCCACGGACTGCGGGGCGGGGGACTGCTGGGACTGCGCGTCGCGGTCACAGCCGACGAGCAGGAGGGCGAGGAGAAAGGCGGTCAGTCGCATCGGAGAGAGCATGAGCGGACGCGGCCTACGGCGGGGGCGGGCGGTGGGTTCGTCCCCCAACGCCCCGGCGCGGGATGGGCGTGTGCAGTCTACGGAGCCACCCCGGTCCCCTCGGCGAACGTGCGGCGAACCGCTACCGGCAGGGTCCGCCAGCCGCTGGCGGCGGCGATGGGCGCGGCCGGGCGAGGTCAGCCCCACCACTCCAGCGTGCCCTCGTAGACGGTCTCGGCGGGGCCGCTCAGGCGGAGGTCGCGGATCTCGCCGCCCTCGTCGCGGAAGGAGACGCCGAGCGCGCCGCCGGGCATCTCCACGGTGATGGCCGTCGCGGCGAGCCCGCCCGCGCGGTGGGCGACGAGCGCGGACGCCAGTGCGCCGGTCCCGCAGGCGAGCGTCTCCACCTCCACGCCCTTCTCGAAGGTGCGGACGCGGACCGTCGCGCCGTCTGCCTGCCGCTCCACGAAGTTGACGTTGGTGCCGGTGGGCGCGAAGGCCTCGTGCTGGCGGAGGCGGGCGCCTTCCTCTGCCACGGGCGCGTCCTCCACGCGGTCCACGAAGACGACGGCGTGCTCCGTCCCGGTCCAGATGGGGTGGACCGTCCCGAGCGCCGAGGCGGGCGCCTCCACCTCGAAGGCGCGCGGGGCAGGCACGTCCAACTCCACGGCCTCGGCGGTGACGCGGGCGGAGTAGCGGCCGCCGTCGGTCTCGAAGGTGAGGTGCGTCGCGCCATCCGCCTCGCGGCCGAGTCCGGCGCGGGCGGCGAACCGCGCGAGGCAGCGCGCGCCGTTGCCGCACATGGTCCCCAGCGATCCGTCCGCGTTGCGGTAGCGCATCCGGAAGTCCGCGTCCTCGGCATCGTCCAGCGCGAGGAGGCCGTCCGCGCCGACGCCCGTGCGCCGGGGGCAGAACCGCCGCGCCAGCTCCGCCAGCTCGTCGGTGCTGAAGTGGAGGAAGCGGTTGTCGAGGACGATGAAGTCGTTGCCGGCGCCGTTCATCTTCGTAAACGGGACGACGAGGGCCTGGCGCTGGATCATAGGGGGCGGGGTCTGGCGCGAAGGTGCCGAGGCGGGCCCGGGTGGGTCAAACGAAGACCGCGCCGTTACCCGAAGCCTCGGGCGCTCGGCTGCGTCCCCGTCACCCGTCTCCTCTCCCCATGCGTCTCGCCCCTCTCGTACTCCCGCTCCTGCTCGTCGCCTGCGCCGCGCCGCCGTCTCTCACCGCTGCTCCCGCCGGCAACGCCCCGCTGGCGGAGGCCGTCGCCGTGCGTGGCGGCCGCGCCGATGCCGTGGCGTACGAGCGCGCCCGGACCGACCGCATCCTCGTGCGCACGGCCACGCTCGCGCTTCGCGCCGATGCTGACGAGATGCCCGGCCTCCGTGACCGCGCCGCCGCGCTGGCGGAGTCGTTCGGCGGGTACGCCGCCGCGGACGGGCCGCGCGAGGTGACGCTCCGCATCCCGGACCCCGAGTTGGAAGCCGCGCTGGACGCCCTCGGCGCCCTCGCGCGCGAGACCCGGCGAGAGATCCGCGCCGCCGACGTGACCGATCAGTACACGGACCTCGAGATCCGGCTCGCCAACGCCCGCGCGCTCCGCCAGCGGCTGGCGGACCTGCTGGAGCGGGCCGAGACGGTGGAGGAGGTCCTGGAGGTGGAGCGCGAGCTCTCGCGCGTGACCACGGAGGTGGAGCGGTTGGAGGGCCAGCTCCGCTCTCTGCAGGACCGAGTGGCCTTCGCGACGGTGCGCCTGGTGCTCACGCCGGATGTGGACCCCGGCCCGCTGGGCTACGTCGCCATCGGGGTGTACGAGGCGGTGAAGTGGCTCTTCGTCTGGGACTGAGAGCCGTCCGGGACGGAGGCCTATCCTGAGGCACACCCCGCCTCGGCGCCATGCGCTCGCTTCTGGTCGCGTTTCTGCTCTCGCTCGGTCCTGCGCTCGCGGCGCAGACCTTCACGGTGACCTCGGCCGCAGACCCCGGCGATGGGACGTGCGACGCCACCTGCACCCTCCGCGATGCGCTGCTCGCAGCCGGCGAGAACTCGCGCATCGCGTTCGACCCGGCGCTCTCCGGGGCCATCATCGAGCTGGATGGGACGCCCCTTCCGGTGGGCGATGTGGTGGTGGATGCGGACGGCCTCGGCATCGTCGTGGACGCCCGCCAGCTCTCTCGCGCGATGGAGGTGGAGGCGGACGCGGAGGCGACGATCCTTGGGCTCACCATCCGCAACGGACGCGTGGACGAGCCGGAGTTCGGCGCCGAAGGCGGAGGCATCTGGACCGCTCCGGGCTCCAGCCTCCTGCTCATCCGCTGCATCCTCGCGGACAACTACGCCGATGGGTACGGCGGGGGCATCCACGCGAAGGGCGTCCTCACGCTCGTGGAGAGCCGGTTCGAGCGCAACGGCAGCTTCGAGTCCGGCGGCGGGGTGTTCGCGTGGGGTGAGCTGAACGTGCAGCAGAGCGCGTTCGCGGACAACTACGCCGGGGAGGGCGGAGGGCTCGCCGCGTACGGCGGGCTGGCGGTCATCACCAGCACGTTCGAGCGCAACCTCGCGGACGGCGGCGATGGCGGCGGAATCTGGGGGCGGCGAGCATCGGAGATCACCGGGAGCACGTTCTACGACAATGAAACCGTGGGCTGGGGCGGCGCCGTGGCCATCGGAGCAGACCTCACGATGGAGCGCTCGACCGTCGTGGACAACGTCGGGGACGGGTGGGATGGGTTCTGGGGCGGGGTGTATGCCTATGGCGCGCTCGACCTTCGCCACTCCACGATCGTCGGCAACCGGAAAGGCGGCGTGGGCTCCCGACGCACCGGGGTGTTCGAGGGCAACATCGTGTTCGGCAACGAGCAACTCGACTGTTCGGTGGCGCAGTTCGACTCGCAGCCCTCTGCCGGGTACAACGTGGTCGCCGGTACTTGCCCGTCGGATGGTCCGGGGGACATCGTGCTCGGGCAGGGCGACGGGCTCAGCGGTATCCTGGCGCCGGCGCTCGCTGACAACGGCGGCCCGACGCACACGCTCGCGCTCGTGGCATCGGCGGACAACCCGGCGCTGGACGTGGGCGGCACCTGCGGCCCCGCGGACCAGCGCGGAGAGCCGGCGCCAGCGGACGGCGACGGGGACGGAACGGCGCTGTGCGACGCCGGCGCCTACGAGCTGGCGGCGGGTCTGATCGTGGCGGGGGCGCCGGGGCCGGATGGAGGCGCCGGGCTGACCGTCGGGCCGAGCCCGTTCCGCACGGTGGCACGGGTGACGTACGAGATGGAGGCGCCGGGAAGCGTCCGCCTCGCGGTGTTCGACCTCCGCGGCCGCGCGCTGGCGGTCGTGGCCGAGGGCGAGAGGGCGGCGGGCGTCCACGAGGCGGAGATCGCCGGGGCGGGCCTCGCGCCGGGCGTCTACGTCGTGCGGCTAGCGGTGGACGGGGAGCCGGTCGCCTCGCGCCAGGTTGTCCGGTTCTAGGGTCCGTCCTGTTCGTCGGCTCGCAGGCGAGCGGGAGCCGCTGGTGAGG
>DUBD01000018.1:7854-8165 GCA_012960515.1 Bacteroidota bacterium | reverse complement strand
CCCGGGGGCCCGCCGCGCCGCGCTCTACGAGGCCGCCAAGACGTACCGCAACTACCACCCCAGCTACCGCATCGAGAGCCCGTTCCCCGACGAGTTCGTGGACGCCGAGGGCACGGAGTGGAAGCGGGTGCCCGCCTCCAAGCGGGGCACGCTCGGCGACTACAGCTTCCTGCTGGAGGGCGAGGACGAAGAGGACTACGCGGACATTGAGCAGATGCTCGCGTGGGACATCCGCCCGGAGCCCGTCTACGACGAGGAGGACGAGGACGCGTAACCATCCGGTCTCCCTACTCGCTCGCGCCGCGCCCGAT
>DUBD01000018.1:4353-7790 GCA_012960515.1 Bacteroidota bacterium | reverse complement strand
CTCCTCGTCACCGGCCTCGCCGCTTCGGCACAGACCGACCCCAACGGCATCCTCCGGTCCGGCCCCATGCTCGCGGACGTGACCCACCGCGGCGCGACGGTCTGGGTCCAGACCGACGAACCCTTCTCCACCGTCGAGATCGTGGTGCAGCGCGAGGGCGCCGATGTGATCCGCCAGGCGGCCGAGGCCGCGGAGGACGGGACCGCCAGCCTCGCGCTGTTCGGCCTGGAGCCGGGCACGACGTACACCTACAGCCTCCGCGTGGACGACGCGCCAGTGGAGACCACCTACCCGCTGGCGGTCACCACGCAGGAGCTGTGGCAGTGGCGCACGGACCCACCGACGGTCACCGTCGCCATCGGCTCGTGCTACTACGGCAACGACCCGGCGTACGACCGTCCGGACCGCGCCTACGCGGACGACCTCACATTCACGCGCGGCTACGGCGGCTCCACGTCCATCTTCGAGTCCATCCGCGCGACGGAGCCGGACGCGATGCTGTGGCTCGGGGACAACGTTTACCTCCGCGAGGTGGACTGGTGGAGCCCGGAGGGCATCACGTACCGCTACTCCCACGCGCGCGAGGAAGCGGACCTCCAGCCGCTCCTCGCCAGCGCCGCGCACTACGCCACCTGGGACGACCACGACTACGGCCCCAACGACTCCGACCGCTCGTACGTCCACAAGCAGGCCGCGCTGGAGACCTTCGCGCGGTTCTGGCCCAACCCGACCTACGGGATGCCGGGAGTCCCGGGTGTGTTCACTCAGTTCCAGATCGGCGACGCGGAGTTCTTCCTCTTAGACGACCGCTGGCACCGCGCCCCCAACACCGCGCCGATGAACGAGCGCGCGTACTGGGGCGAGGAGCAACTCCAGTGGCTCCTGGACGCGCTCACCGCCAGCCAGGCGCCGTTCAAGGTCATCTCCAACGGGGGGCAGGTTCTGAACCCGGTGGAGATCTTCGAGACGGTCGCCAACATCGCGCCGATGGAGCGGGAGTACCTGTTGCAGCAGATCGAGGCGCGCGGCATCGAGGGCGTCGTCTTCCTCGCGGGGGACCGGCACCACACGGAGCTTCTCCGCATCGACCGGGCCGGGAGCTACCCGCTCTACGAGTTCACGTCCAGCCCGCTCACGGCGGGGGCCTCGTCGTACGCCACGCGGCCGGACTCGCCGGAGTACCAGAACCCGGCGCGAATCGAGGGGACGCTCGTCGCGGGCGAGCGCAACTTCGGGACGCTCACCTTCTCCGGGCCGCGCGAGGACCGGACGCTCACGATGCGGACGTACACTGCCGAGGGCACGCTGCTCTGGGAGCACGCCGTCTCGCAGTCCGACCTGCGCACTCCGCGTGACTGACTCCCGCCGGGCTGGCGGCATCGGTCGCCAGCCCGAGCGCTACTCAGAGATCCAGACTGCCGCGGCCCGCGGGCTGAGCGTTCCGCTCGTCACCTCGCCCACCGCGAGCGCCAGCCGGGCGCCGGAGGGCGGTGTCAGCGCCTGCGGCTCCGTCCCGAGGTTGACGGCGACGAGCGCGGTCTGTCCGCCGTGCTCGCGCTCGAACACGAGAAGCTGGCGGTCGTCGTCGGGGCGCCAGAGGAGGGTGCCGTGCGCGAAGACGTCGGCGTAGGTGCGGCGGAGGGTGAGCGCGTCGCGGGTGAACGCGAGCAGGTCCTCGTCGATGGCAACGGCGTCTGTCGCCCGCGTCTGGCCGAAGGGGTGCGTCTCCTCCATCGCGTAGTCGTACTCCGGCCAGAGCATCGGCTTGCGGTCGTCGGGGTCGTCCGCGCCCCACATCCCGACCTCATCGCCGTAGTAGACGTGTGGCGCACCGGGGAGCGTGACCTGGAGGAGGCGGTAGAGCCAGACCGAGCGCATCGCGTCCGCGTCCGGCTGGTCGATCCGGTAGCCCGGTCGGTGACGTGGGTTCTCCTCGTTCTTGTACTGGACCTCGGCGTTGTAAAGCGTCGTCGCCAGCCGCGGCGTGTCGTGGCTGCCGGACATCGCCATGAGCGCAGCGACGTGGGAGGACGGCACCGTCGCGAACAGCGAATCCAGATGCGCGGCGTAGGCGCTCGGCGCGATCCGCGGGCCCCCCGGCGCCACCAGGAGGCGGGTTGGCGCGAAGGGGCGGTAGTGCATCACGCTGTCGAACACGTCGCCGAGGTAGGGCGCGGGCGGCATCATCGTGTCCGGCCACTGCTGCCACCAGATCTCGCCGACGAGGATCGCCTCCGGGTTGACGGCCTTGACCACGTCGCGATAGCGCCGCCAGAAGCCGAGCGGGACCATCTCGGCCACGTCCAGCCGGAAGCCGTCCACGCCATCGCTCGGGTCGCCGTCACCGTTCGGGTCCAGCCAGCGGCGCGAGATCGCGAAGACGTGCTGGGAGGCCGCCTCCTCCATGTCACCGTCGTACGGGACGCCGAGGTGCGGGTCGCCGGTCTGGTCCGTCTTGCGGATCTCCGGCAGCGTGGAAATCCCGAGCCAGCCCTTGTACTCGAACTCGCTCTCGGGCGTGGCCGGGTCGTCGAAGCGCTCCACCGTGTACCAGTTCACGTAGTCCGACTGGCGGCCGCGTTCGGCGACATCGCGGAAGGCCCAGAACTGATCGCCGGTGTGATTCCACGAGTAGTCCAGGACGACGCGGATGCCGCGGGCGTGGGCCTCGCGGATCAACTCCAGGAACTGCTCGTCCGCCGCCGTGAACCGCCAGCTGGCCGGATCGAGCGGGTCTTCGGCCGCGATGATCGCGTTATCGCCCTCGGGGTCCGGCCCGAAGTGGGGATCCACGTGTCGCCACGTCCGCGCGTCGTACTTGTGGAGGCTCGGGCTGTCGTTGAGCGGGTTGAGGTAGATCGCGTTGACGCCGAGGCTCGCGACGTAGTCCAGCCGGTCCAGAATGCCCGCGAGGTCACCGCCGTAGCGGCGGAGCTGCGCCGTGAAGTAGAAGTCGCCGGGCCGGATCTCGCGCGCCCACGGCTCCTGCTCGTACCAGTCCCACGTCCACGGCGTCGGCTCCCAGCCCGCCAGCCGCAACGAGTCCGCGCCGACCTGTGGCCACGCGCCCTCCATGCTCTCCGGCGTCGGGTCGTTGCTCGGGTCGCCGTTGGCGAAGCGCTCCGGGAAGATCTGGTACCAGACGGCGTGCGCGGCCCAGTCCGGCGGGAGGCCCGTCCTGCTGGCGGCGCCAGTCGGAGAAGACGAACTGGGAGCCGTGGCCGAGCAGCCGGCGAGAACGAGGAGCGCGGAGAGAGCGGCGAAACGCATGGCGAGGCAGGCGGAGTCGGGCGGGCCGGGTGCGCCGAAAAAAGGCGAGCAAAGTCGAATGTTGTCCTGGCCGGATCGATTCACGAATCCGTAGCGAGCGGTGAGATCGAATTGGGGCAGGCGGGCGTTCTTTGCAAATTTGAGCTCGACCTGCCGGTCTTGAATGG
>DUBD01000018.1:0-4343 GCA_012960515.1 Bacteroidota bacterium | reverse complement strand
CTGAGACCGCCGCCTGTGTCTGCCCGCCGCCGTTCCGTTTCCGAGCCGTCGTTTCTCGCGACGGTCGCGGCCGAGGTGCGGGAGTTGGACACCTCCATCCCCGCGCTCCGGAAATTCGGGCTGACGGTCGGCGGCGTGTTCGCGCTGATCAGTGCCGTGCTGCTGTGGCGCGGGGAGTGGGAGTGGACGGCCGTCCGCGCCGGGCTGGCGGGCGCCGGCGGCGCGCTGATCGTGCTGGGCGTCCTCGCGCCGGTCGTGCTGCGGCCCGTGCACCGCGTCTGGATGACGCTCGCCTTCGCGATGGGCTTCGTGATGACGCGCGTGATCCTGACGCTCGCCTTCTTCGGCGTCGTCACGCCTATCGGCGTGCTCATGCGGGCGCTCGGGAAAGACCCGCTGCCCAAGCACCGCGACCCCGAGGCCGAGAGCTACTGGATCGTGCGCGAGGCGCCCACGCCGTCGTCGCGCGAGAGCCTGGAGAAGTACTACTAGCCCGCCCCGCTGGCGCCGACCGCCAGCGCGCCGCCATGACCGTCCTCGGGATCTCCTGCTGGTACCACGATGCCGCCGCCGCCTTCGTGCGGGACGGTGAGATCGTGGCCGCCGCGCAGGAGGAGCGGTTCACGCGCCGCAAGCACGACGCGGAGTTCCCCCGCAACGCCATCGCGTATTGCCTCGCCGAGGCCGGGATTGAGGCCCGCCAGCTGGACGCGGTTGCGTTCTACGACAAGCCGCTGCTCAAATTCGAGCGGCTGCTGGAGACCTACGTCTCGTACGCGCCGCGTGGGCTGGCGTCGTTTATCCGCGCGATGCCGCTCTGGCTCAAGCGCAAGCTCTGGATCCCGGATTTGCTGGAGACTGAGCTCGGCATCGAGGATGT
Organism: Bacteroidota bacterium; assembly: GCA_012960515.1. Lineage (GTDB taxonomy): Bacteria > Bacteroidota > Rhodothermia > Rhodothermales > Rubricoccaceae > Rubricoccus. The sequence goes on along the minus strand of DUBD01000018.1, from coordinate 3,463 downwards.
GCCGCTGCTCTTCCCGGAGCACCACGAGAGCCACGCCGCGAGCGCGTTCTTCCCGAGCCCGTTCCAGCGCGCCGCGTTCCTGACGGTGGACGGGGTGGGGGAGTGGGCCACCACCTCGTGGGGCACGGGCGCCGGCAACGAGGTGCGGATCCACGGCGAGATCCACTTCCCACACTCGCTCGGGCTCCTCTACTCCGCGTTCACCTACCTCTGTGGCTTCCGAGTCAACTCGGGCGAATACAAGCTAATGGGGCTCGCGCCCTACGGCGAGCCGCGCTTCGCCGACTTCATCCGCGAGGAGCTGATCGACCTGCGCGAGGACGGCTCGTTCCGGCTGAACCTGGACTACTTCACCTACCCCTACGGTCTCACGATGACCGGCCGTCGGCTGGCGGAGCGACTCGGGCCGCCGCGCGAAGCAGAGGGGCCGCTGACGCGGCGCGAGATGGACCTCGCCGCGAGCGTGCAGGCGGTGACGGAAGACGCCGTCCTCCGCATGGCGCGCCACGTCCACCGCCAGACGGGCGAGACGAACCTCGTGATGGCGGGCGGCGTCGCGCTGAACTGCGTCGCGAATGGGCGGTTGGTGCGAGAAGGACCGTTCCAGAACATCTGGATTCAGCCCGCTGCGGGCGACGCGGGCGGCGCGCTCGGTGCCGCGTTGCTCGCCGCCCACCACTGGGGAAACGACGACCGGCCGGTCCGCGAGACCGACGCGATGCAGGGGGCCTACCTCGGCCCAGAGATCGCCGAGCCCGACGCCCTCGCCGCGCTGGCGGATCTCCCGGTCGAGCGGTACGCGACGGACGCGGAGGTCGTGGAGCGGACCGCGGAGTTGCTCGCCGAGGGGCAGACGGTCGGATGGGTGCAGGGGCGGGCGGAGTTCGGGCCGCGCGCGCTCGGCCACCGCAGCATTCTCGCGGACCCCCGCGGTCGCGAGGTGCAGCGGAAGGTCAACCTCCAAATCAAGTTCCGCGAGAGCTTCCGCCCGTTCGCGCCGAGCGTCCTGGAGGTGCGCGCCGCCGAAACCTTCGCGCTCGCCGAAGGCGACCGCCAGCCTTCGAGTCCGTACATGCTGCTCGTGAGACCGGTGCGGGATGCGCAGATCGAAGGGGAGGGGCTGGACCGGCTCCGCCAGATCGAGAGCCCCGTGCCGGCGGTGACGCACGTGGACGGGAGCGCACGGGTGCAGACTGTCTCGCGCGAGCGGAACGGGATCTACTACGATCTCCTGAAGGCGTTCGAGGCGAAGACCGGCTGCCCGGTGCTCGTCAACACCTCGTTCAACGTGCGCGGCGAGCCCATCGTGGGGAGCGCGGAGGATGCCGTGCGGGTGTTCCGCCGGACGCACATGGACGCGCTCGTGATCGGCCGGCTGGTGGTTACCAAGAGCGCGCTGCCGGAATCCGAGCGTGAGGCGTTCTCTCCGGAGGAGATCGCTGCGGCGTACGGGCTGGACTGACTCGCACGGCGCAGGCAGGGGAGAGCCGGGTCAGCGTCCTCGCGTGCGTTTCTCGTGCGCGTGTGGAACCGCCAGCCCCGCGCTCTATACTAGAGGTACGCGCGTGTCCGGCTGGCTGGCGGGATACGCGCTCTCGTTTTTCCCCTTTTGCAAAGAAGCCAGCCCATGAACATCTACGTCGCCAACCTCCCGTATTCCACCACCGACGACCAGCTCCGGGAGACCTTCGAGGCCCACGGCGAGGTCTCGAGTGCTACTGTCATCAAGGACCGCGAGACCGGCCGGTCCCGCGGCTTCGGCTTCGTCGAGATGCCGGATGACGCCCAGGCAGAGGCCGCCATCGAGGCCCTCCACGATATGGACATGGGCGGTCGTCCGCTCACGGTCAACAAGGCTCGCCCGCGTGGCGAGCGTCCCCAGCGCAGCGGCGGTGGCGGCTACGGCGGCGGCGGTGGTAACCGCGGCGGCGGTGGCGGTTACGGCGGCGGCGGCTACGGCGGTGGCAACCGCGGTGGCGGCGGCTACGGCGGTGGTGGCGGTGGCTACCGCTAGCCTCCACGCCTGAACGGCTCCCGTTCTCCGCGCGGCCCCCGGCACTCTGCCGGGGGCCGCGCGTGCGTTTGGGCCGGCCGCTCCGAGCGCCAGCCGCTGGCGGTTTCTCGAAACGTCACGTGGGGAGCGATGGAGAACCGCCGGGAGCGGCTAGGTTCGGGCGGTCTTCCCGTACGCCGATGTCTCGCATTCTCTGGGCCCTGGCCCTCCTCGTCGCCGCTCCCACGTTCGCACAGGGCGGCCAGGTTCTCTACCCCGGCCTCACCGGGACCGCCCTCCGCGATGCCGTCCGCGCGGACTTCGCGCCGGATCAGACGCTCGGCTACGGCCCGGCTCGCGACGCGCTCTTCGGGTGGGAGCAAGCGCAGTACGGTCGGCTCCGGGGCGTCTACACCGGGATGGAGATCGTGCTCACCCCTGGCGCAGACCCCTCCAGCGACGCGTTCTCGAAGGGGGTCAACACCGAGCACACCGTCCCGCGCAGCATGGGCTCCACCGGCATGGCCGAGAGCGACATGCACCACCTCTTCCCGACGCGGGTGGAGGCCAACTCCGCGCGAGGCAACAGCCCCTTCGCCGAGATCCCCGATGCGGAGACGAGTGAGTGGTTCCGCGGCACCGCTTCGCAATCGGGCATCCCGTCGGTCGCGATTGACGAGTGGAGCGAGGCGACCTCCGACCGGTTCGAGCCGCGCGAGGACCACGCCGGCAACGCCGCCCGCGCCGTGTTCTACCACGCCGCGGTCTACACCACGATGCCGACCTCGTTCTTCGAGGCGCAACTGGACGACCTGCTCCGCTGGCACGCCGAAGACGCCGCCGACGCGGCCGAAGCCGCCCGGTCGGCCTGGATCGCGACCCAGCAGGGGACGGAGAACCCCTTCGTCCTGGACTCCACGCTCGCCCGCCGCATCTGGGGATCAGCCGGGCCGCCCCCTCCGCCCCCGCCGACTGGCGGCAGCTCCGTGTGGATCAACGAGCTCCACTACGACGACGCGGGCGGGGACGACGGCGAAGGCGTGGAAGTGGCCGGTCCCGCCGGAACGAGCCTGGCCGGGTGGAGCCTCGCGCTCTACAACGGCAGCACGGACGAACTCTACAGCACCATCGCGCTCTCGGGCACGCTGACGGACCAGCAGAATGGGTTCGGGACCGCGTGGTTCGCTACGCCCGGCCTGCAGAACGGCTCCCCGGACGGCCTCGCGCTGATCGATCCGGAAGGCGCAGTGATCCAGTTCCTCTCCTACGAGGGGACCTTCACCGCAGCGGATGGCCCGGCCGCGGGCGAGACCTCGGTGGACATCGGGGTGGAAGAGCCGGGGGACACGCCCGAGGGGCAGAGTCTCCAACTCACGGGCACGGGCGATGCCTACGCGGATTTCGCGTGGACGGGCCCGCTGGCGGGCTCGCCCGGACAACCGAACGCCGGTCAGACCTTCGAGGGCGCTC
>DUBD01000017.1 GCA_012960515.1 Bacteroidota bacterium | reverse complement strand
CTCCGGCAGCCGGCCTGCGAGGATGGCGATGAAGATGATGTTGTCGATGCCGAGGACGATCTCCAGCAGGGTGAGCGTCCCGAGCGCGACCCAGGCGTTGGGATCGGCGAGCCAGTCGAACATGGGAAGAGTGGAAGAGAGGGGGCGGCAAGCTACTCGCGCGCCCCCATCGCACGAGTGTGGGGATCCCCACGGCTTTCGCTCCGGCCCGGCCACAGCGGTGGCATCTTCCGCCGTCCTCTGCCTTGCCCGTGATCGTCCCCGCGCTCGCCGTTGTCGCCGCCTGTTACGCCGCCTTCGTGGGCTGGTGCGCGTGGCGAACGGACCGGGCGCCCCGCGCAGCGCCTCCGCCAGCCGACGGCCACCTCCCGGCCGTGGCGGTGCTCGTGGCCGCGCGGGATGAGGCGCACGGCATCGGGCGGTGCCTGGATGCGCTCCTCGCGCAGGACTACCCCGCGGACCGGCTGACCATCCTGGTGGCGGACGACCACTCCACGGACCGGACGGCGGAGATCGTGCGACGCTACGAGGCTCAGACGCGCCGCCTCGCGCTGGCGGGCGCGGTGGACGAGCCCGAGCCGATGCCGGAGACGCCCGAGGTGCGCTACGTCCGCGTGCCGGACCCCACCTCGCCGCTCCGAGGCAAGGCCCTCGCGATCCACACCGCGGCCGAGCACACGGATGCTCCTCTCCTGCTCATCACCGACGCGGACTGTGCGCCCGCGCCGGGATGGGCACGCGGACTGGTCGCCGGGATGGGAGACGGCGATGGGCTCGTGGGCGGCCTCACGCTCATGCAGACCGAGACGACGTTCGGCGAGGCCCAGTCGCTGGACTGGGCGTTCCTCCTCGGCGTGGCCTCCGCGCTGACGGAGTCCGGATTCCCCGCGACGGCCATGGGCAACAACCTCGCCATCCGCCGCGAGGCGTACGAGGCGGTCGGCGGGTACCCCGGCGTGGGGTTCTCCGTGACGGAGGACCACGCCCTCTTCTCCGCCATCGCGACACGGACGCCGTGGCGCCTCCGCTTCCCCCTCCGTCCCGAAACGCTCGTGTGGACGCTCCCGGCGCGAAGCCTCGGTCACGCGTACCGCCAGCGGCGGCGGTGGGCCCGCGGCGGGCTCAACGCGGGGCCGGTGCTGTGGGCGGCGTACGTCCTCGCGCACCTCGCGCATCTCATCCCTCTCCTCGCGCTGGCGGTCGCCCCTCTGGCCGGCCTCGGCGCGCTGGCGGTCAAGATGGGCGCGGACGCGCTCCACCTCCGCGCAGTGCTCCGGCGGGGCGGCGGCGGGCGGCTCTCGGCCAGGGCGTTTCTGCTCTTCGAGGCGTGGCTGTTCGCGTACATGAGCACGCTGCCGCTGGCGCTCCTGCTGGCGCCCAGAATCCGCTGGAAGGGGCGGCTGCACTGAACCTGAGGGATCCCGAGGTGAGGGGGACGAGTGAGAGGCACGCCCTTCTCCCCCCTCCTCTCATGCCCTCTCAGTCCGATACCCTCGAAACGCTCGGTCGCGCCGGGTACGCCGTCAAGGGCGTCCTGTACGCGCTGCTCGGCGTCGTCGCGCTCCAGGCGGCCGTCTCCGGCGGCGGCGACCCCGACGGTTCCTCTGGCCTCTTCCAGAGCCTCGCCGATGGCACCTTCGGCTCCATCCTGCTCGGCCTCCTGGCGGTCGGGCTGGGGGCGTACGCGCTCTGGCGGCTCGCACTGGCGGCGCTCAACCCGCACGGCACCGCCGAGGCCGGTGAGCGGGTGTACTACGCGGTGAGCGGGCTCTCGTACGGGTTTCTCGCCTACCAGGCCGCAAAGCTCGTCCTCGGCTCAGGCGGCGGAGGCAGCGGCGGCGGGACGCAGGAGCGGACGGAGACGCTGCTCTCCCAGCCGTTCGGGCAGATCCTCGTAGGGGCCGTCGCGGTGATCGCGGCCGGCTACGCGCTCCGCCAGTTCCAGCGCGCTTACAAGGCGTCGTTCACGAAGAAGCTGAACCTGGGCTCGCTGAACGCGTCCGCGCGCGAGTGGGCAGTCCGCGCTGGACGCGCCGGACTGGCGGCCCGTGGCGTGGTCTACGCGATCGTGTCGTACTTCCTCCTCCGAGCCGCGCTGGAGTCCTCCTCTGCTCGCGCGAAGGGGCTGGACGGCGTGCTGGAGACGTTGCGCGATAGCCCCTTCGGGAACGTGCTTCTCGGAGCCGTCGCACTCGGACTCGTCGGGTACGGTGTGTACTGCTGGCTGAATGCGCGCTACCGCGTGTACGAATGAGAGCCCAAGCGTTAGGCGCTCGGAGTCCCGGGTCCCCTGCTCCGGTTTCTGGGCAGGATGGCCTCCGTTAGAAGGCGTGCGCATCCTATTTCAATACAGGAGCGTAGCTTCCCCTGCCCGTCCCACCCCGGGTCTCCCTCTCGCTCTCTCCAGTGTCCTATGCCGCGTTCCAAAGGCGTCATCCGGATCGATTCCGACTCTACGCACGGGTGGCAGGTGCGCGTCTACCGCCACGGGAAAACGTACTCGAAGCTGTTCTCAGATCGGAAGCACGGAGGCAAGGAGGAGGCCTTCGAAGCGGCGGTCGCCTACCGCTCGGAGTTGGAAGAGGAGGTGGCGGCCATGCCCGATGCTGCCCCGCGGCGGCGCCTCATTCGCCGCAACAAGAACAACTCTACCGGGGTGGTGGGCATCTCCCGGACCTACAAGCGGGACCGCCGCGGCATCAAGCACGAGGTCTACGCGGTGTCGTGGAACCCCGAGCCCGGCGTCGCCAGAGGCACCTCGTTCTCCATTAAGCGCTACGGCGAGGACACAGCGTTCCGGCTCGCCTGCGAGCTCCGCTGGACCAAGATGAAGGAGATCTACGGCGACCGCTACGACGTACCGAGCTACCTCGACCTCTATCGCCAGAAGGCGACAGTCGATGCAAAGCGGCGTCAGACCGAGGACGCCTGACGCTCCCCCTCCCGCTGGCGGCCCGTCTCGGCGAGCGCCGCCGCCAGCCGCACGGACAACGAAACGCCCCGCCCGGACGAGCCAGGCGGGGCGTTTGTCGTTGAACGGCCGACCGGGTTAGCCCCGGTTCTCGCCGCTGCGGCCCTGGTTCTCAGCCTGAGCCTCCGGGTTCGGCTCGCCGGTACCCGCCGGGGCGCCCTGCTCGGCGTCCGGGTGGTCGGCGCCCGCTTCGGTCTGGGGGACCTGGGGGTTGCCCGTGGCTTCCGGGTTGGCGGCGTCCGAGGCAACGGCCTCGGCCTCCTGCTGCTCCGGGGCCTCCGTGGAGGCTTTCTCCTCGGCCGGGGCCGTCGCGGGAGCGGCGGCCTTCGGCGCGGAGGAGCCACCACCGGAACGGCGGCGGGAACGGCGGGTCTTCCGCTTCGGGCCAGAGGATCCCTCCGGCTTGACGTCGTTGAAGTCAACGAGCTCGATGACGGCCATCTCCGCGGCGTCGCCGGCACGCTGGCCGAGCTTCACGATGCGGGTGTAGCCGCCCGGACGGTCGCCGATCACGTCGGCCACGTCCGAGAACAGCGTCTTGACGGCCTCCTTGTCCTGGAGGCGGCGGAAGGCCTGACGGCGGCTGGCCGTCGAGTCGTCCTTGGCGCGGTTGAGGATGGGCTCAACGAAGGGCCGGAGCGCCTTCGCCTTGGCGAGCGTGGTCTCGATCCGCTTGTGGCGGATGAGCGCGGTCGAGAGCGCCTGGAGCGTCGCCTTGCGGTGAGACGCGCTCCGCCCGATCCGCTTCTTCTTGTTCGCGTGTCGCATGTCAATTCAGGGGGCGGTACCGCCCAGGGCCGGCGCCAGCGGCGCGAGCCCAGGACGAGCACCTGTCTTAAGCAGGCTGTTCGAGGTAGCGGTCCACGTCCATGCCGAAGCGGAGATTCCGCTCCTCGAGCACCTGGACGAGCTCCTGAAGACTCTTGCGGCCGAAGTTGCGGAACTTCAGCATCTCGCTCTCCTCGCGGGAGACGAGGTCGCCGATGGTCTTGATGGAGGCGGCGCGGAGGCAGTTCTGCGCGCGGACCGAGAGATCGAGGTCGTCGACCGACTGGCCGAGGATGGCGCGGACGCGCTGGACCTCGGCATCCACCTCGGTCGTCTCCTCTGCTTCCTCGGGCTCCGTGTCCACCTCGACGAAGAGGCCGATGTGGTCGCGGAGAATGGCGGCGGCCTGCGTGAGGGCGTCCTCGGGGGTGATGGACCCGTCCGTCTCGATCTCCATCGTCAGACGCTCGTAGTCGATCTTCTGCCCGACACGGGTCGGGGAGACGTCGTACTTGACGTTGAGGATGGGGGTGAAGATGGAGTCCACGGCGATGACGCCGATGGGATCGTCCGGGCGCTTGTTCTCCTCGGCCGGCACGTAGCCGCGGCCCTGCCCGATCCGGAGGTCGACGCGAACGTCGGCGTCCTCGGCGAGGGTGGCGATGTGGTGATCCGGGTTGAGCACCTCGAAGTCGGCCGTGGCCTCGCCAATGTCCTTGGCGGTCCACTCACCGGGACCCTCGAGCTGGATGGAGACCGAGCCTTCGTCCTCCTCGTCCGCACGGAAGCGGACACCCTTGAGGTTGAGGATGATGTCGCTCACGTCCTCGGTCACGCCGGGGACCGTCGAGAACTCGTGCTGGACGCCGTCGATCTTGAGGGCCGTAATGGCGGTGCCACCGAGGCTGGAGAGGAGCACGCGGCGGAACGCGTTGCCGATCGTAAGACCGTAGCCGCGCTCGAGCGGCTGGACGACGAACCGCCCGTAGGTGTCGCTCATCTCCTCGACCGTGACGCCGTCGGGCATCTGGAGCTGGATGGTGACCATGCTGGGGTGTGGGGGGTTGATGATGCGAGCCGTCGGTAGACCCGGAGGTCCGTCCGCGGAGCCGAGCGCACGAGCGCCCGGCGGCGGAACCGGCGGCGGGCGGTTACTTCGAGTAGAGCTCGACGATGAGCTGCTCCCGGATGTTCTCCGGGATGTCCTCGCGCTCCGGGTAGTCCAGGAACTTGCCGACGAGCCGGTTGCGGTCGACTTCGAGGAAGGGGAACGAGCGGCGGTTCCGCTCAGCGCTCTCCTTGATGACCTCGAGGTTCTTGGACTTCGGCCGGACCTCGATCACGTCGCCGGGCCGGAGCATGTGGCTCGGGATGGCGGAGACGCGGTCGTTGACCATCACGTGCCCGTGCGTGACGAGCTGGCGGGCCTGGCGGCGCGTGCGTGCGAAACCGAGGCGGAAGACGACGTTGTCCAGACGGGCCTCGAGGAACTTCAGGAGGTTCTCGCCGGTGACGCCCTTCTTGCGGGCGGCCTTCTCGAAGAGGTTCCGGAACTGGCGCTCGAGGAGGCCATAGGTGTACTTCGCCTTCTGCTTCTCGGCGAGCTGGACGGAGTACTCGGACTCCTTCCGGCGGCGGGCGTTGCCGTGCTGGCCGGGACGGTAGGGCTTGCGCTCCAGCGCCTTGGAGGGGCCGAAGATGGGCTCGCCGAAACGACGGGCGAGCTTCTGCTTGGGACCGCGGTAGCGGGCCATAGGATCGGGGGGCTTCGTTGAGAGAAAACGTTGCGATCACCCAGCGGGGAGCCTCGCGTGGAGCGCAGAGACGGTCGTCTCGGCTCCGCTCCCGCCCGGAGGGCGACGGTGGCGAGCAGTCGCTCGCGGGTCGCGCCCGTCGGGCAGTGATCGCGGCCGGGCTTCTGCCCAGCGCCTGCGTCGGGTGCCGGTGGTCCAGCGGTCAGCTGGCGGAGCGTTCCGCCAGTCCGAGCCCGCTGACCACCAAGCGATCAGACGCGGCGGCGCTTCGGCGGCCGGCAGCCGTTGTGAGCGAGGGGAGTCGTGTCCCGGATGGAGAGCACTTCGAGACCGGCGTTGGCGAGGGCGCGGACGGCGCCTTCACGGCCGGAGCCGGGGCCCTTCACGTACACGTCCACACGACGCAGGCCGAGGTCGTAGGCCTCCTTCGCCGCATCGGCGGCGGCCACCTGGGCAGCGTAAGGCGTGTTCTTCCGCGAGCCGCGGAAGCCCATCTTGCCTGCGGACGACCACGAGATCGTGTTGCCGTACGCGTCGGTGATGGTGATGAGGACGTTGTTGAACGTCGCCTTGACGTAGCAGGCGCCGTTGCTCTCGACCTGGACGTTCTTCTTGCGGACGTTGCGGCCGCGCTGGCCGCGTCCACCTTGTTGCTTCGCCATGAGAGGTATTGGAGTCTGGGGCGTCCGCGTCAGGGGTAACCGGCGGAGTCAGCGTGTGACTCAGAGCCGGTGCCTGCGTGCGTGCGCCTCGGGGATCTGGCGGTGCCAGGAAAACAGTGAGGGCCTCGGGCAAGTGCCCGAGAGCCGCCGCGAGCTATTTGCGCGGGGCCTTCTTCTTGCCGGCGACGGTCCGCTTGCGGCCCTTGCGGGTGCGCGCGTTCGTCTTCGTCCGCTGACCGCGGACCGGGAGGCCGCGGCGGTGACGGAGGCCGCGGTAGCAGCCGATGTCCATCAGCCGCTTGATGTTGAGCTGGATGTCGGTGCGGAGAGCACCCTCCACGAGGTAGTTGTCCTCAATGAGGGCGCGGACCTTGCGGGTCTCCTCCTCCGACCAGCTGTCGGGGTTGTCGTTCGGGTCGAGCCCGGCGCGATCGAGAATCTCGATGGCGCGGCTGCGACCGATGCCGAAGATGTCCGTCAGCGCGATCTCGCCGCGCTTGTTGCCCGGCACGTCGACTCCTGCGATACGAGGCATAGGTGGTTGTTGGCTGGTGGCCCAGGACTCGTGGCCTCTGCTGCGCCGCCGAAGCGACCGCCAGTCAGAAGCCGGGCGTCCCGTGCGCGGTTACCCCTGGCGCTGCTTGTGCTTGGGGTTCTTCTTGTTGATGATGTAGATGCGTCCCTTGCGCCGGACGATCTTGTCGTCGGCGGAACGCTTCTTGACGCTGGCGCGGACCTTCATGTGGGTACGTGTCAGGTGAACGGGCGGCGCGAGGCACCGGCCCGCGGGGGTTACTTGTAACGGTAGACGATGCGACCCTTCGTCAGGTCGTACGGCGAGAGCTCCACGGTCACGCGGTCGCCCGGAAGGATGCGGATGTAGAACTTCCGCATCTTGCCCGAGAGGAGACCGAGGATCTCGTGTCCATTCTCGAGCTCGACCCGGAACTGGGCATTCGGGAGGGCTTCGGTGACTTTTCCGTCTTGACGGATCGCGGGCTGCTTGGCCATACGGTGGGGAGGGTGGTTCGAAAGTCTAGGCGGTGGTGGCCGTCGGGCTGGCGGAGGCCGCAGGCGGCGCCTTGGGGGCGCTTTCGCCGCGGGCGGCCGCCAGCGCGGCCTCGATGGCGTCGTACGAAGAGATGAGCTCGGCGCCCCCCTTCGTGACGTGCACCATGTGTTCGTAGTGCGCGCTGGGCAGGCCGTCGGCGGTGCGGATCGTCCACCCGTCCGGGTCAACGGTCACCTCCGGCGTGCCGCGGTTGATCATGGGCTCGATGCAGACGGTCATGCCGCTCTTCAGCTTCTTGCCCCACCCCCGACGCCCCACGTTGGGCACGCTCGGCGGCTCGTGCATCTGCTGACCGATGCCGTGACCCACGAGCGCCGTGACGACGCCGTAGCCCCGGCTCTCGGTGTATTCCTGCACCGCGTGACCGATGTCACCGACGCGGTTGCCCGCGCGTGCTTTGTCAATGCCCTCGTAGAGCGACTGTTTCGTCGCCTCCAGCAGGGCGCGGTTCTCCTCGGAGATCTCGCCGACCGGGAAGGTGTAGGCGAAGTCCCCGAAGTAGCCGTCCAGTTCCACGCCGCAGTCCACGGAGACCACGTCGCCCTCTTGGAGGACCACGTCCTCGCGCGGGATGCCGTGCACCACCACGTCGTTGACGGAGATGCAGAGTGAGCCCGGGAACGGGATCTCGTCCGGATCGAACTGATAGCCCTTGAACGAGGGGCGGGCTCCGGCGTCGCGGATGATGCTCTCGGCTGCGGTATCCAGCGAGATCGTCGTTACGCCCGGCGCGATGCGGCTGGCGGCGTCCGCCAGCACCTGCTCCACCAAGCGAGCGGCGCGACGCAGCATCGCCACGTCGCGCTCACTCTTGAGGATGATCTTGCCGGAGGCCATGCTATCGTCGGCGGCTGCGGACGCGGCCGGTCTTCATGAACCCGTCGTAGTGCCGCATGAGGAGGTGGCTCTCGATCTGCTGGAGCGTGTCCAGCGTCACACCGACGAGGATCAGCAGGCTGGTCCCGCCGAAGAACTGCGCGAAGCCGGGGAGCACGCCCATCGCGGCCGCGATGGCCGGGAGGATGGCGACGAAGCCGATGAACAGCGCGCCCGGGAAGGTGATCCGCGTCAGGATGGTGTCGATGAACTCGCTCGTCTGGC
>DUBD01000016.1 GCA_012960515.1 Bacteroidota bacterium | reverse complement strand
CTTCTTCTTGCGTCGCGTGCGGCGCGAGCTGCGGGCGGAGGCCGGGGCGGAGGTCGCGGGAGCGTCGCTCGTGGTGGGGGTAGACACAGGGCGGGGGGGAGGTCGCGGAGGGCTACGGGCCCGGGGGCCGGACGTTACGAACGGGGCCGCGTCGCGCGCGGCTGGCGGAGGCGGTGAGCGAGCGGGTCAGCGGTGGATGAGCCACTTGTCCCCGCCGAAGTTGCGCGCCCAGCGGGGGCGGCGAATCTGCTCGGTGAAGAAGGCGGTGCCATCGAACCCGGTCTTGAACCACTGCTTCCGCTCGGGGTCGTGGTAGTAGTCCACGAACTCGACGGTGGGCGGGAGGCGGAGGAGCGTCTGCGCCAGGTTCCGCTTGAGGCGGACGAACTGGTCGGCGTAGGCCTCATCGCTCGCGATCAGCAGCCCCCGTCCGAAGGGGCCGTGCGTGTCCAGGACGAGGACCGGGATGGAGTCGTTGGCGACGAGCCAATACTCGAACTGCACGTACTCCGAGCCGGCGTACCGTTCCTGACGGGCCGCGGCGGCGTTGCGGGTGGGCGTGCCGAAGAACTGCGTCATCCGCCCGCGGAGCTGCAGGGTCTCCATCGTGTCGATGGGGGAGGCACCGTAGCCCGAGAGGGCGCGCCAGAACGTCTCGCGGTAATCCGCGAGGAAGCCCGCCTGCGCCTGGGGCGCCACCTTGCGCCAGTGGATGACGGTGTCGGCGGCCGCCAGCGCGGCGGTGAGGCTGTCCGCGCGGGCCTGCGCGAGGCTGTCCGTCACGAACTGGCGGCGGGCCTCACGCGCGTCGAGGCGCAGCAGGGCCCAGTCGGTCTGGGGGTACGGGCGGACGCCCCGCGGTTCGGGCGCGGGAGCCGACTCGGCGGCGGCGGTGAGGACGGCGCGGCGGCGCTGGTCACGGAGCAGCTCCAGCACGTCCTGCGCCGCGGGTGTGGCGGCGAACGGGGACGGGCACACGCTCACGCCCAGGATGAGCGCCAGCGCGGCGAGACGGGTCGCTCCGGTCCTGCGCACGCCCCCCTAGCTGTCCATCGAGAGGACCGCGAGGAACGCCTCCTGCGGGACCTCCACGGCGCCGACCTGCTTCATCCGCTTCTTGCCCTCCTTCTGCTTTTCCAGCAGCTTGCGCTTGCGGGAGATGTCGCCGCCGTAGCACTTCGCGGTCACGTCCTTGCGGAGAGCCTTGACCGTCTCGCGGGCGATGACCTTGTTGCCGAGCGCCGCCTGGATGGCCACGTCGAACATCTGCCGCGGGATGAGCTCGCGCAGCTTGCTCGCCAGCTTGCGGCCCATCTCGTACGCCTTGTCGCGGTGGACGATGGTGGAGAGCGCGTCCACCGGATCGCCGTTGAGCAGCACGTCCAGCTTGACCAGCTTGCTCGCGCGCTCGTCGATGAAGTCGTAGTCGAAGGAGGCGTAGCCGCGGCTGACCGACTTCAGCTTGTCGTAGAAGTCGAAGACGATCTCCGCCAGCGGGAGCTCGTACTGGAGGTCCACGCGGTCCGTCGTGAGGTACTCCTGCGTGATGTACGTGCCGCGGCGCTCCTGGCACAGCTGCATCAGCGCCCCGATGTACTCGGTCGGCGTGATGATCTGGGCCTTGACGTACGGCTCGCGGATCTCGGAGATCTCGCCGGGCGAGGGCATCTCCGAGGGGTTTTCGACCTCGATCTCCTCGCCGCCCGAGAGCTCCACGGTGTAGCGCACGTTGGGCATCGTGGTGACGATGTCCAGGCCGAACTCGCGGTCCAGCCGCTCCTGCACCACTTCCATGTGGAGCATCCCGAGGAAGCCGACGCGGAAGCCGAAGCCGAGCGCGGCGGAGGTCTCGGGCTCGTACGTCAGCGCGGCGTCGTTGAGCTGGAGGCGTTCGAGCGCGGCGCGGAGGTCTTCAAAGTCGGCGGAGTCTGTCGGGTAGATGCCCGAGAACACCATCGGCTTGACGTCGCGGTAGCCGGGGAGCTGCTCCGGGGCGCCGCCCTTCGCGTGCGTGACGGTGTCGCCCACGCGGGTGTCCTGCACGTCTTTCACGCTGCCGATGAGGTAGCCCACCTCGCCCGGCTTGAGCTCCTTAACGGGCTCATTGCCGAGCTTGAGGTAGCCGATCTCCTCCGCGTTGTAGCGCGCGTCGGTCGCCATGAACTCGATGGCGTCGCCCTTGGCGAGGGTGCCCTCCTTGACGCGGATGTAGACGACGGAGCCTCGGTACGTGTCGAAGGTGGAGTCGAAGATGAGCGCTTGCAGCGGGGCGCTGGCGTCGCCCGTGGGCGCGGGGACGCGTTCCACGATCCGCTCCAGGACCTTGTCCACGCCCATGCCCGTCTTCGCGCTGACGTGGAGCACGTCGTCCGGGTCGCCGCCGATGAGGTCCGTGATGGACTGCGCGACGAGGTCCGGCTGCGCCGAGGGGAGGTCCACCTTGTTGAGGACGGGTATGATCTCCAGGTCCGCCGCCATCGCGAGGTAGAGGTTGGAGATCGTCTGCGCCTCGATGCCCTGCGCGGCGTCCACGACGAGGATCGCGCCCTCGCAGGCGTTGAGCGCACGGCTCACCTCGTAGGTGAAGTCCACGTGGCCGGGCGTGTCGATGAGGTTGAGCGCGTAGGTCTGTCCGTCCTGGGCGGTGTAGCCCATCCGGATCGCGTGGCTCTTGATGGTGATGCCACGCTCGCGCTCGAGGTCCATCGAGTCCAGCACCTGGTTCTGCATCTCGCGTTGCGAGAGCGTGCCCGTGGCTTCGAGGAGCCGATCGGCCAGGGTGGACTTCCCGTGGTCGATGTGGGCGATGATGCAGAAGTTGCGGAGGCGCTCCTGGGGAACGGACACAGGGTTTCGGGGGGTAGGGCTACCAAACGGGAAGCTAGCGCCCGCCGTGCCCGCCCCGGGCCGAAGAGGGGAGGAATCCGCCGCCCGCTGGCGGTCCGAGCGGGCGGGTGCGGGCGGGACGTCGGAATCCGAGCGGGGGCTCGCACGTTCACCGGCGCCCTCTCCCCACGCCCATGCTCACGCCCGACGACCTCCGCCAGCTCGCCGACCTCGTGGCGCCCGAACGCGCCTTCCTCACCGTCTACCTGGACCACGGCGACGATCCGTCGGTCCTGGAGTCCCGGTTCTCCCGCATCCGGTCGCTGCTGGCGGATCAGCCCGCCGAGTTGGAGCACTTTGACCAGAGCCTCGCGCTCGCCCGCCAGCTGTTGGAATCCAACACGCCGCCAGCAGACGGGGCGCTGGCGATTTTCTCGTCTTGGGGCGCGGACCTTGCGAGGGCGTTCCCGCTGCCCGTTCCGGTCGGTACGCGGGCGTGGATGGGCGATGCGCCGTTCGTCCGGCCGGTCTACGAACTGCTGGACGAGCACGACACGTTCGCCGTGGCCGTCGTGGACAGCACGCGGGCGCGCGTCTTCCTCGTGACGGCGGAGGGAGGGAGCCAGGAGGCCAGCGTCCGGGGCGACCTCAAGAACAAGGTCAAGAAGGGCGGCTGGAGCCAGAAGCGCTACGCCCGCCGCCGCGAGAAAGAGATGGAGGGCTACGCGACCGATATCGCCTCGGCGCTCAAAGACCTCCGGGACGAGTCGGGGTTCTCGCGCCTCGTGCTGCTGGGCGCGGACGAGACGGTGCTCGCCGTGCGCGACGCGCTGCCGACGGACCTGCTCGACGTGCTCGTCGCGACGGAGTCTGCCGCGACGGACGGGGCGGAGGCGGAGCTGACCGCCCAGGCCGCCGCGCTGGCGGAGGACGCGGAGCGCGAGGGCGAGCGCCAGCTGTGGGAGGAGATCCGCGAGCAGGGGCTCTCGGGCGCGCTCTCCGCCTTCGGCCCCACGTTCGTCCTCGCCGCGCTCACGACGGCCCGCGCCGAGGCCATCCTGTTGGATCGTGAGGTGGAGATCGCCGGCACCAAGTGCCGCGCGTGCGAAAGCGTCGTGCACGGCACGCCGGAGACCTGTCAGACCTGCGGCTCCTCCGACGTGTTCCGGATCGACCTCGCGGAGCACCTCACGGAGCAGGCCGCCCGCACGGGCGCGACCGTCGATTTCGCGGACCCGTTCGACGCGCTCACGGAGGCCGGGGGCGTTGCGGCGCTGCTCCGCTACTGACCCGCTGGCGGCTTCCGCCAGCCGGGCGGAAACAGAGCGCGCCGGCCCGAGAGATCGAGCCGGCGCGCGGGAGTCCACGGGGGACGGGCTCAGTCGGTGAGCTCGTCCACGAGGTGGTCCAGGTTGTACACGTCGCCGAGCACCATCAGCATCGCGCGGACGTCCACGGAGACGGTCCGGTTGAGGGTGTCGTCGAAGATGTAGTTGCCCGGCAGGCTCTGGATGTTGCCGTCGAACGCGATGCCGACGACCTCCAGGTCGCGGTCCACCACCGGCGAGCCGCTGTTGCCGCCGATGATGTCGTTGGTGGAGACGAAGTTGTACGGCGTGCTCAGGGTGATCTCGCCGCGCTTCTCCAGCCAGCGCTCGGGAAGTGCCCACGCGCAGTCCTCGGCGGCCTCGTCCTCCTCCGCGCCCGCCACGCAGTGCGAGTAGTGGCGGTCGTAGAGGCCGTAGAACGTGGTATACGGCGGCGTCACCGTCCCGTTGTACGGGTAGCTCTTCACCACGCCGTCCGAGATGCGGAGGGAGAAGGTGGCGTCGGGCGGGGTGGCCGTCCCGTAGATCTCGAAGCGGCTCCGCGCGAGGTCGCTCTGGAGTTCGGAGAGCTCCGCGCTGAGCGGTTGGATCTCGCCGAAGTACGCTTGGAGCGCCGGCAGCAACGCCTGCGCGGCTGCCACGGCGGGGTCGTCCGCCAGCGTGCCGGCGTCGAGGGCGGCCGCGGTCTGCTCCGCCGTCGCGAGGGCCGACCCTTCCACGAGGAGGCGGGCCGCGGCCTTGGGCGTCCGCATCCCCATCAGAGCCTGGACGAGCGGGTCGTCCGCGCCGAGGTTGTCGTAGAGGTCCTGGTAGCGCGCGGCGAGCAGGTTGATCTGCAGCTCCACCGGCTGGTCCTCCACGCTCGTCACGGGCTCGGCCTCGCCGCCGCCCAGGACGTACGCGAACCCGCGGTTCAGCGCCGTCCCGTTGTACGGGGAGCCCGGCCCGAAGGCCGTGAACGCGCGCGTCTGCGCCGCCAGCTGGCGGACACGATCGCGATTGGCGGCGATCCGCTCCACCACGTCGCCGTAGGTGGCGTTGGCCTCCGTGTTCTGCGCGAGGTCGTTGAGGTACTCGCGCTCCGCGGCGGCGCGGCGGGCGATGATGTACGGGTCGCGAAGGCCCTCCACGCGGCCCGTGTACGCCTTCCGGCCGTTTTCCAGCGAGAAGAACGTGTCCTCGTACTCCGCGTAGAGCGGGTCGTCCGGGTGGGCGTCCAGGTACGCGCGGTACGCATCCGCCCGGCTGCCGATAAAGTCCAGGAGGGCCGGCTCGGTCACATCGCGGCGGTACTCCAACTCCGCGACGGTGTTGAGGCGCGTCGTGGATCCCGGGTTGCCGATCACGAAGACGAGATCACCGGGCTCCGTCCCGTCTGCGTCGAAGGGGAAGTAGACCTCCGGCTGGACGGGCTCGCCGTTCTCGTCGTAGGCGCGGAAGAGGGCGAAGTCCAGGCTGTAGCGCGGGTAGGTGAAGTTGTCCGGGTCCCCGCCGAAGTAGCCGAGGGCCGTCTCCGGCGCGAAGACGAGGCGGACGTCGTCGTAGCGCTTGAAGACGTAGGCCTTGAACTGGCCGCCGGAATAGAGGGAGATGACCTGGGCGCGGAAGCCCTCGCCGTACTCCCCGCCGATGCGCTCCTCGATGGCCTCCGTGGCCGTCGCTCGGGCCTGCTGGCGCTCCGTATCGGAGGCGGCCTCGGCCGCCGCGGCGTCCACCTCCGCGGTCACGTCCACGATCGCGACGAGCTGCTCCACGAAGAGGTCCTCGATGGCCTTCTCCTGGGCCATCGTGCCGGCGTAGTAGCCCTGCTCGTTGTAGTCCACGCCGTCTTCCAGCGATGCCGCCGTGACCGACTGGCGGGCGCAGTGGTGGTTCGTGAGCACGAGGCCCATCGGGGAGACGAAGGAGGCCGAGCAGTACGTCGCGAAGCGGAGGGCGCCGAGCTGCGCGCGCTCGAACCACTCGTCGCCTGGGCGAAAGTCGTACGTCTCCGCGAGGTACTCGCGCGGCGGGTCGTCCAGGGTGAACATGCGGCCGTTGTCGAAGCGGCCGGCCTGGACGGTGTCCGGGTCGAAGGTGAGGCCGCCGAAGTCGTCGTCGGCGGGGGCCGGAGCCGGGGCGGGCGTCTCGACGACGGACGCGGTGGTGTCGGGCGCGGGAGCCGGGACGACGTCGGCATCGTCCGCGATGGGCGCGCTACCGCCGCACGCGGCGATCGCCGCCGCCAGCGCGACGAAAAGGAAGGGTCGGGTGAAGGGCATCGGTCGGGAGGGAGAGACGCAGGTATCTTCTGGCGCCCGCGAGAATGGCGGAATTGGTAGACGCGCCAGACTTAGGATCTGGTGGGGTAACACCCGTGGGGGTTCGAGTCCCCCTTCTCGCACACGCGCCCCGAAGGTACCGTCCTGGGGCTCCGCCGGTTCTCTCTCCGACCCCGTGCCCCACCGCCTCCCGGCGCTTCTTGTCGCCGCCTTCGTCTTCCTCGCCGGGTGCGCAGGCACCTCGCGCGTCCCCTCGTCGGCTGCCTCTGCTGGACGCCCCACCGACGCGCTGCTGGAGCGCGCGGATCTACAAGCGATCGTCGATCTCCAGGTGCTCCGGGACGGCCGCGCGCTGGCGGAGCACCTGAGCGATGCCGACCCCACGGTGCGCGCCCGAGCGGCCTTCGCGATGGGATCGGTCCAGGACGCGGAGACCGTCTCCGCGCTCATCGCCGCGTTGGAGGATGAGTCGCCGGCGGTTCGCGCGGATGCGGCCTGGTCCATCGGACAGAGTGCGGACTCCACCGTTGCGGGCTACCTGTTCCGAGCGTTGCGCGCCGAAGGCACGCCGTCCGTGCAGCGCGAACTGTTCCTGGCGCTCGCCCGCACCGGGGCCGAGGCGGACGCGCAGGAGTTGCTGCGGCTGGAGTTCCCCCCAACGCTGGACGCCTCCCGGCTCCGGGCGCTCGCGTTCTTCGCCATGCGGGACCGGCTCGCGAACGATGGGTACGCCGCCGCCGCTGCGTTCCTGCACGATCAGCGCCCCGAGGTCCGCGAGGAGGCGGCCTACGTCTTCGCTCGGAGCGAAGGAGGAGCGGCCGTCACGCCGGCACTACGCGAGGCCTTCGATGCAGGAACGGGAGACCCCGCGCGCGTTCACCTCGCCCGTGCGATCGCGGCACTGAACAGCGACGACGACACCGACCGGCTGGCGGACGCTCTCGCGAACGATCCCGACTGGCGCACGCGGGTCGCCGCGGCGACGGGCCTCGCGGACCGCCTCCGCCAGCCGACGGCCCGTGGGGCTCTCGTCCGCGCGCTGGATGATGGCGTCCATCACGTCCGCGTGGCGGCGGCCAGCGCGCTCGCGAGCGATGGGCCCTTGCCGCAGGAGTACCTGGACCGGCTGGAGACGTGGGTGGCCGCGCGCGACACGGCCGACTGGCACGCGGGCGCCGCCCTCCTGCCGGCGCTCGTTCGGGGCGGTCGGCTGGGCCCGGCCCAGGCGTGGCTCGACCGACACGCAGCGCCGTTTGCCCGGGCGTCGGGGCTCGCAGCATTCGCCTTCGCCACCGATGACGCCTCGCTGGAACGCCTCACGACGCTTGCGACGGACACGGACTCCCGCATCCGCAACGCCGCGCTCACGGCGCTCGCCAGCCGCTGGCGACGGGGACGGTCCAACGCGCTGGCGGCCCGGCTCTTCGTCCCGCTTCGTGCGGCAGTGGAAAGCGGAGACCCTGCGGCGGTGACGCTGGCGGCCCCGGTGTTCGCGGACTCGCTGTTCGTCATGTACGAGGCGCCGTCCGTGCTCCGAGCGGCCTACCGCCAGCTCGAAGCGCCCGCGGATCTGGAGGCGATGGTCGCGCTGCTCAACGCGATCGGCCAGGTGCGGGACGCCGGCGAGATCGACTTCTTGCTGGACATCGCCATCGCGGGGCAGGAGCCGGCGCTCCGGCGCGCCGCTGCTCCACGTCTCGACCGCCTACGTGGCCGGCGCTCGTCGAGGCCGCGTGGTCGAGTTGACGGACCCACGACGCGCGCCCTGCGGCGATCCCTTCGACCCGACCCGCGAGCAGGGCGACCTCGACGCCCTGGCCGCGCGAATCGAGCGGGCCGGAGACGACCAGCGGCTGGCGACCGAGCGCCGCGCTCGCGCCCTGGCCGCCGACGATCCGCGCAGCACCCTCGCCCGCCTGAACTTCGCCGCGCGCTGCAGCGACCTGTCCGCGCTGCTCATGGAGATGGGCGAGGCCGATCGGGTCGTGCGCCTCCTGCTG
>DUBD01000015.1 GCA_012960515.1 Bacteroidota bacterium | reverse complement strand
GCCAGCCACGCACTCGGTGCGTTCGAAATAAGCATCAGCCCGATCACCGATGGCGGCATCGTCACCGTTGAAGGGGTTGGCCTGGACGGATTGCAGGAGCCAGCAGAAGTGCTCGACTGCGGCAACTCCGGCACCACGATGCGCCTGCTCGCGGGCGTCCTCGCCACGCGCCCCTGGCCCGCCACGCTCGTCGGCGACGCCTCGCTCTCCTCCCGTCCGATGGGCCGGATCGCGAACCCGTTGCGAGACATGGGCGCCGAGGTGGAGATGACCGACGGCCACGCGCCGATGACCGTCCGTGGCGGCGGCCTCCGCGCCATCACGTACCCGCTGCCGGTAGCGAGCGCGCAGGTCAAGAGCGCCGTGCTGCTGGCGGGCCTCGGCGCCGAGGGCGAGACGACCGTTATCGAGACGCTGCCCTCGCGCGATCACACCGAGCGGATGCTCGGGCTGGACGTGCTCACGATTGACGGCGAGCGCCACGTGAGCGTGACCGGCGGCTACGCCGTGCCCTTCGGCCTGCGCGTCGTGCCGAAGGACGTCTCGGCGGCGGCGTTCTTCCTCGTGGCCGGCGCGTGCGCGATGGAGAGCCGGATCGAGATGAACGGCGTGGGCCTGAACCCCTCGCGCACGGCCCTCATCGACGTGCTCCGCGCGATGGGCGCCCCCATCACGATCACCAACGAGCGCACCCGCGGCGGCGAGCCCCTCGGCGATATCCGCGTGGAGCGCCCCGAAGACGGCCTGGTGGGCGTGGAAGTGGGCGGCGCGATCATCCCCAACCTGATCGACGAGATCCCGGTCCTCGCCGTGGCCGCCGCGCACGCCTCCGGCACCACGGTCATCCGCGATGCCGAGGAGCTCCGCGTCAAGGAAACCGACCGGATCGCGGAGACGGCCCGCTTCCTCTCCGCGATGGGCGCGGACGTGGAGGAGCGCGAGGACGGCCTGGTCATCCACGGCGGCCGCCCGCTGCACGGCGCCGAGGTCAACGCCAACCACGACCACCGCATCGCGATGGCGGCGGCGGTCGCGGCCCTCCGCGCGGACGCCCCCACGACGATCCACGGCGCCGAGGCCGCGGCCGTCTCGTTCCCCGGCTTCTGGGACGCCCTGGACGCCATCGGCGGAGCGGGCACGGTGGAACACGGCGGATAACGCTGCGCTGGCGGACGCGGTGAGCGTGACCGCCAGCGGGTGGCGCCGGGGGGTGGGGAACGCCTTGCGCGAGGACGACGCGCGCCCGTGCTTGCGGGATGCTTCCGGTGCGCCGATGCGCCTGGCGTCTCTCCTCGCGATCCTCCTCCCAGCTCTGGGCGTCCGCGCGCAGCCGCCGGAGGTCCCCCGCCTCCGCCTCCTGATCGAGGTCCGCGATGCCGAGACGGGCAGCCCGCTTCCCGGCGCCCACGTCGCGGCCGACTCCACGCGGCGCGTCACCGACGCGGAGGGCACGGTGCGCTTCCGCGACCTCGCGCCCGGCGCCGTGACCGTCTCCGCGGCGTTCCTCGGCTACACCTCCGCCGACACCACGCTCGCGCTCACCCGCTCGGTCCGGCTGGCGTTCGCGCTCCGGCCCGAGCCGCAGGCCCTGGCGCAGGTGGAAGTGGAAGGCGAGCGCGTCAACACGGCACGGCTGGAGCGTGTCGGGTTCTACGCCCGCCGCGACGACCGCGCCGGCGTCTTCCTCACGCGCGAGGACCTGGACCGGCGCGGCGCCCTCGCCTTCTCCGACGCGTTCCGCGGCGTCCCCGGCCTCCGCATCGAGACGCGAGCGGGCCGCGCTGTCCTCGTCTCCACACGGCGGCGCAGTTGCTCCCCTTCCCTCTTCCTGGACGGCACCCGCGCCCAGTTCCTGGAGGACTTCCTGGACTCCGTCTCCCTCCGCGACGTCCTCGCGGTGGAGGTCTACCGCGGCCCCGCCGAGGTCCCCCTCGCCTACTCCGCGACGATCCACGCGACCGACTGCGGCGCCGTGCTCGTCTGGACCCGCGCCCGCTGACCTCGCCCCGCTGGCGGCGCCCGCCAGCGCGCGGCGGCGAAACGAACAGGGCCCGAGGCACGGTGCCTCGGGCCCTCACGAACCGACCGGGATCTAGGAGGCTAGAGGTTCGTGTTCGCGTTCCGCTCGCTCTGGGTGAGCGGGAGGTAGCGCCACGCGCCCGGCAGCGGAGCCACGGTGCCGTCCGTCTGCGGGATCACGTACGTGAAGTCCAGCCCGAACCGGCGCTGGTCTATCAGACGGAGGCCCTGCGTGAACAGCGTCTTATCGCGCTCGCTGATGAGCGTGGCCTGGTCAAAGGCGTCCAGGTCGTCCAGGCCGTAGGACGCGCGGGCCGCGTTCGCGAACCCGAGTGCCCCCTCTTCGTCGTCATCCTCCAGTGCAGCCTCGGCCCGAATGAGAGCCATCTCCTGCCACGTGATGAACGGGATGGCCGCATCCGCCGACTCATAGAGGGCCTGGCGGTAGTACGGACCCAGAGCCGCGCACCCGCCGCTCGCAGCGCCCGCCGCCGCTACGGGCGTCCGCGGGTCTCCATCGGCGAAGCGGGCGTTGACGGTAACCTGCGTGCGGCCGATCCCGCCCTGGGCGTGCCACTCGTTCTGCGAAGTAGAGGCGTACCGCCCGAAGTAGGGCGCGTCGCCTTCCATCAGGCCGTCCGCCGCGAAGTCCGCGGCTTGATCCAGATCGCCCTGGAAAAGGTAGATCCGGGCGATCACGGAGTTGACGACGCGCTCGTCGTAGTCCGAGGCCGCGAACGCCTTCGACTGGTCGAGCAGGTCGATGGCCTCCGCGTAGAGCTCGCTCGACGGGATGAACGCGCTCCGGTTGATGGGCGCGCCGCCCTCCGTGGGGTTGAGCGCCATGTACGTCGCGAGGAAGTACCGCGCGACGCCGCCGTGGAAGAGGGCGGTGTAGCGCGCCAGCCGCTCGGCCTCCTCACCCTCCGCGTCGTCCGAGAACGTGATCGTCTCGTCGGCGCGGCGGAGGAGATCGTCCGCGAGGAAGCGGTACTCACTGATGGCGTTGTAGGCGCCGTCCACGGAGTTGTTGTCCGGGCGGATCTCGCCGCGGTCGATGTCCCCGTAGGTGGGGAAGGTGGAGCCGGAGACGCAGTTGTTGAACTGCCCGGCGTCCGAGAGAAGGTCCGAGAGAAGGGCGGTGACGTCGTAGGCGTCATTGAAGCCTTCCTTGACGCCGGTAGCGAGGAAGACGACGGAGCCCTGCTCATCGAGGGAGTCGCTCACGACGCGGTCGATGGGGATGTCCACGTCCTCGACGAACGTGTCGCAGGCGGCGAGCGAGCCGACCAGCGCGAGCCCCAGAGTGAAGGTGAATGCGATACGCATGGGTATGGGGGAGTGGGGGTGGCACAGGGGGGAGCCCCCGCCCCGCTGGCGGCAGCCGCCAGCCGGGACGAGGCGCCTCCGCCTAGATGCCGAGCTGGAGCGTGACGTAGTAGACGCGCGGGTTCTGCAGCGTCAGGAAGTCCTGGCCGCGCGAGAGCGAGCGGCCGCCGGCGAAGTTGACCTCGGGGTCGAGGCCGTCGTACTTCGAGGACTGCCACACATTCCGAGCGGCGAACGAGAGGCTCGCGGAGCGGACCCGTTCCAGCCCCGGCGTGCGCGCGATCAGGCCCGCGAGGTTGTACTTGACGCTGATCTCGCGGAGCTTGATGTAGTCCGCCTCGCGGATGAAGTTGGCGTCGTACGCGCCGCTCGTGCGGGCGTAGGCGTCCGCCACCTCGCGGTACTCGTCCGTCCCCGGCGTCAGGCCCGGCACCTCATTGCCGTCCTCGTCCGTGTAGCCGAAGAGCTGGTCCGCGAGGTCGTTGCGCTGCTGGTAGTTGCCGAAGTCCGAGCGGAAGAGGTCCGTGTTGTTGAACACGGAGAGCCCGGTGGCCCAGTCCGCCAGCGCGTAGAACGTGAACCCGCCGACGCGGACGTTCGCGTTGAACGAGCCGTTGAACTCGGGGTACGGGATGCCCATGAAGCAGCGGGACTCCCCGGTGTCCGGGTTGAGCTCGCACTCGCCGGAGTCCAGGCGGTCCTGGAAGTCGGCGATGTTGTCCGGGCGGATGCCCGCGTCCACGCCCGCGTAGTTGCCGGCGTCGTCGAAGAGGGCGCCGTTGACGGGCGTCGTGTAGAACGCCGCGCGCGGGAGGCCGTCGGTGAGGTCCGTCGGGCAGTTGTCCGGCCCGAGCGTCGGGTCGGAGGGGCAGATGCCCGGCCGGATGACGTTGAGGTCGAAGCCGTCGAAGAGCGGCGGATTCGGGTTGCCCAGCTCGTCGAACCCGAGCTCCTTCACCTCGTTCGTCTGGTAGTTGACGATCGCGCCGAGGTCCACGGACGCGGTCCGCGTAGCGTATGGCGTCGCGTTGATCGCCAGTTCCACGCCCTGTCCGTCGATGCGGCCGACGTTGAACGGGATGTTCGAGGCCACGAGGCCGGTGGACGGCGCCTGCTCCACGTCGAAGATGGATTGGCGGGCCTGCTGGCGGTAGTACGTCAGCTCCACGCCGAGGCGGTCCGCGAACTCGATATCGAGCCCGGTCTCGAACTCGCCCACGCGCTCCGGTTCCACCTCCTCGTTGCCGATGGAGAGCGGGACCGCGCCGGAGCCGTCGCCGCCGACCTCCGCCGCGTAGAGCAGCGGGATGCCGTCGAACGTGCCCGGAAGCTGGCCGCTCTCGCCGTAGGCGGCGCGGAGCTTGAGGATGGAGAAGAGGCCCGGGACGGCGTCGAACTGGTCCAGCCGGACGGCCGCGCGGGCCGTCGGGTAGACGATGGACGGCGCCTCGGTGCCGAGCGTGGAGGCGTAGTCGTTCCGCACGCCGATGGCGCCGAAGAACGTGTCGTCGTAGTCGAACGACTGCTCCGCCAGCAGGCCGATCTGGCGGACGTTGCCGAAGAACTCGCCGGAGCCCTGGAAGTCCGCGCCCGTGCCGGTGTCCTGGAGGAAACGGGACGGGAGGTCCTGGACGGAGAAGGTGAACGTGCGGATCCGCTGGTCGAAGCCCTGCACGCCGACGGCGGTCGTCGTCGTGAACGCGTCCGTGGGCTCGAAGCGGTAGCGGCCATCGAGCTGGAACGAGACCTGATCGTTCTCGCGGGTGTAGACGAGCCGGTTGCCGTTGTTCGTCCCGCTGTAGGCGAAGTTGGGCGGGAACGTCTGATCCCCGCGGTTATCGAGCGCGTCGATGCCGACGTTCGCGCTGAGCGAGAGGTTCTGGAGCGGCGCGTACCGCGCGTTGACGGAGCCGATGAACCGGTTGGACCGGTAGCGCGTGTCGATGGCGCGGACGGCGGCGGAATCCGTGAACGCGTACGGGAACGGGAAGAGCAGCGTGTTGCCGAGGTAGCCGAGGACGTTGTTGTCGTTCTGCGGCTGGCCGACGGTGTTGAAGGAGTACGCCGCGTTCGCGCCGATCTGCAGCGTGGTCAGCGGGAACGCCTCGAAGTTGGCGCGCATGGAGCGGCGGTCCTGGTAGTTGCCGAACACGATGCCGTCCTCGCTCCGCGTGTCGAACTGCGTGAAGTAGCGGACCGTGTTGGAGCCGCCGGAGAGGCTGAGCGTGTGCTGCTGGATCTCGCCGTCCTCGAAGATGGCGTTGGCGTTGGCGGCCGTCGCGCCCGCGGTCAGCTCGTCGTACTCGAACTGCTGCGTGTTGGCCCCGGCGACACCCTGGTAGTCGATGCGCAGCGGCTGCTCGCCGTTCGTGCTGGAGCCGATGGTGCCTTTCTGGGTCGTGATGAGCACCACGCCGTTGGAGGCATCGGTGCCGTACAGCGCCGCGGCCGCGGGGCCCTTTAGCACCTCCACATTCGCGATGTCATCCGGGTTGATGTCGGACAGCGCGCCGACGCCCTGGCCGCCCGCGCCGAGGCCGTCCACCTCGCTGGTGTTGACGCGGACGCCGTCGATGAAGATGAGCGGCTGGCCGGAGCCGTTGAGGCCGCCGCCGGCGCGCACGTTGAAACGCACGCCACCGCCGACGTTGCCGGACGCGGGCTGCACGCTCACGCCGGCGATCTTGCCGTTGAGCAGCTGCGCCACGTCCTGGTACGGCGTGGTCTCCGTAAGGGCGGCGGCGTCCACGCTGGAGACGGCCACCTCGGAGCGGGACCGCGAGCGCGAGGAGAGCGCGCCGGTCACGACGACCGTTTCGAGCCCGGTCAGATCGGGCGCCAGCCCGAAGTTCTGGACGAGCGTCTGCCCGGCCGAGAGCGTGACCTGGATCTCCTCCGCCTCGTAGCCGATGAAGCTGGCCCGGAGGGTGTAGGCCCCGGGCGCGAGGGCGAAGGAGTAGTTGCCGTCGAGGTCCGTAGCGGCCCCTCGGTTGGTGCCAGGGACGGTGACCGTCGCGCCGATGAGGGCGTCACCCGTCTCGGCGTCGATGATCTGACCGGAGACGGTCGCGGATTGGGCCAGCGCGGGGCTGGCGGCGAGCAGGACGGCGAGCATCCCGAAGAGCCCGAGGCTCCTCAGTAGAGATGCGCCCGTCCCTCGTAGGGTAGGGATGCGCATGGGTACCGATGCGATGATGGGAGTCGATCCGCCTCCCGGCAACGGCGTGGCGCCGAGGTAGGGCCCGGGAGGCGAATGGGATAGATAACGGATGAAGAACCCATCCTTCTCCCCTTCACGTCCCACCGGTCGTCTGGATCCGCCCATCGGCCGCCTCACCCGGCGAGCGGTCCGTCTCGCAGCGCGATCCGTCGCGAGCGGCCGGCCGACGGTGAGCGGTTAGGGGCACCTCGCCCCGCTGGCGGTCGCGATGAGCGTGCGTTCCCCGTTCAGTGCGGGCGCCAGCGGGGGGGCGCGAACGGTCAGGCCGGGTCCCAGAGGTGCGCCGCGAGGTCCACCCGGTCGGGCGCGGTGAACGCGACGCCCTCGGCGCGGAGCCGCTCCTCCATCGCCGTCGGCGTGACGAAGTGGAGGCGGCCGGTCAGCCGCCCCTCGCGGTTGACCACGCGGTGGCACGGGATCTCCAGCGCGCTCACGGGATCCGAGGCGACCGCCTTCAGCGCCCAGCCGACCGCCCGCGAGGCCCGCGGCGCTCCCAGGTGCCGCGCGATGCGCCCGTACGTGGTCACCCGCCCCTCGGGGATGCGCTCCACCACGCGATAGACCCGCGCGTAGAAGTCCGCATCAGAGGAGGCGGACGCGTGAACGGGACGGGAACGCGGGGCGTCGGGCATCGGGGCGAACTTAGACTCGCGCCCGTCCCGCTGGCGGCCGCTATCGCCGAGCGCTCCCGCCAGCCCTTCACTCCCCCGACCGCCCCGTGGCCCACGTCGAACCCGCCGCCGTCTCCCCCGCCGCTCTCGCCGACCGCCTCGCGCACCTGCGCGACGTGCTCGCGCCCCAGATCGAGGTCGTCCGAGAGAATGAGCCGCTCGCGCCGTACACCACGTTCAAGATCGGCGGCCCCGCGGACCTCTTCGTGGAGGCGCACTCCGCGGACGAGCTCGCGCTCGCCGTGACGACGGCCCGGGAACACGACGTGCCGCTGTTCCTGCTCGGCCTCGGCGCGAACATCCTCGTGGGAGACAAGGGCTTCCGCGGCGTGGTCATCCGGAACCGCGCGGCCCACGTGGAAACGCGAGGGGACGGCCGGCTGTGGGCGGAGAGCGGGACGGTCGTGTGGGAGCGGCTGATCGAGGAGAGCGTGACGGCGGGGCTAAGCGGCCTGGAGCACTACGCGGGGATCCCCTCCAGCGTGGGCGGCGCGCTGTGGCAGAACCTCCACTTCCTCTCGCCGGACCGCTCGCGGACGATGTTCATCGAGGAGGTCGTGGAGTCCGCGGAACTGCTCATGGAGGACGGCTCGCGCCAGACCGTGGACCGCGACTGGTTCGCCTTCGGCTACGACTACTCCACGCTGCACGACCGCCCGGAGGTCATCGTCCTCGCGGCGACGTTCGCGCTGGAGCCGCTCAGCCGCGAGACGCTCCGCCAGCGCATCGAGGCCAATCTGCAGTGGCGCGGGGAGCGGCACCCGCCGCTGGACACGGAGCCCTCCGCCGGGAGCATCTTCAAGAAGATCGACGGCGTCGGCGCCGGCCGGCTGGCGGACTGGTGCGGCCTGAAGGGGACCCGCATCGGCGGCGCGGAGGTCACGCAGCGGCACGCCAACATCCTCATCAACCGCGACAGCGCGACGGCGCGCGACGTTCGCCACCTCATCGGTTACGTGCAGGAGACGGTGGAGCGCGAGCAGGGCTACCGGCTCTCCACGGAGATCGGGATGATCGGCGACTTCGGCGACCTGGGCGATCTGCCCGCGCGCGGCTGGGAGAACGAGGACGGGTTCACCGACGGTGTCCCGCCCGGTGGCCACCCCGAGGCGCACGCGAGCGCGGAGCGGCGGTAGGGTTCCGGGTTCCGGGTTCCGGGTTCCGGGTTCCGGGTTCCGGGTTCCGGGTTCCGGGAAGCAAACCGCTCCGCGCCCG
>DUBD01000014.1 GCA_012960515.1 Bacteroidota bacterium | reverse complement strand
GGCCGGAGCGCTCGAACGGCTCCGGCTCGGGGGCGTCGGAGCCCTGGCCGCCGGGCGGCTGGCGGAAGAAGAAGTCGAACGGGGAGTTGCCCGAGAAGGGGTCGGCCTCGTCGCGGTCCACGAGCTGCGTCGCGCGGATCTGCACCACGGCGGGGTTGACGCGCTCTGCGACCTGCGTGAAGGCCCGGCCGAGGTCCTCGGCGGTCGCGATCTCCTGCGTCTGCTCGATCCGCTGGGCCACAGAGTCCGGGAGGATGTCGGTCAGCCCGAGGAACTCAGCGGCGGAGGCCACGAAAAACACGCCGCCCAGGAACGCGGCGACGACGAGGAGCCCGACGGTCAACTTCTGCCGGGGCGTGCGCGAGGGGGAGTCTGTGTGCATCGTGCAGGAAGGGAATCAGCGGGGGATGGGACGCGGGAGCGTCCGGCCGGTTGCAAGTGAGAGAGCCGGACAACGGGCCGCGCGGCGCCGTTCGTGCGGATCAGACGAGAGCTTCAACTGCCTCGGTGCCGCCGGGGGCGGACGCGCTCCGCCAGCGCGTCGGGGGCAGGGAGCGCGGAGCCCCAAAATGAAAGCGGGGCGCCCCGTTCACGAGCGCCCCGCGCCGGACGGGCCCACACACTAAGCCCAACCCGGAGGTAGCGGGGGGGTAACGGGACCTCCCAGACGTTCGTGCCCGAGGGGCGGAAATATCAGGGCGTCCCCGGTAGGGCACGGATCTGTGCCCTGTTTGAGACGCGCTCTCGCCCCGTCTGAGGGCTCTGAAGGCGCGCCACAAGAGAAGGGGCCGGACGATCTCGCGTCCGGCCCCTGGCCTCGTGCCGCTGGCGGTTGGTCCCGGCGAGAGCCTCCGCCAGCGGGGCGGGCGGTGCGCTAGCGGCCCGGGATGCCGGGCTCGGTCATGCCGCGCACGTCCAGGATGTCGTCGATCCGGTCTTCCGGGACGAGCTCCATCTCGATGAGCACGTCGCGGACGGAGCGCTTCTCGGCGGCGGACTTCTTGGCCACCTTGCTCGCCATGTCGTAGCCGATCTCGTCGTTGAGGGCGGTCGCGATGGAGGGGTTCTTCTCCAGCAGCTCGCGCGCGCGGTCGCGGTCGGCGGTGATGCCGTCCAGGCAGCGCGTGCGGAAGGCGTCGCAGGCGCCCGCGAGGGACGTGATGGACTCCAGCATGGCGTGGGCCATGACGGGCATCATCACGTTCAACTCGAAGTTGCCGTGCTGCCCGCCGACGGTGATCGTGGTCGCGTTGCCCATGACGCGGGCGCAGACCATCATCATGGCCTCGGACATGACCGGGTTGACCTTCCCGGGCATGATGGACGAGCCCGGCTGGATGGCCGGCAGCTGGATCTCCGCGAGGCCGCTGGTCGGGCCGGAGCCGAGGTGGCGGATGTCGTTGGCGATCTTCATGAGGCTGACCGCGAGCGTGTTGAGCGCGCCGGCGGCGGCCACGTAGCCATCCTTCGCGGCCTGCGCCTCGAAGTGGTTCTCGGCCTCGCGGAAGGCGAGCCCGGTCATCTCCGAGATCTCTGCGATGGCGGCCTCGGGGAACTCCACGGGCCGGTTGATGCCGGTCCCGGTGGCCGTGCCGCCGAGCGCGAGCTCCGCCAGCTCCTCGCTGGCGGCCTGCACCCGCGCGATGCCCTTGCGGACCTGCGCGGCGTACCCGCCGAACTCCTGCCCGAGGCGGACCGGCGTGGCGTCCATCAAGTGCGTGCGGCCGGACTTGACCACGTCGTCGAACTCGTCGGCCTTGGCGTCGAGCGAGGCCGCCAGCGCGTCGAGCGCGGGGAGCAGCTCCTCGTGCAGCGCCACCCGCGCCGCGACGTGCATCGTCGTCGGGATGACGTCGTTGGAGGACTGCCCCATGTTGACGTCGTCGTTGGGGTGGACGGCCTTGCTGCCGAGGTCGGCGCCCATCGCGCGGGAGGCGGCGTTGGCGATGACCTCGTTGGCGTTCATGTTCGTGCTCGTGCCGGAGCCCGTCTGGAAGATGTCCAGGGGGAACTCGCCGTCGAGCTCGCCGGAGCGGACGCGCTCCGCGGCCACGGCGATGGCCTCGGCCTTGTCGCTCTCCAGCAGGCCGAGCGACTGGTTCGCGAGCGCCGCCGCGCGCTTGACCGTCCCGAGCGCCTCGATGAAGCGGCGCGGGAAGCGGACGCCGGAGATGGGGAAGTTGTCGACGGCGCGCTGGGTCTGGGCGCCGTAGAGGGCGTCCGCGGGGACGTGGACCTCGCCGAGGGAGTCGGTCTCTGTTCGGGTTCCGTGTTCCGGGTTCATGGGTAGCTGGCGCCTGCGCGGGCGCGGTCCGAGTTGCAGGAATGGACGGGAGGAGGTTCCGCGTCACGAACTCCTCCACTCGGAACTCGAAACTCGGAACTCCCCGAACGTACCCGGCGCGTTGGTTGCTGGTTCGGAGAACTCCCGCGAACTTGCGCGCCCCTCCCGCTCCCCGCTCCCGCCCCGTGCAGACCCTCCACACCGTCGCCGAGATGCAGGCCGAGGCCGACCGCGCGCGCTGCGCCGGCCGCCGCCTCGCGCTCGTCCCCACCATGGGCGCGCTCCACGAGGGCCACCTCGCGCTCGTCCGCGAGGCCCGCCAGCGGGTGGGGCCGGAGGGGCACGTGACGGTCAGCGTCTTCGTCAACCCGACGCAGTTCGCGCCCGGCGAGGACTACGAGCGCTACCCCCGCACACTGGACGCCGACCGCGCCGCGCTGGCGGAGCTGGTGAGCGAGGACGGGGCCGGCGGAGCCGACGCGGTGTTCGCGCCGAGCGCGGAGGAGATGTACCCCTTCGGGCTGCCGCCGCTGACCACGGTGCGGGTGGCGGAGATGGGGCGCTACCTCTGCGGCGCGAGCCGTCCGGGCCACTTCGAGGGCGTCACGTCCGTGGTCACCAAGCTCTTCCTCGCGTGCCGGCCGGACGTGGCCGTGTTCGGGCAGAAGGACGCGCAGCAGCTCGCCATCCTCCGGCGGATGACGCGCGAGCTGGGCTTCGGGATCGAGATCGTGGGGCACCCCATCGTGCGGGAGAAAGACGGGCTGGCGCTCTCGTCGCGCAACCGCTACCTCTCGCCCGAGGAGCGCCGCCAGGCGGTCGTGCTCTCGCGGGCGCTCTTCGCCGCGGGCCACGCCGCCGGCCAGGGCGAGCGCTCCGCCGACGCGCTCCGCCAGCTCATGCGCGAGCAGATCGCCCTCGCGCCGCTGGCGGAGGTGGACTACGTGGAGGTCGTGGACGCGGACTCCCTCGCGCCCGTCGAAACCCTGGAGAAGGAAGGGCCTTCGGGCGGACGCTACCTTGCGGCTCTCGCCGTCCGTTTCGGCGGCACTCGCCTGATCGATAACACGACGCTGCGCGTCGCGTGAGGGATAGCGCGATGCGGGATGAAGGGATGCGGCGCCCTCATCCCCCGTCCCTTATCCCCCCTCCCTCTTTATCCGCATGACCGTCACGCTCTTCAAGGGGAAGCTCCACCGCCTCACCGTCACCGAGGCCGACCTCTACTACGAAGGCTCCATCACGCTCGACCGCGAGCTGATGGAGATGGCGAACATCCTGCCGTACGAGCGGGTGCAGGTGGTCAACGTGAACAACGGCGCCCGGCTGGAGACGTACACCATCCCGGCCGAGCCTGGCACGCGGACGTGCTGCCTCAACGGCCCCGCCGCCCGGCTCTGCGCGCCCGGCGACATTGTGATCGTGATGGCGTACGCGGACATGACGCCGGAGGAGGCGGAGACGCACCAGCCGCGCGTGGTGCTCGTGGACGAGAAGAACGACCCCGTTCAGACGTTCGACCTGGACGGCGCCTCGGTCTCCGATCCGCACCTCCCGGCCGTCACAGACGCCATCGACGTGAGCAACCTGGACCACGCGGTCTGGGCGCCGCGCTGGCGCGGATCGCGCCGGTGATCCAGCGGGATTTCCTGCTCCGCCAGATCCAGCAGGCGATCCAGATGCTCGCGCAGGTGCTGCTCCAGAAGCGAGACGGCACGCCCGAGGCGCAAGCCACGCTCGCCGACGCCCTCCGCCAGCTCGCGGGCGCGGACCCCGCCGGGCTGGCGGCGCTCTCTCGCGAGGCCACGTGCGACCTGGCGGCAGACGAGGGCGCGTTCTCGCCCGGTCTCGCCGTCGCGCTGGCGGACCTGCTGCGCGAGGCCGAGGACCCGACGCCGCATGCGCACGCCCTGCGCGTCCGGGCGCGATGGCTCTACGAGGACGCGCTGGAGGCGGGCGGCCCCGTCCCCTACGACGTGATGGACCGGATCGCCGCCCTCCCCGATGGCTGACGCCTCGCCGACGGAGACCGCCAGCGGGGCGGAGCTGCGGGCGTTCGGTGCGGCGCTCCGGCGGATGGATCCGCTCGCGTGGGCGGGCGCGGCGGGCGCCTTCATCCTCGTGGCGTTCCCCCTTTACTGGGTGCTGGCCTCCGTCCTGCCGCTGTTCGCGGGGAGCGAGGGGCACGCGGCGGACTTCCTGATCTACAGCCGCGCCGGGCACCGCGTCTGGGCCAATCCCGGCACGCTCTACGCCGACCCCAGCTTTCTCTACCCACCACCGAGCGCCGTCCTCTTCGCGCTGGCCGTCCTCGTCCCGATGGGCTGGGGCTACGTGCTCCAGGCCGTGCTTAACGTCGGGGCGCTGGCGGTGTGCGTGCGGCTGGGCGAGCGGCTGCACCCGGACCCGCCGGCAGGGTGGGCGCGGGCGGCGTTGTGGTGCGCGGCGATCGGGTCCGCGCCGGCGCTACAGAACGTGAAGTACGGGCAGGTCAACGTGCTCGTGCTGGCCCTCGCGCTGGGCTACCTCGTGTGGCTGCGGCGGCACCCCGCGCGAGCGGGCGCGTTGCTAGCGCTCGGGTTCTGGCTCAAGCTGTACCCCGCCGTGCTGGGCGTCCTCGCGCTGCGCCGTGGCCGGTGGATGGCCGTAGCGGGCGCCGTCGCCGCCGGGCTGGCGGTGCCGCTCGTGCTGCTGCCCGTCTTTCCGGTGGAGCTGTACGTGGAATACCTCCGCGAGAAGCTGCCCACCATCGCGGGCGGGACGACGACCTCCACGCTCAACGCCGGGCTCCCGGCCATCGTGGAGCGGCTGGGGCAGCCGGCGGAGGCGCTGCTGACCTACCGCTCAGCCCCGTTCGGACCGGCCGCCAGCGCGGCGGGGCGGATCGTGCTGATCGGCGGCGTGGCCGCGGCGGCCGTGGCGTGGGCGCGCGGTGCGCGGACGGAGTCGGCGGGTGTGGCGATCCTCGCGGTCGTGGCGGTCTCGTCGTCGTTCGGGTGGGAGTACACGTTCGTCCTCGCGATGCCGGCGGCGCTCGCGTGCGTGCTCGCGGCGCGGCGCAGCGGGCTGGGCGGACGCCTCACGGCGACCCTCGCGATGGCGGCGTTGCTGCTCCAGAAGCCGCCCGAGGCGGTCATGAAGTGGGCCGTCGTCTCGGTCCCGGACCCGCTCCTGGACGCGTTCGCGGGCCGGTTCGTGCTCGCCCTCGCGGCGCTGGCGGCCGTCGCGTGGGGCGTCCGGCAGCCGAATAGAAAAGGGGCGCCCGAGCCGGTGCCCGGGCGCCCCTGAGAGCAGGCGGCGGAAGCGCTAGGCGCGCTCGGCCGTCGCGCGGCGCGAGCCGAACTTGTACGCGTCCTGCGCCACGACGCGGTCCACGAACTCCGCGGGCACGTCCACGAAGGTCGTGTTCTGCGTGATCGTGATCTTGCCGAGGGCGTTGCCCGGGATGCCGGCCGTGTGCGCCACCGAGGCGACGACGTGGCGCGGCTGGACGCCGTTGCGCTTGCCGGCCGTGATGGCGACGGAGACCATGCCGGCCTCGCGCTCGCCGGACGACTGGCGGTGCGGGCGGGAGGGGCGCGGGTGGTCGTTCCGGGACTCGCGGCGGTGCTGGCGCGAGCGCGGCGGGTGGATCTCCGCGAGCGGGGTCTCGCCGCGGTCCTCACGCGCGAGGGAGAGCGCGGCGGCCGCGATGGTCATCGGGTCGATGCCTTCGCTGACGAGCTCCGTCACGAGCCGGCGGTCGGCGTCTGTGGCATCCTCCATCGCCTCGCGCATGCGGTCCGCCAGCCGGGCGGAGCGGGCGGCCTCCACCTCTTCGATGGTCGGCAGCGGCGTGGGGGGAATCTCGCGCTTGATGTAGCGCTGGATGCGCTGGATCAGCCCGGACTCGTTCGGCGCGACGAGCGAGAGCGCGGTCCCGGAGCGGCCCGCGCGGCCCGTCCGGCCCACGCGGTGCACGTACGCCTCGATGTCGATGGGGAGGTCCACGTTGAAGACGTGGGAGACGTGGTCCACGTCCAGCCCTCGCGCCGCCACGTCCGTGCCGACGAGGATGGTCACGTCGCCGTTGCGGAAGCGGCGGAGCACGTCCGTGCGCTGGGCCTGGGAGAGCTCGCCGGAGATGGGCTCGGCGCGGTAGCCGGCGCGGTTGAGGTCGTCCGCGAGGGACGTCGTGGCGGCGCGCGTCTTGACGAACGCGAGCGCGCTCTGCACGTCCTCGGTCTCCAGCAAGCGGAGCATGGCCTGGAGCTTGTCGCGGTGGTTGACCACGTAGCCGCGCTGCTCCACGTCCGAGGCGGTCTTGTCACCGTCCGTCGTGGAGATGGTCTCCGGGTTGCGGAGGTAGGTGCTCGCGATCTGCTTGATGCGCGGCGGGAGCGTGGCGGAGAGGAGCGCGGTCTGGCGGGCCTCCGGCGTGGCGCCGAGGATGGCCTCCAGATCGTCCGCGAAGCCCATCGAGAGCATCTCGTCGGCCTCGTCGAGCACGACGAACTCGACGCCGGAGAGGTCCACCGCGCCGCGGTCCATGAGGTCGATGAGGCGGCCCGGCGTCGCGACGACGATGTCCACGCCCTGCTCCAGGCGGCGCGTCTGCTTGTGGTAGGGCTGCCCGCCGTAGATGGGCAGCGTGCGGATGTCCAGCGCGCGGCCGTACTGGAACATGGCGCTGGAGACCTGCACCGCCAGCTCGCGGGTGGGGCAGAGCACGAGGGCGCGGACCGTCCCGCGCGTCTCGCTGGCGGCGAGCGTCTGCAGGAGCGGGAGGGAGAACGCGGCCGTCTTGCCGGTGCCGGTCCGGGCCTGGCCGATGGCGTCGCGGCCGGAGAGCAGGACCGGGATCAACTCGGCCTGGATGGGGGAGGGCGCCTCGTAACCGAGGGCGGCGACCGTCTCCGCCAGTTCGGGGCGGAGGTCGAGATCAGAAAACGTCAAAGCGGTGCCCAGAGGGCGGAACAGGGGGAGCCCCTCCGCGCGTGCGGAGGCGGCAGGGGAACAGAAAGCGAGAATCGGCCGCCGTGTGACGGGCGGGGTCCACGCTCCTGCACCCTCAAAACCACGTCCCTGTTACCGGACGAAACCCTGGGTATGAGCGCTCTGCGGGCCTGTGCCCGCGTCGAATCCCGAACGAGACCAAAGAAAGCCCCGCGCGAGGGGCGGCGTGCGCGCGCGCGGTGACGACCGAACGAAGAACCCGTGCGGCGTCCGAATCGGGCGTTCTCGTTTTCATTCCCGGTCAACTCCCTCGCGAGGGCTCCCGCCTAGCTTGACCGGAACCGCTTCCGTCCCCCGGAGGTGGGCGCCTGCCCGCTGGCGGTGGCCGTCCGGCCCGCCGAGAGCGTCCGCCAGCGCGCCGCGCCTCCGTTCCCCATCCCGAGTCTCATGGCTTCCGTCATCCTCTCCGCCGCCCGCACGCCGGTCGGCTCGTTCAACGGCTCCCTCTCCTCCGTCCCCGCGCCCAAACTGGGCGCCGTTGCCATTCAGGGCGCGCTGGAGCGTGCGGGCGTCGAGCCTGGCCAGCTCTCCGAGGTCGTGATGGGCAACGTGGTCACGGCGGGAGAGGGGCAGGCCCCGGCCCGCCAAGCCGCCCTCGGCGCCGACGTGCCGGACAGCGTCCCGTGCATGACCATCAACAAGGTCTGCGGCTCTGGCATGAAGGCCGTCATGCTCGCCGACCAGTCCATCCGCGCGGGCGACTGCGAGGTGGTCGTTGCTGGCGGCATGGAGAACATGAGCCAGGCACCGTTCCTGCTGGACAAGGCCCGCACCGGCTACGGCTACGGCAACGGCACCCTCATCGACGCGCTCTTCCACGACGGCCTCCGCGACGCCTACGACGGCAACGCGATGGGCGTGGCCGCCGACCTCTGCGGTGAGACCTGCAACGTGCCGCGCGAGGCCCAGGACGAGTTCTCCATCGAGAGCTACCGCCGCGCGCAGGGCAGCATCGAGAACGGCGCGTTCGCGCAGGAGATCGTGCCCGTGACCATCAAGGGCCGCAAGGGCGACACCGTCGTGGACACGGACGAGGAGCCGCCGCGCACCAACTTCGACAAGATCCCGAACCTCCGGCCCGTCTTCTCCAAGGAGGGCACCGTCACCGCTGCCAACGCGAGCACCATCAACGACGGCGCCGCCGCACTCGTGGTCGCCAGCGAGGCATGGGCCGAGGCCAACGGCAAGACGCCGCTCGTCAAGATCCTCGCCACGGCGCAGCACAGCCAGAAGCCCGTCGAGTTCACGACGGCGCCCATCGGGGCCATCGAGAAGGTGCTGGAC
>DUBD01000013.1 GCA_012960515.1 Bacteroidota bacterium | reverse complement strand
GAGGGCCGGCTCCGCGCCCGCCGCTGGCGGTTCTTCTCGGGAGCCCGGTTCGCCCCAGTGCGCCCACGCCACCCAGAGCAGGAAGATCACGACGTAGAACACGAACAGCGCGTGGAAGCCGTGAACGGAGTCGAACAGGGAGGGGGCATGGTGGGACACGAGAAGCAGGATCGCACACCGGATCACGTTCGTCGCGACGATCGCCAGCAGCCCGAGGGGGATGAACAACGCCCGCCGCGCCCACGTGCCCGGATACGCCACGATGAACCCCACGAACAGGCTCAGCGCTGACAACCCGTTGCAGCCGTTCTCGATGTAGATCCCGGCCTCGCGCGAGATCCAGACCGTCCGGCCGTCCACGACCGTCGTGTCATAGAACGGGGCCAGGAGGCTCCCCGTCCAACTCGCGACCGAAGTGGAGAGCCACGTATCCAGCCGGCCGTCGGGCAACAACCAGAGGTCGTAGAGAACGAACCACACCGCGTACGCCGCCACCATCTTGCCGAGGAAGAGGTAGAGCGTTCGGTTGGAGCGGAGGATGTCGCGCGCGGCGTCCACGAGGCAGGAGGCTAGGAGGGAGGCAGGGGCGGCGCACCGATGCCCGCCGCGACGGTACGGTAGACGTCGAAGGTGGAGCGGATGACGGCGCGTGCGGAGAACTCGTCTTCCGCGAGGCGGCGGGCGCCCCGCCCGAGCGACTGGCGGAGGTCCCGATCTCGCAGCAGATCGAGGAGCGCTTCTGCGAGAACGGCGGGGTCTCCGGGGCGGACGAGGAGCCCGGTCTTGTGATCTACGCAGATCTCGCGGCACCCGGGGATGTCCGTCGCCACGAGGGGCCGGCCGGATGCGGCTCCCTCGATGAGGATGCGGGGGACGCCCTCGCCATACTCCGAGGGCAGGCAGACGACGTGCGCTTCCGAGAGGACGGACTCCATGTCGTGGCGGAAGCCCCACCACTCCACGGTGCCGGACTCATCCCAGGCCTTGAGCTGGGCCTCGGGGACGGCCGCGGGATTCCCCTGGTCCGTCGGTCCGACGAGCGCGAGGACGGCGGTGGGCATCTCGCGCCGCACGCGGTCAGCGGCATCCACGAACGTCTGGACGCCTTTGCCCCAGAGCATCCGGCTCGCGAAGACCACGAGGGGCGGGCCCTCCGTCTCCGGCATCGGCACGAAGCGGTGCACGTCCACACCCGAGCCACGGATGAGGTGCGAGGAGACGCCGTCGAGGATCCCGGCCTCTGCCAGCACGCGTTCGTCGTCCGGGTTTTGGAGGATGAGGGCCGTCCCCGCCAGCGACTGGCGGAGGGCGCGGACGATGCCCTGGCGGATGAGCCGCGCCTTGAGGCTGCGGTCTGTAAACGCGTAGCCCAGACCCGCCACAGCGTTGACGATCGCCGGAACGCCTGCGCGTTTGGCGCCGAGTGAGCCGTGCACGACGGCTTTGATCGTGAAGTGGTGGACGAGGTCGGGTTGCAACTCCCGGTAGAGCGCCTCCATCCGCCGAACGGCGCCCCACTCCTCCAGCGGGTTGACCCCGCGGCGGCTCATGCGGACGGGCTGAAACCGGAACCCCTCGTTCTCGATCTCGCGACGGAACACGCCCTCCGGTGCCGCTAGGATGACCTCGTGTCCCGCCGCCCGGACCGCTTTCGCGAGGTCCAGGCGGAAGTTGAAGAGGTACCAGTCGGTGTTGGCGAGGAAGACGACGCGCATCCGAATGAGAGGGGGAAAGCGCGAAGGGTTACGGCTCGAACGAGTAGCCCCAGGTCGCGATGTCCGTCTCGAACGCATCGCCGACCGCGTCCACCGCGCCGGAATCGTAGTAGGTGCGGAATTCGCCCCGGCTGCTGGACTTGAGGTGCGGCAGTTCCACGCCCGGCCGGCCGATGGCCTGGCATACGGTCCCGAAGTCGTCCGCCAGCCGCTCGAACCGGCCGACGAAGTCCACGTCGATCTCGCCGCTCGGTCCCGCCAGCCACTCGGTCTGGGGTGCGAACATCTTGGGCTTGTTGAGGTAGCGCGGGTCGCGCTCTCGGAAGCAGGCGCGCGCCCAGTCGGAGAACGGGATCCGGTTCTCGCCAAGGCCGGTCTGGTTCGTCTTGACCCGGAAGTGGTACAGCGAGACGGCGCGGTCCCACGGGTTGCGGACGAATGAAAACGTGTAGCGGCTCTCCCACCGGTCGTCGCCGATCTTCTCGCGCAACTCCATCGCGGTGAGGTGCTGAAACCGGATGCCCAGCGCGCGGACCACGCTCGTCCCGCCCGTCTTGTTGATGTGGACGAAGGCGAACGGCTGCGCGTAGCGCTCCTTCAGGTCGAGGGCGAAGCGCTTGAACTGGTGAACGGGTCCTCGGTGCGTCGGCATCAGGCGAGCCAGCCGGTGGGGCGGTTCAGAAGATCGTCGATGTAAGCGACGTGCGGCGCGAAGCGGTCCGCCAGCCGCTGGCGGTCGGCGTCGGTGACGTCCGGGACGGCGCCGCCGCTGTACACCTTCGCGAGCCCGAGGCGCTTGCCGACCTCCACCAAACGGTGCAGCCGGGCGTCCCGAAGCGCGGTGACGGCCCGTGCGGCGACGGTCGCGAGAAGCGGGAAGCGCGGCGCGGAAGCCGCGTTCACAGGGGCGTCGGCCGAGTCGCTCGCATCGATCCGTTGGAGGCCGGCGAACGTAGTGATCGCGTCGAGCGCGGCCTGAGGATCGTCGAGGACCTCTTCGAGGACGAGCACGAGGACGCGGTCCGCC
The DNA here is from genome assembly GCA_012960515.1 of Bacteroidota bacterium. GTDB lineage: Bacteria > Bacteroidota > Rhodothermia > Rhodothermales > Rubricoccaceae > Rubricoccus. Next base: position 5,889 of record DUBD01000013.1, on the reverse strand, counting down.
CCGAGCGTGTCGATCCATCGCGCGACGTGCTCGGCGTAGTCCCCGGCGGTGAGGATGCGGGGTTCTGCCTCCGCCGCGGCCCAGAAGTCCGCGGGGACCCGGCCTTTGCGGAGGTGGTGCTGCCAGAGAGAGACCGCCCGGCGGACCGGATCGCGGAGCGGGATCACGGCGCGGACCTCGGGGGCAACGCTCGCGATGCGGGTGGGCACGTCCGGATCGTCGAAGTACGTGGGTCCGACCTCCGCCCAGGCGGGGGCGTCCGCAGGGAAATGCGATCGGTAGTCCGCGAGCCCTCGGTCCCAGTGCTTATCGAAAAAGTAGGTCTCCTTGACGTGGTTCGGGAGCGCGAGCGCCGGGTGCTGGCGGAGCTGCTGGTCGAGCCAGGTGGAGCCCGTCCGTTGCGGCCCGACGCCGACGAGCGTGAGGGGAATGGCCTCGCTCATACCGTCGTCCGGGTCTCGCGCCGCTCCGCCAGCCGCGCCGCGCCGCCTCGCGAGACGCGGTAGCCGTGGGCGAGCAGCGTCGGCATGGCCATCGCGGTGCCGAGGATCCATTCCAGGCTGGAGACCTCGTGGAGGTAGCCGGTGTCCGGCTGGATCTCGCGCACCCCCGAGAGCCGCATCCGGTTGCCGCCGAGCGTGTGCTGGGTGACGGAGCCGAAGTCGCCCATCAGCGGGTGCCAGCCCAGGCCGGCCTCGCGCAGCGCTGGCGCCAGCGCGCGGCGGGGATCGCGGACGAGGTCCTCGTACCGCACGCGGTGGTAGCCCGAGTGGCGGCCCAGGCGGGCAGGCATGGCCGTGTTGAGCCACGCCCAGCGGGCCACGTTCTTGTAATAGTTGTACTTGACGCGGCGCTGCTCGCCCTGGCGGATCCCGCGCTTCCGGAAGCTGTGCGCCACCGCCCGCGGGTCCCGCACGACGTGGAGGATGGTCAGGTCGATCTCGCCGAGAGCGGCCAGGCGCAACGCCCGTCCGAGCTTCTTCGACTTGTCGAGGACGACGCTCGCGCCGGTCTCTGCCAGCGCGGCGCGGTAGACCGCGAGGTTCTGCTCGCGAAAGAGCGCGTCGTCCTCCGTCTTGAGGTTCGTCGAGCCGCTCCACAGCGGGCCGAGGCGGTCCCTCATGCCGCTCCAGAACTCGCACGTCGGGAAGGTCTCCCCGCAGGTGCAGGTGGCGGGCTCGCCTCGGTCCACGCGCCGGATCCACTTCCCCAGCACGGCGATCTCGCCGACGGGCGCGATCTCCGGGTGCGCGCCGAGGAGAAGGCCGGTGAGCGTGCTCCCACTCCGGCCTTTGCAGAGGACGTAAAGGACGCGGACCTTATCCATCGGGCGTGAGCGCCGCCAGCTGGCGGCGGGTGGCATCGCGGCGGAACGGGTAGCCGAAGGCGAGGAGGCCGGGCGCGACCATCGCCGTGCCGAGCGCCCACCGCTGGCGGTTCAGCTTGTCGAGGTAGCCGGTCTGGAGGCGGACGGGGCGGACGTTCTTGAGCCTCGCGCGGAGGTTGCCGCTAAAGTCGTGGAAGCTGTGGCGGGCGCGGTCGAGCTGGCCCTCCTGGAGGCCAAGGTGGACGTGCCGGAGGATCCGGGAGACGGTGCCGGCGGGATCGGCCGCGAGCTCTTCGTAGCGAACGAGCTCGTAGCGCGGCTTCCGGCCGTAGATCGCCTTCATCGCGAGGTTCTTCTGCTGCCAGTTCCACATCTTCGTGTAGTACGCGCTCGCGGGCCGGCCTGCTTTGTGGCGCGTCTTGAGGATGCTCTGGCCGTACGCCCGCGCATCGCGCACGAGGTGGACGATGGTGACCTCGAAGGCGTCGGACTTCAGCAGGAGGTCCAGGCGGTAGTGCCGCTTGCTCGCGTCCACGATGACGCTGCGGCCCGTCTCCGCCAGCAGCGCGCGGAACAGCGCCGCGTTGTGCCGCTCGAAGGTGGCCGGGTCGCGGTCCTTGAGGTCTACGAGCGGGTCGTCGAAGTCCTCCGCCAGCCGGGCGCGGATCTCGGTCCAGAACGTGCAGTCCTCCACGGACTCCCCGCACGAGCACCAGCGTTCGCGGCCCGCGCGGGCGTGGAGGTGGCTGTTGCGGTAGTTGTAGACCTCGCCCGCGTAAAACACCTCGGAGTGCCCGCCGAGTAGCTGACCGAGCAACGTGCTCCCGCTCCTTCCACTCCCGATCACGTAGATCACCGGGATGGGGGCGGGGGCAGAAGCGGGAACGGCCATGCCGGAAGCTACGGGGTGAGCTTCAGCCACGAGCCCGCTTCACCTCCTGTTCGATCACCTGTAAAAACTCGCGGCTGGCGCGAAGCGGATCGAAGCGCCGGGCGTTGGCTCGCGCCGCCTCGGAGAGCGACTGGCGGCGGTCGGGACCGAGCAGCACCTCGCGGAGGCCGTCCGCCAGCGCGGCGCGGTCTCCCGGCTCCACCATAATGGCGCAGTCGTCGGTGACGGTGTCCAGGCCATCCACGCGGTAGCCCACGACGGGCACGCCGTAGGCCCCGGCCTCTACCCAGGTGATCCCGAACCCTTCTTGCAGGCTGGGCGACGCGAATACCCAGGCCTCGCTCAACAGCCGCGCTTTCTCCTCGTCGGACACGAATCCCGCGAAGTGGACGGGCAGTCCCTCGGCCTGCGCCTCCAGTTGCGCCCGGTCCGGGCCGCCTCCCGCGATCACGAGACGGGCGGACGGCACGTCGGCCAGCACCTCGCGGAACGCCTCGATCAGGTGATCCACACGTTTGCGCGAGAGGTGGAGTGCGCCGAGGTACAGCACGGTCGGGGCCTCCGCCAGCGCGGCGGGCGCGGGATCGGGGAGGGCGACGGGCGGCGGGATGACGTGGAGCGTCGCGCGGTGCGTCACCCACTGCTGGCGGACGTGCTCGGCGGTCTTCTGGCTGGGGACGACGAGTGGCGTCGCGCGGTAGGCGAGCGGCTGGAGCCCGTCCTCCATCGCGCGACCGATCCACCCGCGGACGAGCCCCTGGCTGCGCACGAACGTCGCGCCTTGAAAGTGGTGCTTCACGGCGACGAGCGGCACGGCGGCCCCCAGTCGCCACGGGAGCGCGAGCGGGAATGCCATGATGTTCTCCACGACTGCGTCGGCCTCGGGAGCCCGGCGTTTGGCCTCCCGTGCAAGCGGCGCCGCCCGGTCCGACGCGGAGCCGACGCGGACGACCGCCAGCCCATCGACGGTCTCAGCCTCGGGGAGCGCCGCACCGTCGGGTAGCGTTTCCTGCGCGCAGAGGATCGTGACCTCGTGGCCGTCGCGCACCCACGGACGCGCGATGGCGCGGATGTAGTCTTGCGCGCCGCCGCGGCGGTCGGCGTTGGTCGGCCCCCGGAGCGAGACGATGAGGAGTCGCATCGGGGGCGGGGGTCAGGCGGCCGTGATCCGCCCGTCGTTCTGGACGGGGAGCACGTCCAGGGTGTCCACCGCGGCGCACCGCGCGATGTCGTCTCCCAGACCGAGCGCGTGGAGCCGACGGGCGTGCTCCGTGCCGCGGATCGCCCGCTCGATGTCGTTGCGCGATCCCTGGTAGAGCGCGTAGGCGATTTTGGCGGGGTCGGCGAGGGCGCCGGCCTGCTCCGGGCGCAGCACGCGGTCCAGCAGGAGCCCCGCGCACAGCGCGTCCTCCAGCGAGACCCGGCCGTGCCATCCTGCGCAGACGATGGTGCCGGGCTGGTCCTCGTCGAGCCCTTCGCGAAGGAAGTCCGCGACGGCCTGCGCGTTGACGAACGTGCCGACGGCTACCTGGGCGCCCTTCTTGGCGCGGGACAGCGCCCGCGTTCCGTTGGTGGTCGTGAGGACGACGGTCTTGCCGTCTACGGCCTCGGGGCCGTACTCCGCCGGGCTGTTGCCCGCGCCGAACCCCTCGACCGGCTTCCCATCGCGCTCGCCGCCGAGGAGCGAGGCGTTGCTGTCCAGCGTCGCCGCCAGCCGGCCAGCCTCGCCGGTATCCGTCGCCGGGATGATCGCGCGGGCGCCGTTGGCGAGAGCCGTCGCGATGGTGGTGGAGGCGCGGAGCACGTCCACGACGACCACGCGGTGCCCTTTGACCTCGTCGGGGTCGAGAGCGGTAGGGGAGAGGACGACGTCGAGGAGCACGGGAGCGGGGGCTTGGAGCGGACGTTACGACGCCTTCTGCTTGTGGAACGGCGGCTTGGTCACCACGACGGGCACCTCGCGGCTGCGCACGCGGACCGCCAGCCGGGTGCCGGGCGCGGTGTACGCGGCGTCGTTGGGCACGAAGCCGAGGCCGATCCCGCTGCCCAACGCGGGGGACTGGCTCCCGCTCGTCACCGTTCCGATCTCCTCGCCCTCCGTGTTCACGATCGGGTAGCCCTCCCGCGCGATCCCGCGGCCATCCACCACGAAGCCGACGAGCTTCCGCGGCACGCCCGCCGCCTTCTGCTGGCGGATCGCGTCGGCGCCGACGAACGCGATGGGCTCGCCGTCTTTGGTCTCCAGCTTGGTGACCCAGCCGAGGCCTGCCTCCAGCGGCGTGGTCTCGTCCGTCAGCTCGTGGCCGTAAAGGCAGAAGCCGGACTCGAGGCGAAGCGTGTCGCGCGCGCCGAGACCCGCCGGGACCAGCCCGAGGTCAGCGCCCGCTTCGAGGAGCGCGTCCCAGACGCGCGGGGCGTCGCCGGGCGAGCAGTAGATCTCGACCCCCGCCTCTCCGGTGTACCCGGTGTGCGACACGATCACGTCCTCGCACCCGAGGAACGCGCCCGCCGCCGGCCGGACGAACCGGTAGAACGGCAGGTCCGCCGGGACGGCGTCCGAGACGCGCTGGAGGATTTCGAACGCCTTGGGGCCCTGGAGCGCGAGCAACGCGGTCTCGTCGGAGCGGTCCGTCACCGTGCAGTCCGCGCCGCTGGCGGCGTGCAGGGAGCGGATGTGCGCGAGGTCCTTCTCGATGTTGCTCGCGTTGATGACGAGCATCCAGTCGTCCTCGGCGAAGCGGTAGACGAGGAGGTCGTCCACGGCGCCGCCGGACTCGTGGCACATCACGGTGTACTGCGCCTGCCCGTCCGCCACTTTGGAAACGTCGTTCGTGACGAGGCGCTGGAGGAATGCGAGCGCCCCGGGCCCCTGCACGGCGACCTCGCCCATGTGGCTGACGTCGAACAGGCCGGCGGCCTCGCGCACGGCGCGGTGCTCGTCGAGGATGCCCGCGTACTGCACGGGCATGTCGAAGCCCGCGAAGGGCATCATCTTGGCTCCGAGCGCGAGGTGGCGGTCGTGGAGCGGCGTGGTCTGGAGGGTCTCGGACATAGCGGGACGGGTGATCCCGCGAAGCTAGCGAGCGCCAGCGGGTCAGGCGCCGGGCCAGGCACGTTCCGGGAAATGTTCGAGGTACCGCGCCATCCCCTCGCGGATGGTCTGGACCGTCTCCTCCACGCCGACGAAGTCTGAGGTCTCCACGACTTTGCCTTCCAGGGTCTTGTAATCCTGGAAGAACCGCTCGATCTGGCGGAGGACGTGGCGGGGCAAGTCGTCCAAGGAATCGTAGCCGCTCCAGCCGGGATCGTCGGGCGAGATGGAGAGGATCTTCTCGTCGCCGCCGGCCTCGTCACGCATCGGCAGCATCCCGATGGGGCGTGCACGGACGATCGTGAGCGGGTCCACGGGCTCGCTCATGAGCACCAGGACGTCGAGCGCGTCTCCGTCGTCGCCTAACGTTCGCGGGATGAAGCCGTAGTTCGCCGGGTAGTAGACGGACGAGTAGAGCACGCGGTCCAGCCGGAGCAGCCCGCTGCGCTTGTCCATCTCGTACTTCAGCTTCCCGCCTGCCGGGATCTCGATGATTTCCTTGGAGGCGTCCTTTCCGGTGCAGTATTTGACCAAATCCGCAACGACGTGGTTATCGTCAAGTTGATCGACATGCAGGAC
>DUBD01000012.1:3477-8694 GCA_012960515.1 Bacteroidota bacterium | reverse complement strand
CCGCCCCCGGTCCTCGCGTTCGGCCTCGCTCCGAATCAACGGACAGAGCCTAGGCGGCGGGACGGGCTGAGCCCCGGTAGCTTCCGCCATGCCCGACCACCCTCTTCGCATCGCCGTTATTGGAGGCCTCGCCTCCGGTCCCGCTGCCGCCGCCGAAGCCGTCCGGCACGGCGCAGACGTGGACCTCTACGAGGCCGGCGCTCACGTCTCCGTGGGAGCGTGTGAGATCCCGTACTTCGTCGCGGATCAGTTGGAGGGGAAAGCGGACCTCGTCGTGCACTCGGCGGAGGAACTAGAGCGCACGCGCGGTTTCCGGGTGTTCACCCGGCACCGGGTGACTGCGATCGACGCCCGAAGCGGCCGGCTGACGGTCACGGCGTTGGCGCACAACGCCTCGCGCGAGGAGCGTTACGACCGGTTCATCCTTGCGACGGGCGCCCGCGCCAATCGGCTGAACGTTCCCGGCGAGGACGCGGCGGGGGTGTTCTCCGTGCGCGACTACGCCGACGCGGTCGAGATCAAACGGTGGCTGCGGACCGAGGACGTCCGGCACGTGGTCGTCGTAGGCGGAGGCTACGTCGGCGTCGAGATGGCGGAGGCCATGCGCGACCGGGGGCTTCGCGCCACCATCCTCGATCCCTCGGGCCGGGTGCTCGCCTCGTCGCTCCACCCCGACATGGGCGCCCCGCTGGCGGCGGCCATCAAGGCGTCCGGTGTCGCTGTTCGCGCGGAGCTGCCGACCGAGATCCTCGCAGACCACGAGGGGCGGGTCGTGGCAGTCCGCACCGACCGGGGCGAACTCATCGGGAGTCAGGCCGTCATCGTCGCGATCGGTGTCACGCCCCGCACCGACCTCGCGGAATCCGCAGGCGTTCGCGTCGGGGCGAGCGGCGCGCTTGCAACGGACGAACGAATGCGCACGAACGTGCGGACGCTCTGGGCCTGCGGAGACGTCGCCGAGGTCCATCGCGCCATCGATGGCCGCCCCGTCCACTGGCCTCTCGCGCCCGTTGCCCGCCGGACCGCCCGTGTCGCGGCACGCAACGCCAGCGCGCGGCGTGGGGACGCGGACCGTTTCGAGGGGGTAACGCCGTCGGTCGCGGTACGCGCGTTTGGGGTGGAGGTAGCGGCAGCCGGCCTCTCCGAGGCGTCCGCGCGCGACGCCGGCTTCGATGCTCTGGCGGTTCAGATCCGACACGTCACGCGGACCACCGTCCAACCTGGGAGCAAGCCCATCGATGTGCGGCTCGTGGTGGACCGGGACCGAGGCCGCATCCTGGGCGGTCAGATCGTCTCACGCGAGGGCGCCGCACTACGCGCCGACGTGCTCGTGCCCCTCATACGCTACGGTGCGACCGCCCGCGAACTGGCGGAGGACCTGGACCTGGTGTACAACCCACCGCTATCGCCCTCGGTGGACCCGCTCGTGATCGCCGGGAGTGCGGCGTTGCGCGCGCTCGGACGCCGCGGGTAACCCGTTGGCGGAGGCATGGAGAGCGGATGAGATGAGCGCCGCGGGCGGTCGGGGAGCGAGAGAACGAGTACCCTCGTCGGACGTCCCCACAGCCCATGCCCGACCCCGCCCGCCTCCGCGCCGTACGCCGTCTCCTCCGCATCGAGGAGGACGCCGCCTACGTCTCCCGACTCTCCGCTGGCGCTTCCGATGACGCGGAGCGACGTGCCATCGCGATCGTCGCGGGCGTGACCCGCTGGCGTCGCTGGTTGGACTGGTCGGTCTCCCGCCACCTCCGCCAGCCGCTGGCATCGCTCGACGCACCACTGCGCCAGGCGTTGCGACTCGGCGCGTTCGAGTTGATCGTGGAGGGCCGGCCGCCGCACGCCGCCGTCGGGGAAGCCGTGGGCGTCACGCGGACCCTCCTGCACAAAGGGGCCGCAGGTCTCGCGAATGCGGTCCTTCGCAAGCTCGCGCGCGAGGTGGGGGAGGACCGTCTGCCGCGCCCGTCCACCGGCGACGCTGCAGAGGACCTCGCGATCGAGTGGTCTCACCCTACCTGGCTCGTGCGGCGCTGGCTGGACCGCTGGGGAGCGGAAGAGACGAAAGCCCTTCTGGCGTTCAACAACGAGGTGCCCCGGTACACGTTGCGCTCCAACACGTTACGGGTGTCGCCCGAGCAATTGATGGAGCGTCTTCAGCAGCTCGGCACCGACCCCGAGCCCTGTAGGTGGGCGCCGGAGGCGTTCCGCGTCGTCCGGCTTGCGCCCGCGCTCGGCCTCGTCTCCGAGGGCGCGTGTGCGGTGCAAGACGAGGCGGCTCTGCTCGTCGTCCACGCGCTCGATCCGCAGCCGGGGGAAGCGGTTCTGGATGGGGCCGCCGCGCCAGGGGGCAAGGCAATCGCCGCAGCAGAACGGATGCAGAATCAGGGGCGGGTGGTTGCGGTGGACGTGCACGCAGGCAAGACCGATTTGATCTGGCGCGCGTCGCAGGCCCACGGCGCGACCATCGTGGCCCCCGTCGCGGCGGATCTTCGCGAGTGGGAAACGGACGAGCCTTTCGACCGGGTGTTACTGGATGCGCCCTGTTCAGGCACTGGCGTCCTCGCGAAACGGGCGGACCTTCGGTGGAACCGGACACCGGAGGAGATGGGAGCGCTCGCCGTCCTGCAACGCGACCTCCTCGCCGCGGCCGCTGCGCACGTCCGGCCGGGCGGGGTCCTCGTGTACTCCACCTGCTCGCTGGAACCGGAGGAGAACGAAGGGCAAGTCGAGGCCTTCCTCGCAGGGCACCCCGAGTTCTCACGCGAGCCGGTCACCACCGTTCCAGAGGCGTTGCGGACGCCGGCAGGAGACTATCAGGCGCTCCCGCATCGCCACGGAACGGATGGGGCCTACGCGGCACGCTTGCGCCGCGCCTAGGGAATCGCCGTGCGCGATCCGTACTCTGTGGCGTCCTCGCCCCCCGTCCGATGTCTCCCCAACTCCAGACCTACGCCGACCAGTACCGCCAGTCGCAGGAGGAGGCTCATCGTGTGGTGGCGGGGTTGACGCCCGCGCAGTTCAACTGGAAGCCGTCTCCATCGGAATGGTCGGTGGGGGAGTGCCTGGAGCACCTCAACGTCATCGCGAGGTCATACGTCCCGGCGTTCGAACGGGCCGCCAGCGCAGAGGCGCCTCGGGGTTCGGGGCCCTACTCCTACGGGATGCTCGCGAAGCTCTTCATCCGGTCCGTTCGCCCCGGGAGCCGCCCCCTCCCGACGGCACCCGCAATGAACCCATCGGAGAAGGGCATGGCCTCCACGCTCGATCCCCAGCGCGTCCTCGTGGAGTTCGACGCGATGACGGAGCGGTACGTCTCCGCGTGTGCGCAGATGGAGGGGCTGGACTACTCCGCCGTCAAGGTGCGGTCGCCGTTCCTCGCGCTGCTGCGCCTGCCCCTTGGCGCGATGGTGGATGCGATGGGGCTGCACGCGCTGCGGCACGTCCAGCAGGCCCAGCGCGTGACCCAGCGGGAAGGCTTCCCGACCTCGGACGAATCCTGAGCCGAGACTCGGAGGGCGCCGCCGGTGCCCTTGTTCTCGTTCTGACCCGTCCCGACCTTACGGTTGCACCCGCCCCCACGCGCTCCCGACCAGGCTCCGCTCTCGCTTCTCGCACCTACATGTTCAGGCTGCTCTCGCGGACTCTCGTCGGCCTCGCACTCATTTCGGCCCCGGCGTCGCTCCAGGCCCAAACCGTCGTCAAGTACGGCGCGGACTTCCTCGGCAGCGGGGTAGGGGCGCGGGCGCTCGGGATGGGCGGGGCGTATGTCGCCCACGCAGACGACGTCACCTCCGGGTACTGGAATGCCGCGGGGCTCGGAGCGCTGGACTACCCGGAGGGCGCGTACATGCACACCGAGCGGTTCGGTGGGCTCGTCGCCTTCGATTACGGTGCCGTGGCGTGGCCGCTCTCCAGCCGCTCCACGCTGGCGGTTTCGTTCATCCGGAGCGGCGTGGACGACATCGCGAACACGCTCCGCGCGTTCAACCCCGAGACGCAGAGCCCGAACCCGAACGTAGAGGACGACATCACCTTCTTCTCCGCGGCGGACAACGCGCTGTACCTCTCGGTCGCGCGGCAGATGAACGAGCGGGTGACGGCGGGCGCATCGCTCAAGGTGATTCGTCGCGGGATCGGGGACTTCGCGAGTGCATGGGGCTACTCCCTGGATCTGGGCGCCCAGGCGCAAGTAGGGCGTTTCCGCGTCGGTGCCAACCTCCAGGACATCACCACGATGGTGCAGAGTTGGAGCGTGGACGAGGAGGCGTTCGCGGAGTTCGAAGAGACGTTCGACCAGGACGCGCCGGTCGGTCTGACCGAGATCGTGCCGCCGCTCGCGCGGCTGGGCGCCTCCACGCGCGTTCCGTTCTCTGACGACCTCGCCGTCACGCTGGCGACGGATCTGGACCTCGGGTTCGACGGGCGGCGGGAGAGCGTGCTGGACGCCGGCGGCGTCTCGTTCGAGCCTCGTGCGGGCGCCGAGCTGGAGTATCGCGGCGTGCTGGCGCTTCGCGCCGGGATCTCGGACCTGACGACGAGCGAGCGCTTCGGGACTCAGATCACGCCCTCTGTGGGCGTGGGGCTCAACATCGGCCGGTTCGATGTTGACTACGGGTTCGGGGACTTCTCGGGCGTCCAGAACGACCTCGGCGTCTCGCACCGCGTCTCACTCCGGTACACGCTGCAAGCGGACCGGCACTCGCGCCGCGGCGAGTAGCACACGAATCCGGAGGCCATCGCCGTACCTTGCGGCTCCCCCCGTCCCGTCGGCCATGTCCCGCGACGACTCCTTCGCTCTCGTCGTCAGTCTCGGCGTTCACACGCTGCTGCTCCTGCTGTTCGTCACCGTCGCGATGGAATCGCGCGCGGAGCTGGAGCCGCCAGCGCCGCGGATGGTCGAGATCGAGTTCGGGCAGACCCCGGTACGCCCGGTCCTGACAGGGCCGCCACAGCAGGCCGAGGCGGGCACGCGATCTGAGGCTCGGCAGAGCCTGGACCCCGAGCGCCCTGCGCCTCCCGCCGCGACGCCGGTCCGCACTCCGGAGCGCCCTCGCGAGACGCCTCCCCGCGAGACGCCGCCGATCCCGCGCTCCTCGCAGCAGCCGGACGCTCAGCCGACCCGCCCGAGCCCCCCCTCCCGTCAGACGCAGCCCGAATCCAACCCCACACCTCCGCGCCAGGAACAGCCGACGCGCGGCAACGGAGCCGGCGGGGGTGAGA
>DUBD01000012.1:0-3467 GCA_012960515.1 Bacteroidota bacterium | reverse complement strand
GCACATAGAAGCCCAGAGCGAGCAGGATGCCGCTCATCAGAGGTCGCGCCGCATCGCTCGAGAGGTTCGAGAGCAGCGTCGCGCCGAGGAAGGCTCCGGTCAGGGATCGGGAGGCGACGCGCCGGTTCAGGTCGGCTTCGACTTCGGCAACCGCTCGTACCGGTGCCCGGACATCAGCTTCACGAGCCCGACGGCCGCCAGCTACACGGTGACGTACGTCATCACGTTCAGCCCGAGCGGGCGCGTGGTGAGCGCTCGGCCTACCCGGCGGAGCGGCATCCCGGAACTGAACCAGGCGGCGGAGCGCGCAGCGCGGGCCTGCTCGGCTCAGGCCCTTCCGTCCAACGCGACGCAGACGAACCAGTCCATCACGCAGGTCTGGCGGCGGTAGTGCGCGCCGGGCTGGCGGTCATGGTCTGAGGGCGCGGGCTTCGTTCTGCACCGCCGAGGTGAGCGCTCGCGCGACGAGCCGTTCGGGCGTTCGTGCCCCGGCGAACACGTCACTTACGGCGTGGAGCAGCCCGAGGCTGGCCCGGCGTGATGGCGTGAGCAAGTACAGAGGCTCCCACTCGCGAGGCTGGAACTTGGCTTTGAATCTCTCGAGCCCCTCAAAGTTGTAGAATCGGCGGGCGTGTGCCCGCATCCACGCCAGGAGCGCGCGGACGTGCGGTGTTGGCGTCTGCTCAGAGAGCGGGGCGCGAGTGGAGAGCGGGACCATCCCGAGACTGAGAACATCGGCCGCTGCGAACTCGCGAAAGGCCGTGTCCACGAGTCGTGCGGCGGTCCCGTTTGGGGCGTCCGGCGTCTGGACGATCCACTCCACGAAGACCCCCCGGCGCGCGGGGATGGGCAGCGCGACGAGGTAGGCAACCGGGGTGCCCTCGCGCTCGGCGACCCAGAACGAGCGGAGCCCGGGTACGGCGAGCACGTCGGAGTCTGCGAGGAAGTGGAGCGGCGGAAGGCCTCGGCGGGAGAGCCACGCCTGACGGATCGGGTCCAGCTCCAGCGCGTGCTCAGCCGGCCACGCCCGGACGGTCACCCCCTTGTTTCTCGCGCGGTTAACCTGCTGCCGGAGGGAGGACTTCGACGCGAGGATGTGGGACCAATCACTCGGGGCCCAGACGGGCTGCGCGCCGAGCACGAGCGCACCCGCGGTCCAGGTACGCCGGAACCGCTCGCTCGCCGCGAACCACGCCACGCTCGCCCCGCTGGCGTCCGCCGCCGCCGCGAACTCCCGCGCGGTCTCCGCCAGCCGGTCGGGCGGTGCAATGGGATCCCCCGCCGCGATCCAGACGACGGGCCCTCCCGGCCACCTCCGACCCACGGCGTAGGCGACCAGCCCGAGTTGCCCCTGCCATCGGCGCAGGCCCGGGTTGAGCGCCTGTGCGGCGACGGTATTCCACCCGTACCGCTCGATCAGGGCGGTCGGGCTCACAGCTGCACGCTCGCGTCCAGGCGGATGAACAGGCGGTCGGCGCCGAGGTCCCACTGCTGCCAATCCACCTGAAGACGCGTGAGGACGCTGTTGACAGGCTCCCAAGCGAGGTCGAAGCTCGCGCCAGGGCCGCGATAGACGTCGCCTGCCAGAAACTCTTTGATCAGGGGATCCGCCTGCGTCCCGTCGCGGACGTCGCCCCCAACGGGGATCGTCGCACCCGTCTCGGGGTCGACGGGGTTCTCGCCTCGCCGGACGTAGCGCGCCCGGGCTTCGAGTTGGAGGCCGAGCGGAAGCCAGGTGCGGGCGCCCACCAGCCACTGGTCCGCGTTGGGGCCGAGCGGATGCCCGAGCCCCAGCCCATTGTGGGTGTACGAGTTGTAGAACGAGCCCTCCGACTGGAAGCGGTGGGTGTAGACGTATGGCTCAATGCGGGTGTACTCCCCGTAGACCGTCGCTCCGGGGATGAGCCCGAGACTCGCGCTCGCCTGCGCCGCCCACTTGTTGTTGTTCCCCTCGCGCTCGCCTATCCGCTCGAAGTTGAGGTCGTCCGCGAGGAAGGTGCCCGCCAGTTCGACGCCGCGGAGGGGGCGGACCGTCGCGTCAAGCGCGAAGAGTGAGTTGTCCCGGTCCCACAGCGCATGTTCCGCCGGCTTAATGGGATAGAGAGGGTTCAGGTACGCCAGCTCCGGGCCTCGAAGCCCGTAGACCACCATCTCGGAGAAGGCCACGTTGGCGATGGAGGTGAACGCTTCGAGCCGGTGGAGGGCGAGGTAGCGTTCGGGGCCGCGGATGCCCTCGTTGTCCGGCTCGCGGACGTACGTCGTGCGGTCTGATAGGGCACCGTGCAACATCTGGTAGCGAACCGGGCCTTTGGAGAACGAGGCGCGTACGTACGGGAAGTAATCAGCACCATCGCTGAGAAGGAGCGGCGTGGCGGGCGATGGCCCCATGCGAAGGCGGGCGTTCGCGATCTCCGCAGCGAACGGCCCGCCTTCAACGCGGAGAGCCGCCGTGGAGCGGTCGTACGATCCCGCTGGCGGCCCGTCCCCGATCCCGACGTAATAGAGCGAGGCGATCTCGGGGTCCGCGCGGAGTACGCGCGTGTCGCCGGTAACCTGGAGGCCGTTGTACGTGCTGGAGGTCGCGCCCAGCCAGTTGCGCCAGTGCGCGCTCATCGTCAGCTCGGGAACGAGCGCCGCCCCACCCGCAGAGGGCAGCGGGTCGCCGAGCGTGTTCGGCCCGTCCGACTGGCGGAGTTGGAGGCCGGCTCGGGCGGAGACCCGGATCACGCCGTCTGCGGACTCGGAGTACGCGAGGTAGCGTTCCGCATCCAGATCGGTGAGCGTGGCGCCGCCGTCCCCGATCCAGAAGAACTGCGGCGTATGCTCCATATTCGCCTCTCTTAGCTCGCTCTATGGGAAGCCGAGGCGGCGGAGACAATGGCGGTGACTAGCGCGATGATGATGTCAGCGGTTACGAGCGCGATGGTCGTGGTGATGATGAAGACGCCCGAGCTGGAAGCGGGGCGGGCAAGGACTCCGGCAAGGACTCCGGCGAACACTGGCGAGGCGCTCAAGGAGCAGCTCGAGTCGCAGCTCGCCTCCGTGGAGCCAGTGTCCACGCGCAGCGTGGCGCACCCCACCTCAGCCCGCCCCGCCTCGCCTCCTGATGCTGACGCGAGCGTGCGCGGAGAGAGTGCAGGCAGCAGCTGCAGACCGCGCGGGAGAAGCTGCACGCGCTGCAGCGGAAGAACCGCGGCGGAGGAGGCGGCAAGCCGCCCTTGCTGGCCGCGTCGATGAAGAGCGAGGGCATGTTGAGATGAGTGAGGTGTGTGTGGTGTTGTGTGTACAGCTGTGTGTGTATGTGATGAACGACGCCCAACCTGGCCGCCCTGGCGATCTCCGGCCAGCAAGGCCTGGTCGAGCACGACACCGGCGGCGTCTACTCCCTGGAGACCACCTACGGCGGCGTCACCGTCGGCGTGCGGATCGGCTACGCGGACGCAGGCCACAGCGCGCAGCGAAACGCT
>DUBD01000011.1:1027-8698 GCA_012960515.1 Bacteroidota bacterium | reverse complement strand
GCCATGCGAGCGCCTCGCGAGGGCATCCGCCGCCGCCGCGGCGTGAACCTCCCCGGGCGCTGGCGGTAGGATCCGGCGAGCCCACCCCCGCGCCCGTGAAGATCGCCTGCCCGAAGTGTTCCTGGGAGCCGACCGCCTCCGCGCGGTGGACGTGCACCTGCGGCCACTCGTGGAACACGTTCGACACCGGCGGGACGTGCCCCCGCTGCCGCAAGACGCACCGCCAGACGCAGTGCCTCGCGTGCCAGAAGTGGAGCCTGCACGTGGACTGGTACCACGACCTCCCGCCCGTGGACGCCCTCCTGGAAACCGAGGAAGCCCCCGCCTACGCCGACGGCTGAGCCCCGCCGCTAGCTTCCTCCTCCCCGGTCCCCCGTCCAGCGCGAGCGTCCCCCACTTCGCGCCGGCCCCTCACCCGCCGTTCCCGCCGTGGCTGCCTCCTCGGGCCTCAAGAAGAACCTGACGCTGTTCGACGTCTACGCCGTCTCCACCGGCGCGATGTTCTCATCGGGGTTCTTCCTCCTCCCCGGCCTCGCGACGGCCCAGGCCGGCCCCGCGGCCATTGTCGCCTACCTCCTCGCCGGCGTGCTCATCCTCCCGGCGATGTTCTCCATCGCCGAGCTGAGCACGGCGATGCCGAAGTCCGGCGGCACCTACTACTTCCTGGACCGGAGCCTCGGCCCGCTGGCGGGGACCGTCGGCGGGATCGGGACGTGGCTGGCGCTCGTGCTCAAGAGCGCGTTCGCCCTGATCGGGATGGGGGCGTACCTCGTGCTCTTTATGGACGAGGTGCCCATCAAGGCGCTTGCCGTGGGGCTGACCGTTGCGTTTACCGTCCTCAACGTGTTCGGCGCGAAGGAGACGACGGGGCTGCAGCGGATCCTCGTCGCGACGCTCGTGGGTGTGCTCGCCTTTTTCGTCGTGCAGGGGCTCGTCGCCGTGGGCACGCTGCCGAGCGGCGAGCTCCAGACGCAGCTCACGCCGTTTGCGCCGTTCGGGTGGGAGGCCCTCATCGGGACCATCGGGTTCGTGTTCGTGAGCTACGCCGGCCTGACGAAGGTGACGAGCGTGGCCGAGGAGGTCCAGAACCCCGACCGCAACATCCCGCTCGGGATGGTCCTCTCGCTGCTGACGGCCACGTTCATCTACGTCGTCGGCGTGTTCATCATGGTGGCCGTGTTGGATCCGGCGGAGCTCCGGAGCGACCTCACGCCCGTCGCCACCGCCGCGGAGGCCTTCTTCACCTGGCTCCCCGGCGACCTCGGGCTCCTCCTCATCGTCATCGCGGCGATCGCGGCGTTCGCCTCCACGGGCAACGCGGGTATCCTCTCCGCATCGCGCTACCCCTACGCGATGGCGCGCGACCACCTCGTCTCGAGCCGCCTCGGCGTGGTCGGGCGGTTCGGCACCCCGGTCCCGGCCGTCCTCGTCACCTCCGGCCTGATGATCGGCGTGATCCTGCTGTTGGACGTGGAGGGCATCGCGAAGCTGGCGAGCGCGTTCCAGCTCATCATCTTCGGCCTGCTCAACGTCGCGCTGATCGTGATGCGCGAGAGCCGGATTCCGGGCTACGTGCCGGGCTACCGCTCGCCGCTGTACCCCTGGCTCCAGATCGTGGGCATCGTGACGCCGCTCGTGCTGGTGGCGCAGCTCGGCGCACTCACGATCGGGCTCACGCTGCTCCTCATTGCGGGCGGCGTGGTGTGGTACGTCCTCTACGTGAGGGACAACGACCGCGTGGAGCGCGCGGGCGCCATCTACCACCTCTTCGCGCGGCTCGGGAAGAACCAGTACGCCGGGCTCGACGGCGAGCTGCGGACCATCCTCAAGGAGAAAGGCCTGGAGGACGAGACCTCGTTCGAACACCTCGTGACGCACGCGGCCGTGCTGGACGTGCCCTCCGGTGCCGGCTACGACGACGCGGTCCGCCAGGCGGCGGCCATCCTCGCGCACGAGCTCCCCTTACCCGTGGACGCGCTGGCGGACGGCCTGCTCGAAGGCTCGCGCTACGGCGCCACGCCCGTCTCGAAAGGCGCCGCCCTCCCCCACCAGCGCCTCGCCGACATCTCCACGCAGCACCTCGTGTTGATCCGCTCCCGCAGCGGGCTCCACCTCGATGTGGACGATGACGGGGTGATGGACCCGGGCGAGATGGTCCACGCCGTGTTCGCGCTGATCTCGCCCGAGACCCCACCGGGACGCCACCTCCGCACGCTCGCCAACATCGCGAGCCGGATTGACGAGGACGGCTTCCTGGACGCCTGGCTCAACGCCACGAGCGAGCAGGACCTCAAAGAGACGCTCCTCGCGCACGACCGCTACCTCTCGCTCACCGTCGCCGCCAGCGGGCCGACCGCGGATCTGGTGGACCGCCCCCTCCGCGAGGTCCGCTTCCCGCCCGGCACGCTCGTCGCGCTCGTCCGCCGCGGGGGCCAGAGCCACGTCCCGAGCGGCTCCACCGTGCTCCAGGACGGCGACCGCGTGACCATCCTCGGCGACACCAAGGGCATCGAGGAGCTGCACGAGACGTACGACGCCTGACCCGCTGGCGGAGGCGGCCGGCGGGCGCGAACGACCGGCGAGACGGACCGCCAGCCGATAGCCGGACGGCGTGAGGGCTCTCCACGCCAGCTCCTGTATGTACAGACACACGCCCCTCCCCGCCCATGCGCCTGCTCGCCCTCGCCGCCCTGCTCCCGCTGTTCGCCCTCGCGGACGGCCACGCATCCGTCACCGTCTCCGACCACGAGCACCTCTCGTTCGAGGACGGCCACGCCTACTTCATGGCGTTCGACGGCTTCGGCGTGATGGCCCTCGCGACGGCCCCGCTCAGCGGCGGCACGTGGGCGCACGGCGATAGCGCCTTCACGTACGTGGAGGTCCGCGTCTTCGAGGGCATCCACGAAGGCGAGATCGCGCTCGGCGGCGGCGCGAACCTGACGGTGCAGCACTGGCCCACCGCGGGCGCCGAGGCCGACGGCCCGACCTTCTTCACCGAGTCCGGCACGCTCACCTTTACTGAGGTCTCGGACAGCCTCGCGACCGGGACCATCACCGCGCAGCTCCTCGGCTACGCGGACGATGGGGCGGAGAGCCGGGCCGCGCTGGAGGCCACCTTCCGCGCCCGCCCAGGCAACATCCCCGCGCCCTGATCGTAGGTTGGGGCAGCACCGGCCCCGCCGGTGACTCTACAAAACAGGGACCTCCCTGCTTGCCAGCCCGCCCGCGACTCCGGTTGCGGGCGGGTCTGTTGTATCCGGCCCGCTGGCGGACGCGATGAGCGAGACCAACTTCCCGCCGAGCCCCGCCGCCAGCCGAGCGCGGGGTGGCGCGAGGCCGGCCCCGCCGATAGGTTCTCGGCACCTCTCATCCCCTCCTCATTTATGGCTACCCTCGACGACGCCGTCGGTGCGGCGCTCTCCGCCCTCACCAAATCCGGCGTGGACTCCCCGGACGTGGACCTCCTCCGCTCCATCACGAAAGCCCTCGGCCCCTCCGTCTACAGCGCCGACTCCAAGAACGTCTCCTGCTCCGACCCCGACGAGGTCGCGCGTGTCGGGACCAACTTCGTGGAGAAGAAGCTCGGCGTGGCGGACGGCGCGGCCTCCGTGCAGGCGGTCTGCGAGCAGATGAAGGGTGCCGGCGCGCACAAGCACCGCGCGGCGTTCTACTACCTCCTCGTCAAGCACCACGGCAAGGAGTCCGTCTACGCGTAGATCCTCTCCGTTCGGGCGGCGTCTGAGCGCCCCACCTCTCCCCCGGGACGCCGCCTGTGCCCTCCCTCCTCGCCTTCGACCTCGACGGGACGCTCGTCCAGAGCGAGACGCTGAAGGCCGTCTCCTACGGCTGGGCCGCCCAGCAGCTCCGCCCGGACCTCCCCGCCGAGCGCGTGGCCACGGCCTACGGCCCGCTCGTCGGCAACTCGCGCGAGACCATCTCACGCACGCTCCTGGAGCAGTTCGGCCTCCGCGAGGCCGCCCTCGCCCACGATCCGGACCAGGAGCCGTGGCGCACGTACGTCGGCTTGCGGCTGGAGCGCTACCGCGCGATGCTGGCCGACGGCGACCTCCTCCGCCGCCACACCCACCCCGAGGCCCTCGCGCTCGCGCGGCACGCCCGCCGCTTCGCGCGGCACGTCGCCCTCGTGACCACGAGCGAGCGGTGGGCCGCGGACGCCATCCTGAACGCGCTCGGCCTCCAGGGCCGGTTCGACACCGTCGTCACCGCGGACGACGTGCCGGAGGTCAAGCCCGACCCCGCCGGCTACCGGCTCGCGCTCGCCCGCCTCAGCACCGACGGGCCGGACGCCGTCGCGCTGGAGGACTCCCCGGCGGGCGTCCGCGCGGCCCTTCGCGCCGGGCTCCGCGTGTTCGCCGTGCCCACGCAGTACACCCGCGGCCCCATCGGCGCGATGGTAGAGGCCGGCGAGCTGGCGGCCGCGTCCGTCCTCGCGCCCGCGGACCTCGCGACGACGGTCCGCCCGCTCCTCTCGGCCTCCGTCACCCGCCCGGCACCGTGAACACGGCCGAGGTCCGGCGCTCTCCCTCCCACCAGACGGTCACCGTGTAGCGCGCGCCCGGCACCAGCCCCTCCGGTGCCACGACCGTGCGGAAGTCCGACCCATCCGGCGGATGGATGCCCGGCGGAAGCGCGGCTCCGCCGTACCGTACCGGCGGCGCGATGGCCCGCGGCCCGCGCGGCGTCACCGCCGCCTCGATCCGCCAGACCACGGCATTCCGCTCGGCCTCGCGCACCTCCACCGCCCTCGCGCCCGGCCGCTCCCACGCGAACGCGGGCCCCTCGCGCACCTCTACCGGCCCGCCACTCGGAAACCCGGGCGACTCGTTGGCCGCCGCCGCCGCACCCCCACACCCGCCCACGAGCACCGCCAGCGCGACGAGCAGGGTTCGCCAGGCTGGCGGTGCGGACCGGCGGGTCATGGCGCGCGGCCGAGGACCTTGGCGGCAGCCTCGGCGCGGGAGCGGACGTGCATCTTCTCGTACACGTGGCGGACGTGCGTCCGCACGGTGTCCAACGAAATGAACAGCCGCTCGGCGATCTCGCGGTAGCGGAAGCCCTGCACGAGCAGGTCCAGGATCTCCGCCTCGCGAGGCGTCAGCGGGGCCTCGTCCTCCGCCACGACGGGCCCTCTGTGGAACGCCTCCACCACGCGCCGCGCGATGCCGCTGCTCATGGGCGAGCCGCCGGCGTGGAGGCTGCGGAGCGCGTCCAGCAGGTCAGCAGGCGGGGTGGTTTTGAGGACGTAGCCGGTGGCGCCGGAGCGAAGCGCCTCGAAGACGTGGTCGTCGTCCTCGTAGACGGTCAGCATCATAGCCTGCACGTCCGGGCGGGCGCGGCGGAGGTGGCGGACGGCCTCGATGCCGTCCATCCCCGGCAGTCCGATGTCCATGAGCGCCACGTCCAGTTCCGGCCGGTCGCCCGAGTCGGAGGCGACGCCCGCCAGGAAGCTCTCGGCGTCCCCGAACCGCGCGAGGCACACGAACCCCTCGCTCGCGCCGATCAGCGCCGCCAGCCCCTCGCGCACTTCGGCGCGGTCCTCGACGATGGCGACGCGGATGGGATCGGCGGTCATGCCCCAAGGTGCACGCGCAGGCGCTCCCGATCCATCACACAGAAGGGGGATTCTCCGGGACGCCCTCGCCGAGCGGCACCGCTAGCCGGACGACGGTCCCGCCCCGCGCGCCGCGCGTCACGTCCAGCGTGCCGCCGATTTCCACCGCACGCCCGCGCATGTTGCCGAGCCCGTTTCCACCGCGCACCCGGGCGGGCGCCCCGTCTCCGCCCACGTCCGCCGCCAGCCCGCAGCCGTCGTCCGCCACGATCAGCGTCAGCCGGTCCTCCGCGAGGGCGAGCGTCACGTCCACCGCGCGCGCGCCGGCGTGCTTGACCACGTTGTGCAGCGCCTCTTTGAGGATGAGGAAGACGGCGCGGCGGACCTCGGCGGAGACCGGCCGGTCCGGCGGGTGCGAGGGGAAGCGGAGCGTGGCGTGGAGCCCCGTACTCTCGGCGTAGCGCGCGGCGTGCTCGCGGAGGTACGCCGAGAGGGCCGGCAGGCGGTCGTTGGTGGGGGTGAGGGCCCACACGATCTCGCCGATGGCGCCGAGCGTCTCGCGCGAGGTCTCGGCGATCTGGCGGAGGCGGCCGGTGGGCGCGGGCGGGGCCCCGTCGCCAGCGGCGGCGAGCTGCGCCAGCTCGGAGAGGATGGCGATCTCGGAGAGCGAGGCGCCCACCTCGTCGTGCATGTCGCGGGAGATGCGGGCGCGCTCGGCGTCCAGCGCCTGCCGTGCGCGGAGGGCCGCCAGCTCGCGGCGGTAGCGGCGGCGCGAGAGGTCCCAGCCCACGCCCGCCACGAGGGCCACCATCCCGAGCGCCAGCGCGGCGCGGAAGACCCACGTCTCCCACCACGCGGGCCGCACCACGAGCGGCACCGGCGCGGCCTCCTCGCCCCAGCCGCCGTCCGCCGCCGCGGCGCGCACGCGGAACGTGTACCGCCCCGGCGGGAGGTTCGTGTAGCTGACCTCCTGCCGGTCGCCGATCTCGACCCAGTCCTCGTCCCAGCCATCCAGCCGGACCGCGTAGCGGCTGAGGTGCGCCGAGGTGAAGTCCAGCGCAGCGAACCCGAACCCGAACGTGGTCACCGCGGGCGCGAGCGTGACGGCTCCAGTCCCGGCGTAGGGCGCGGTCTCGCTCCCCTCGCGCGTGGCCCGGTGCACCGCCGTCACCACCACGGGGTGCGAGCGGGCGGGCGCCGCCAGATCGTCCGGGTGGAAGACCGTCACGCCGCGGTCCCCGCCGAAGTAGAGCGTGCCGTCCGGGTCCATGCAAATGGCGATGTGGGCCATGCCGTCCTGGCATGGTTGGGGCGCGGATATGAAGGGGACGTCTTGGGCGCGCAGGCGGGCATGGTCTTGCTGCAATTTCTTTGTCGCAAGACAGAGGCGAACTAGACCAAGGCCGGTGTTGGATGCGGGTTTTTTCCCGTGCCGTATCCGCGTATTCAATGAGACCAAGTTTTGGAAAGCCAGGGCCCAATTGCATGATGCCGGCTCTGGCGCGGGTCTCCACCGCGAGGCCCAGGGCGTGGGCGCAGCTATCCGGTATTTCCGCCGTGCCGGCCCCGTCCGTCAGGTCCAGATAGGGTATGCCGGGGCGATAACTTTCAAATCCGAGCTTCTCATAGAACGCGATGGATCGTTCCAGGTTGCTGACATTGACGTTGACGTGGCCCCAGGTGAATTGGAGCACATGATCCGTCATCCGGCGCCGCTATTCCGCCGCCTGCGCCAACTCCGGCGGTTTGCTCCGGCCCATCCATTTTTGGAAGATGGGCTGGCGGGGCGGGTCGAAGGTGGTATCGGCCTTGCATCGCGCCCGCAGCTCTTCCATGGTGCCGCCGAAATCGAAGGTATCGACCGCGCCGCGATCGGCCGCCATGCGCCGGCGCAGGTCGTCGGTGCCGCGCTGGTCCACGGCAAAATCCGGCCCCAGAATGACGCCGTAGCGTTTGCCGCCCTCGATAGTGATCAGGCCGCGCTTGGCATCCAGGGCAACCTGGGCCGCCTCGCGCACCAATGGGTCGCCCCAGCCGCCGCCGCCCCAGGTGTTGAAATACAGGATGTCACCGGCGTTGACCTGGATGCGGTCGCATTT
>DUBD01000011.1:0-989 GCA_012960515.1 Bacteroidota bacterium | reverse complement strand
GGAGCCGTCGGCGCGCACCATCAGCTTGGTGCTGCGGGCGCCGGGCAGGCCGCCGTTGACGCCCCAGGGGTGGGACAGCCAGCGGTCGTCGTGGATCGAAATGTTGCCCGGCTCCAGGAATTGATAACCCATGGACAGGCCGTTGCCACCACGATGCAGGCCCGGGCCGCCGCTGTCCGCGATGGTTTCGTACTGCACGATGCGCAGGGGGAAATAGGCCTCCAGGAACTCGTTGGGCACGTTGGTAAAAGCCGGCCACAGGGAATGGCCGTCGGCGCCGTCGCCCGCCGGGCGGCCGGGAATGCCGCCGAAGCCGATTTGGTAAAGCTGATACCATTCGCCATTCTTGTCATAGCCCGAATACATGAAATGCGGGCTGTCGGAGAAGCCCGCCGCGCACAAGGCGTCTGGGGAGCCCTGGCCCAGCAGGCCGCTCATGATGTCGAAAATACGGCCCAGCAGATGGGTGCGGCAGGACAACGCCGCCGGGCGGATGGGCTTGAGGATGGTGCCGCGCGGGATGCGCACCTCCACCAGATCATAGAAGCCATCGTTGAAGAGGATCTGCGGGTCGAACAGATTGATGAAAAAGGCGCCCAGGAACATCTTGAACATCTCTTCGTTCAACAAGAAGTTCACCGAGGAGATCGATTGCGGGTCCGTGCCCTCGAAATCAAAGATTGCCTTGTCGCCCTCGCGCCACAGGGTGCAGGCGATCTTGTAGGGGCCCATGCCGACGCCGTCGTCGTCGATGAAATCCTCGAAATACTGCTTCGTCTCGGGGATCACCTGTTTCAGGATGGCGCCCATGGCCATCTTGTTGCGGGCCAGCATTTCGTCCATTGCCGTGACGAATTCGTCCACCCCAAAGCGTTCGCAATTTTCGATCACCCGGCGTTCCGCCATGCGCAGGGCGGCGATGATGGCGTTGAAGTCGGAGCGGTTCCATTCCGGCAGGCGGCAGTTGCGCAGGATCAGCTCCAATATCT
>DUBD01000010.1 GCA_012960515.1 Bacteroidota bacterium | reverse complement strand
ACACCACGGCCCTTCGCCTAACCCTCACCGAGATGGAGAACTCGAAGGCCCAGAGTCAGGAGTTCTTCCTGATCCTGGAGCACCTCCCCCCCGGCCGCCGCCAAGACGGGTTCGACGAGGCCCTCGCGCTGCCCACCGAAGAGGCGGCGACGCTCGCGCTCCGCACGCAGCAGGTGATCGGGTTCGAGAGCGGCGTGACGCGGACCGTGGACCCGCTGGCGGGCTCGTTCGTGGTAGAGAAGATGACGGCGGACCTGGAGGCCGAGGCCACGCGCCTCATCGAGCAGATCGACGAGATGGGCGGCGCCGTCGCGGCCATCGAGGAGGGCTTCTACCAGGACGCCATCGCCGCGAGCGCCTACCGCCAGCAGCTGGCGGTGGAGGCCGGCGAGCAGGTCGTCGTGGGCGTCAACCAGTTCCAGACGGACTCCGACGTGACCGTGGAGACGATGACGGTCCCGGACTCCGTCCGCGAGACGCAGGTGGAGCGCCTCCGCGCCCTCCGACAGTCGCGCGATGCCGAACGCTGGGAGTCCGCGCTCCGCGACGTCCGCGAGGCCGCCCAGGGCGACGCCAACCTCATGCCCCGCGTCCTCGCGGCGGTGGAGGCCGAGGCGACGGTGGGGGAGATCTCGAACGTGCTGCGCGAGGTCTGGGGCGAGTACGCGGGGTAGCCGCGCGCTCCGCTACTCCAGCCCGGCGAGGACCGTAGCCCCCTCGGGCGCGGCGAAGTCCGCATCGGTCAGCTCGGGGCGGAACGCGACCTCCGTGAGCGTCCCGCGGGCCTTCGGCCGGCCGGCGCCGCTCCCGTCCCAGAAGTACGAGCGGAAGCTCTCCTGCAGCGTGACCCCCTCCACGGTCTGCGCGCCGTCGTAGAACATGATCGTCTCGGGCGTGTGGCCGCCGTCGGGGTTGAAGGCCCCGTAGGAGACGACGTAGCGGACGCCCCGCACCTCGTCGGTCTCGGGATCGAGCAGGAGGTAGTAGTAGTCGTCCGGTGCGTCGCCGGTGCCGGGGTCGAACGTGACGTACACCTGATCGAGCACGGTGCTGTCGGCCAGCGCGAGCGGCTCCGCCCTCTCCACGTTCACGCCGGGGTCCGCGAGCACGAACGGCATCCCGACGAAGTAGTACGGCGTGAGCGACCAGAACCGAGCGTTGGTCGGCAACGCCTCGGGCGAGGGCATCGCCCACGCCTCGGAGCCGGTCCACCCAAAGCGAAGCGTGGAGTCCGCGGTCATCGTGTGCACGGCCCGCGCGGCCCACGGATCGACGCGCTGGCGGGAGTCGAGCGCGGGCTGATCGGTGGGCTCTCCGAGGGAGTCCAGGCGGACGTAGGCGTAGCGGAAGCTCAGCGGGCCCGCGCCGTACCACGCCGCCAGCCCGCCGTGGGCGTCGATCGCGGAAAGGACCCGGCGCCCGGCGTCGGTCGCGGAGAGGCGGGCCGCCGCCTCGGTGACGCGGGCGTCCACCTCGCGCTCAGACGGGCGGGCGAGGCCGTCGTCACAACCGGAGGCCAGCAGAACGACGAACAGGAAGGCGACGAGTCGAGAGACCGGCATGGGACACGGGTGAGGGGCGAGCGCAGAAGAGGGGCCGTCGGAGTAGCCCGAGAGACGCCGACCGGACGCCTCCTCACCAGAAGACGCAGACGCCTCGCGACTGATGTCACGAGCCCCCTACGCGCCGCGGGCTGGCGGAAGCGGCCGTGGTACCGCCACCCGTCGGGCCATCGCGCCCGAGCGTGCGGGCGGAGCACTCCCGTCCCAGCCCCAGACGAACAGACGCGGGCCCTCTCCCTCCAGGTCGAGCGGCAGAATCCACGGCTTCGGTGCGAGAGAGCGCGGTTGCGCGGCGAGGTCCACCTCGGGGTCCACGAACGCCTGCGGTGGCCGGCCGTTGAGCCGGATCTCGATCCAGGCGTGCACGCTCACGTCTTCGTGCCCTGCGGCGAGGGCCTCGTCGCGGAGACGGTGCGCAAAGGCCAGGATGAGGTCCGGGCGTGTGGAGGCTTTGTCCGCCTGCCAGGGCATGAGCCGGTCGGCCGGGTCTACGAGCCAGGCCCCCTCCGCCGTGCGCACCTCGAAGGCCGCCGCCGTGGCGTCCTTGCTTCGCAGCTTCATGCGCCACGAGAACCGGTGCCCCTCCTCGGTCCAGGCCACGTCCCCAGGATAGGCCCAGTGCCGAAGCGGCATGAGCACCTGGTACATCGCGAACACCGCCAGCGCCAGCGCGACGGGCCGCGACGGGCGGAGCGCGACCGCGGAAGCCGCCCGGAGCCGCGGCGCCGTCCGCTGACGCCAGCGCTCGGGCCAGTCGGGCGCGAAGAAGATGGGCGTCAGCGCGATCATGAGCCAGGGGAAGACCCCGATCGTGAACACCCACGCATTGAACAGGTGGAACGCGGTCAGCGCGAGGGCCATCGGGACGCGTGTGCGGCGCCACAGCAGAAGCGGCACCGCGAGGCCATCGATCGCGATCCCACCCCACGCGAAGAGCAGCCCCCAGTGCTCCCAGCCCAGAAGGAACGCGAGCGGGCTCGCGGCGAGATCGTCCTGCAGCCACGTCGCGATGGGCTCGCCCCGGAGCCAGTCCGCGTTCAGCTTCGCGATGGCCGCGTACGTGTACACGAGCCCCAGTTGAGCGCGGACGGCCCACACGGCCCACGCCCCCACCGTCCCCGCCCGCCACGACCGCCAGCGGTAGGCGGCGCCCGTCGGGAGCAGCGCCAGGAGCGCCGCGAGGAGCACGAGCAGGTAGAAGTGGTTGAGGTACCGGCCGTGCTCCAGAAGGAACACCCACCCCAGCCCGACCGCGCACGCGGCCGCAGCCCCTCGCGGCCGGACGCCGAGGGCCAGGCACCCGCCCGCGCCCGCCAGCGCCCCGAACAGTAGGAGCAGCGCCGGGTACGGCAGGCTCGGGACCCACTCCCACCCGAAGTAGGTCAGGCGCACCTCGGGCTCCACGTAGTAGCGCCAGATCCACCCCCTGCTCCAGTAGCGCCATACCTCCCACACGACGACCGCCCCGAACGCGACGCGGACCGCCGCGAGCGAGGCGCCACTCACGGGAGCCCGCGCGGCAGCCGCAACGGACGACCGCCAGCGGTCAAGGCGCGAACGACGAGAGCGAATCATGGCCCGAGTATCGTCGGCGCCCGGTGGCACTTGAGCCCGTCAGGCTGGCGGTGGTGCTGCGCGAGGGGAGGCGGTTGCGCTCGCCGCGAGAGCCCCTGGGACGTCCGGGTTCGCGCGGTCTCCGCACGCGGCGCGAGACCTCCCGCCCCGATCCGCGTACGTCTCGTCCCGTTGCTATTCCCGGCCATGACTGCCCTCGCTCGCCGCCTCGACGCTCTGGACCAACGGATCGCGGACGCCCTCCGCCGGAACGGCGTTCGGCTGCTCCGCTACGCCATCGGCGTGGTGTTCATCTGGTTCGGCGCGCTGAAGCTGGTGCCGGGGCTGAGTCCCGCCGAGGACCTCGTCAAGGCCACGGTCTACTTCGTGGACGCGGACCTCTTCTACCCCGTCCTCGCGGTGTGGGAGGTGCTGATCGGCGTGCTGTTGCTCTTCCGCCCCTCCATCCGCGGCGCGCTGTTCCTGCTGGCGCTGCAGATGCCCGGCACGTTCCTCCCGCTGATCCTACTGCCGGAGATCTGCTTCTCGCAGTTCCCGTTCTCCAGCCCGCTGGACATCTTCGCGCTGACGATGGAGGGCCAGTACATCATCAAGAACATCGTCCTGATCTCCGCCGGGATCGTGGTCGGTGGGACGGTGCGGCGCCAGTCCGGGCCCGAGCAGCGGCTCTGACCCCCACCCAGGGGGCGACCGCCCCCGACGAAGCGAACCGCCAGCGCCAACGGGCCGGCTGATGTCAGGGTGTCTCGGTGCGGAGGCGGAGGGTGAAGGTGCCCGTCGCACCCGCCAGCGTCGCGCCCGCGAGGAGGACGTACTGCGCAGTTTCGGAGACGGAGTACGAGAGTCCGGCGTCCAGCCCGAGGCCGAGGTCATCGTTATGGGCCACGATGCCGTCCGGGCTGTAGAGCGTGAGGTGGGGATCGAAGCCGGTGGCCGCCAGCCGGACGTGGAGCACGGTTCCGGCGTCGAGCTGCAGCTCGTACGGGACCGCCGGGCCAGTGCGGCTGGGCGCGAGGTTGAACTCGGTCTCGGCCCCCTCCATCGCGCCCTCTACGGTATGCCACTGGAGCGGCTCGGCCGAAGGCTCCTGGGCCTCCGTCGCCGCCTCACGCTGCGCCAGGTCCTCGCGCGCCTCCGCCGCGTTCGCCTCGGCCTGCTGGCGGAGCTCGTCGAGGAGGCGGTCCTGCTCTCCCGCCTGTTCCCGCCGGCTCTCTTCGGCGAGGCGCTCCGCCTCTGCATCCTCCGCCTCCGCACGCTCGCGCGCCGTCGGCGCCAGCCGCCGCACGGCCTCGAACCGCTCGCGCATGGACGCGACGGGAGCGTCCTCGTAGAGGTCGAGTGCGAGACGGGACGTGGGAGCACCGGACGAGGGCCGGATGCAGGCCGCTCCGCCCGTGCAGTGGAGGACGATCTGCGAGTCCGTCGCCCTGAACTCGAGTCCGTCGAGGGGGGCACGGCTCGCATTCTCGCGCTGGCCGAATGGCTCGATCCACCATCCGTCCGCGTCCGCGTCCAGCGTATAGCGCGACTTGCTGAACCGGTCGAGGTTCGCGTTCAGCGCTGCCGCGTGGATGCGGATGTCGTCGCTTCCCGGCGCGTGGTGGTCGTTCAGGACCCGCCGCCGCACTTCCGCGATCCGACCGGAAATCAGCTCGAACGCCTCCCCCGCCGCAGCGCCTTCGGTGGGCAACACGGGGCCGGTTTCCCCCCGGTCGCCCGTCCAGCACGGAAGACCGCGCGCGCACACCAAGAGCAGAGCTCCCTCGTGCGAATGCGCGCCGAGGAGGGCGTGGACAGGTGCCCGGAGCCGGTAGGGTTCTTCCCCCTCTTCCGGCAGGGTGTACACCCAGTCCGGTCCGCGAATGCCGAGAGACCCAGGGCCGAGCTTCCCCGCCAGAGACTGCAGCAACTCGCTGGCCGTCGCGCCGGGAGGGATCAGTCGTACGTACGTCACCGTGGTGATCGGGAACGCACTCGCGAAGGGGCCGAGCCCCCCGGCTGTCCTGGTACAGCGTGAAGTGGCACGTCCGTGCTCCGGTCGACTCGTTGTGTAACGCTCCATCGAGCGAAGGACCGGATGGCGCCAGATTCGTCTGCTGCCTCACCTCTGAATCCTCCGAGCCCCTCACGTTCAGACCACTGCAATCCCAGGGGCTTCGGCGTCGCTGGACCGGGTAGTCCCGGAATCCCGGCGCGTTGGGAATCTCGAACGTGGCCAGTTCCCCCGCCTCCAGTTCCACGGTCCACTGGATGCGGTACCGCACGTCGCCATTCCGCTGGCGGTCTCCCCGCCGCACGTTCGCCGTCGTCACCGTGGAATCGACCCGGACCCAGCGGCTCGCGATGGGATCGGGGTCTGCCCGGGTCTCCCCGTCTGGAAGCGGGACCGCGATCAGCGCGACGAGGAGGAAGGACGCGAGCATATGACGTGGCGGCAGGAGGGCACGCGAAGGTGGGCACAGGTGCAGCCCCAGCCCTCCCCAAACCTTCGGGAGCGAACGCTCCGAGCGCGACGCCCGCCTACTCCACCCGCCAGCTCAGCGTGTAGCTCCCGCGGCCGGAGTCCATAAACGTCCCGGCGTAGAGGGTGTACGTGCCACTGGCGGAGGCCACGTGGCGGATTTCGGAGCGGCTCGTGCTGCCGGCGTCGTCGTTCCGCGCGACGAACTCTCCTCCCCGCATCAGCTTGAGGTAGGTGTCGAACGCGGAGCTCTCCATCGTGGCGATGAGCGTCTGCCCCGCCTGAAGCGAGACGGAGTACGCGTCGGCGAGGCGGAGCGCATCGCTGGCGGTGAGCGCGACGCGGGTGTCGCTGTCCGAGATCGTGCCCTGCACGGTGCTGCCGTCTCCGGAGGCGTTCGGGACCGGCGTGTTCTGGCGGGCCGCCGTAACCGCCAGCGTGTAGCCGCCGGTGTTGTTGATGGCGGAGAACGCACCCGCCAGAACGGTGTAGCTCCCCGCGCCGGACACCTCCACCTGCGAGACGCTCCGGCTGCCGCCGAAGTCATCGTTCCGCGCGGAGAACTGCCCGTTCCGGAGCACTTTGAGGTACGGATCGAACGACGAGCTCTCCATGCGGATCGTCGCGCTCTGGCCGCTCGCGAGCGTGAACTCGTAGGCGTCCGCGCGGCGGGTGGCGTCGTTGGAGAGGAGCGCCACCTCCGGCGAGGAGGCCCCGAGGGTGCCTGAGACCGCGGCCGGGAGGCTCAACCGGCGAGCAGCGGGGGGCACGGGCGGCGCCTCCACGAGGTACCTGACGGTGTAGTCCCCACGCCCACTCGCGCCATACGCGGAGGCCACGATGACGGCGCTCAGCGGCGCGCCCGTCGCGTTGCGCTGGGAGACGAACGAGCGCTGCCGCGAGCCCTGCCAGTCGTCGTTCGTGAACGTCTGCTCCGAGCCCTCCACGCGGACCTCCAGGAACGTGTCGAACGCCGTGCTCTCCATGAGCACGTGGAGCGTCGCCCCGGGCGCGACCACCACCTTCGCGACCTCGTCGGCCTTCGTGCCGTTGCTCCGAGTGCCGTCGCTCTCCGTCAGACTCCCGGTTCTGACCGTCGCGGCAGAGAGATCCGGGAGTTCGGTCGGTCCGCCGGAAGAGCCCCCCGTCGGGACGGGCACGTCGCACGCCATCATCCCAACGAGCGGGAGCAGCGCGAGGGCGAGGAACTGGCGGAACGACACGTACATGGCAGGCGGGGACGAGGCGGTAGCCCCGAAACGTACGGCCGCGCGCGTCGCCCGGAGCTCCCGAGAACGCGGGAGCGCCTGCCCCGCTGGCGGTCTCAGCCCGCGAGCCCGAGCGCCCGCATCCTCCCCACGAGCCCGTACGCCGCGATCCCGAACGCGACCGAGACGTTGAGCGACGCCTTGATGCCGTACTGCGGGAGCGCGAGATGGAGGTCGGCCGCCGCCAGCACGTCGTCCGGTACGCCGTGCACCTCGTTGCCCAGCACGAGCGCCAGCGGGGCGTGCTCGGCGGCGATCTCGTCCGGCGCGAGGGCGCCGGGCGTGATCTCCAGCGCGGCCACGGTGTAGCCCTCCCCCTTTAGCCGCTCGATCAGCGGGAGCACCTCCGCCCCTTCGTGGCTCCACCCGACGGCGTCCTGCGCGCCCAGCGCCGTCTTCGCCACGCCGCGGTGCTCCGGGGTCGGCGTGAAGCCGCACAGGTAGACGTGCCGGAGCCCCGCGGAGTCCGCCGTGCGGAAGATGGACCCGACGTTGTACGCCGAGCGGATGTCCGGAACGACGACGACGAGCGGGTGCATCGGCTAAAGCCCCGCCCGGCTGGCGGACGGGGCGCGCGGGTCAGCCGCCGTTGCGGACGAAGTCCACGCCGGCCTGGACGAGGGCGTCGGCCTCTTCCTGCGAGCGCGCCTCGGAGTAGATGCGGAGCACCGGCTCCGTCCCGGAGGGGCGGAACATCAGCCAGCCCTCTTCCAGACGGAACTTGAAGCCGTCCAGGGTCTCCGTCTCCTGCACCTCGTGGCCGTTGACCGTGGGCAGCCCCTTCTCGCGAAGCTGCGCCAGCACGGCCTCCTTCCGCTCGGGCGTGGTATGGAGGTCGTCGCGGGACTGGTAGTGCGGGCCGAACTCGTCCATGAGCTCGCGCACGAGGCCGGAGAGCGTCCGCTCGCGCTTGACGATCATCTCCAGAACCGTGAGCCCGATGAACAGGCCATCGCGCTCCGGGACGTGGCCCTTCACCGCGATGCCGCCGGACTCCTCGCCGCCCACGAGCACGTCGCCCTCCACCATCTTCGGCGCGATGTACTTGAAGCCGATCGGCGTGGTCTCCACGTCCAGCCGGTACTGCTTGCCGATGTGGTCCAGCATGTCCGTCGTGGAGAACGTCTTGACCACGGAGCCACTGAGGCCCTTCTCCTGGTGGAGGTACTTGGTGAGCAGCGCGAGGATCTTGTGGGAGTCCACGAAGGCCCCCTCCTCATCCACGAGGCCGATGCGGTCCGCGTCGCCGTCGACCGCCATGCCCATCGCGCAGTTCTCCGCAGGGACGACCTCCATGAGGTCCGCGAGGTTGCGCTCGATGGGCTCCGGTGCCTGGCCGTGCATGCCCGGGTTGAGGTCGTGGTGGAGCTCCACCACGCGCGGCGCGCCGAGAAGGTCGGCGACGATGCCCTGCCCCGCGCCGTACATCGCGTCGAACGCCACGCGAACGCCGGCCTCCTTGATGGTCTCCAGGTCCAGCCGCTCGCGGAGGAGCTCCGTGTAGGCCGCCCGCAGGTCGAACGTGTCGATGACGCCGGCCGCCGCCAGCTCGTCGTAGCTCTTCGGTTCGAACTCGCCCGTGAGCGCCGCCAACTCCTCTTCCACCGCCGCGATCATCTCGGGCGAGGCGGGGCCGCCGTAGCTCGCCTTGATCTTGAAGCCGTTGTAGCTCGGCGGGTTGTGGCTGGCGGTGATGACGAGGCCGGCCGTGTGGCCGCCGTCCAGCGCCGCCCACGAGACCGCGGGCGTGGTGACGAACGACTCCGCCAGCCGGACGCGGACGCCGAGCGTGCCGAGCACGCGGGCCACGAGGCGGGCGAACTCCGGGCCGCGGAAGCGGGTGTCGTGCCC
>DUBD01000009.1 GCA_012960515.1 Bacteroidota bacterium | reverse complement strand
CGAGGCCTCCCGCCGCGCGCGGGCGGTCGCCGGCATCGAGCCGACGGAGTTGGACCTCGTGCTCATCGCGACGTCCAGCCCGGACTACCTCGTCCCGCCCGTCTCCAGTCAGGTGCAGGCCGCGATCGGCGCGACGTGTGGCGCGATGACGCTCCAGGTGGGCTGCACGGGCTGGGTCTACGGCCTCGTCACCGCCGAGCAGTTCATCCAGACGGGCGCGTATCAGCGGATCCTGCTCGTGGGCGCGGAGACGATCTCCAACTACCTCGACATGACCGACCGCACGACGTGCGTGCTGTTCGGTGACGGGGCGGGCGCCGTGGTGCTCCAGGCCACGGACGAGCCCTGCGGCACGCACGCGTTCGAGCTCGGCTCCGATGGCGAGGGCGCCGAGGCCATCATCGCGCGGTCCCCGGGCACGGCGAACCCGGTCTCGCAGCGCGTGATCGACGAGCGGATGCATTATCTGGAGATGAACGGCCGCGAGGTGTTCAAATTCGCTACCCGCACGATGGGCCAGTCGCTCCATCGCGTGATGGCGGAGGCGGGGCTGACGCCGGACGACATCGACCTGTTCGTGCCGCACCAGGCGAACGCGCGCATCATCGAGTATGCCGCGAAGGAGTTCGGGCTGCCGGACGAGAAGGTGGTGGTCAACGTGGACCGCTACGGCAACACCTCCGCCGCGAGCATCCCGATTGCGCTAAGCGAAGCGCTGGACGCCGGACGCGCGAAGCCGGGCGACACGCTCGCGTTCGTCGGTTTCGGGGCGGGGTTGACGTGGGCCACCTCCATCTTCACGCTCGGGCCCTTCGACGCTCACACCGCTAGCGGCGACCGCCAGCGGGAAGCGGCTGGCGATGGCGCCGTGGGAGACGCGGACTCGGTGATCGGGCCGAGCGGCGAGGTCCAGGGCCTGATCGCGTAGCGCGCCCGGGGGTTCACGGCCTCCGCACATGGGGGCTGTGACTTTCTTCGCGGGAGGCGCGGCTGATCCCGTGACCCACTCCCCCTCCCGCTATGCGTCTTCGACTTCCCGCACTCGCCGCGCTGGCGCTCGGCGCCGTCGTCCTGACGGGCTGCGCATCGCCGTATTACCAACACCGCGGCCCGTCGTATGACTCACGCCCGTACGACGGCGGCTACGCCGACGACGTGTACTACGAGTCGGACGGCTACGACGAGTACGACTACTACGACGACGGCTACTACTCCTCGGACGCCTACGACTACGGCGGCTACCGCTACGCGTACCGAGACGCCTACCGCGAGGGCTACTACGACGGCTACTGGGACGGCCGCAACTACCCCAGCTACGCCCGCGTGCGCCCGAACTACTACCGGATGTGCTACGGCGGCCGCCCCGTCGTGCTTCACATCGGCCGCGTCGCGGTCTACCTCGGCCGCCGCGCTTACTTCGGGGACTGCGGACCGCGGTACCTGTACCGCCACGAGCGCTACTACAACGTCGGCCACTACTTCTCGCGGCGCTACCACCCGCGTGCCAACCTCCGCGTCTACGCGCGCTACCGCCACGACCGCTTCCGCCGCGATCGCGTCCGCCGCTGGCGCGGAGACAGCGAGCGCTATGACGACGGCCGCCGTGGCCGTGTGGACGACGGTCGGCGGGGTCGCGATGACGACCGCCGCGTTCTCCAGCAGCGCGACCAACGGGACCGCCGCGCCCGAGAGGCGCAGGAACGCCGGGCGGAGGAGCGCCGCCAGCGCGACCGCCGCGAGCAGCAGGCACAGGAACGCCGTCAGCGCGAGGCCCGGCAAGCCCGCGAGCGCGCCACGCGCCAGCAGCAGGAGCGCCGCCGCGAGGCGCAGCGCGTCCAGCAACGCCGTCAGCAGGAAGCGCAGCAGCGTCAGGCCCGTGAGCGTGAGGAACGCCGCCAACGTGAGGCCCGCGAGCGGCGGGACCGACAGCGCGATGCTGCCCGCCGGGCAGAGCAGCAGCGGGAGCAGCGCCGCGCGCAGGAACGCCGCCAGCAGGAGCGCCGGGCCGAGCAGCAACGCCGCGCTGCCGAACAGCGCCGCCAGCGCGAGCGCCGGGCCGAGGCGCAGCGCCAAAAGGAGCGCCGTGAGGCGCGCGAGCGGAGTGAGCGCCAGCGAGAGGCTCGTTCCCGCTCCTCCCGGCGAGGCGAGGAGCAACGCCGCCCCTCCCGCACCCGCGAGCGGAACGATGACCGCGAGGCCCGTCGCGATTCGTCCCGCTCCCGAAACGACCGCCGGAGCAGCCGCCGCGGCCGCGACGACTAGCACCGCCCTGACGTGAGGCACACGCGCCCCCGAGGTTTCCTCGGGGGCGCGTTCTATTCGGAGCCCTCGTCCAGCCGAGCCGCCAGCCCGCGGAGGAGGTGCCAGACCGTGAGCGCCGCGAGGGTCGCCGTCCGCCCGTCCGGGTCCACCCGCGGGTTCGTCTCCACCACCTCGAATGACTCGATGTGCGCCGCTCGCCCGCAGGTTTCGGCCGCGAGCAGCCACGTCTGGACGGGCATCCCCCCCACGCCCGGCGCGCTCACCCCCGGCGCCGCGCCCGCCTCCACCGCGTCGATGTCGAACGACGCCATCGCAGGGCCCGGCGTACCGACGACGAACGGCCCGACCGCTTCGCGCGTGAGGTCATCGCGCCAGAGGATGCGACCGCCGCGC
The DNA here is from genome assembly GCA_012960515.1 of Bacteroidota bacterium. GTDB lineage: Bacteria > Bacteroidota > Rhodothermia > Rhodothermales > Rubricoccaceae > Rubricoccus. The sequence continues at coordinate 6,076 of DUBD01000009.1, read as the reverse complement.
TGGCGGAGCCACTCGGCGTGAGCGGCGGCGACGCGCCACGGAAGGAGCCCCGCGACGGAGTACGAGCGGATGCGGCCGCTCGGGTGCTCCAGCGCCTGACGGAACGGCGAGCCCGAGTGCCCGCCCTCCGGCCGCGTCTCGCGAACGTCCGGGTGCGCGTCCCAGTTGAGTGCGTGGACGTCGCGATTCGCTACCACGTACCCGAGGAGGTGGCCGTACGCCGTCTCGTGCCCGCCGCCGAGCACGATCACGCGCCGCTGCCCGAGATGCGGCGCAAGGGCCTCGGCGAGCGCCTGCTGATCGCGCTCCACGTCGCCCGTTGTTGGAACGTCGCCGAGGTCGGCCGTGCGCTCGAGGAGACGAGAGAACGCTGCCGGAGCGAGGGCATCCGGCGTCATCTTGTAGAGCGCCTCGCGGATGGACCGTGGCGCTTCCGAGGCTCCCGGGCGCCCTCCGTTTCGCGCCACGCCCGCATCGGTCGGAAAGCCCAGGAGGACGACCTCGGTGCGCTCGGTCACGCTCGCGGCCTCCGCCAGCCAGCGGCCGATCCGGGGATCGTCGGGCGAGGTGCCGGGAGCGGGGACGCCGTGAGGGACGAGCTGGCTCATCGCGCGTCGCCAGCAACCACCGTCTGCGTGACCGCGTCCGGCGCGAAGTCGTACATCCACGCCTCGGCGCTCCGCCGGTCCACGCCGATCCAATCCGCCGCGTAGCCGGGCAGCAGCGACCCGACCTCGTCCTGAATCCCGAGGGCACGCGCGGCGACCGTCGTCGCGCCCCGAAGCACCTGCGCGGGCGTCATCCGTTGTCGGACGCACGCGGCCCACATCGCGAGTGGGAGGTCGCAGACGGGCGCGCTGCCCGGGTTGAAGTCCGTCGCGACGGCGACCGGCACGCCGGCCTCGCGGAGGGCCTGCGCCGGGAGCGGCGGCGTGTCCAACACGAGCGTCGCCAGCGGCAGGCTGACCGCGACCGTCCCCGCCGCTGCCATCGCACGGATGCTCCGTTCGGAGACGAACTCCAGGTGGTCTGCGCTGATCGCGCCGACATCGGCCGCCAGCGCGCCGCCGCCGGTGTCGCTCAGTTGGTCTGCGTGGAGCTTCGGGGTCAGTCCCAGCTGGCGGGAGACCTCGAAGACGCGACGCGCCTCGTCGGGCGTGAACGCCCCGGACTCTACGAAGGCATCGCTGAACCGTGCGAGCCCCTCGCGCGCCACGGCCGGCAGGATCTCGCCACAGACGACGCCGAGGTACGCCGCACGGTCGCCCGCGAACTCCGGCGGGACCGCGTGTGCTGCCAGAACTGTCGGGATCAGGCGGACGCCCGTCTCCGCCGCCAGCTGGCGGTAGACGCGGAGCTGCTTGAGCTCTGCCTCGGGCGAGAGCCCGTAGCCGCTTTTCACCTCGGCCGTCGTCACGCCGCGCCGGATCATCCGGTCCAGCCGCTCCTGCGCGAGAGCGAGCAACTCGTCTTCACGGGCAGCGCGGGTATGGCGGACCGTCTTGAGGATGCCGCCGCCGCGCTTCGCGACCTCCAGGTACGGCGTGCCGCGGAGCCGCTCCGTGAACTCGTCCGCACGGTCGCCTGCGAAGCAGAGGTGGGTGTGGCAGTCCACGAGGCCGGGCAGCACGAGGGCGCCCTCGGCCGACTGGCGGGGCTCGTCGGCGTAGCGAGTAGGAAGGTCCAGCCGGCGGCCGACCCACTCGATCACGCCGTCGCGCCAGACGAGAGCGGCGTCTTCGACCTCCCCGATGTCGTCCGGGCCGCCGTCGGGTGGGCACGTCGCGAGCCGCGCGATGTCGATTAGAACTGGCATGTCAGCGGGAGCCCTCGCTGGGGGGGCCTTCGCTCGGCGTCGCGGGAGGGAGGCAACACGCGCTCACGAGGAGCGCCAGCGGGACGAGAGGTCGCATGGGCAGCGGAGGGGTACGCGGCCAACCTAGCGATGCGCGCTACCGCAACGCGGCCTCGGCCTCGGCGAACACCTCCACGATCTCCTCGGGGGTGCGGGCGGCGAGCAGGGCCTCGCGAGTCTGGTGCTGCGCGAGCACGCGCGAGACCCGGCTGAGCAGACGGACGTGCGCCCCGCGGTCGCCCTCGGGCCCGGCCAGCAGGAGGACGAGGCGGACGGGGGCGCCGTCCAACGCCTCGAACTCCACGGGGGCCGCGAGCGTCACGAACGCGGCGACGGTGTCTTGCACGGCCGAGGAACGGGCGTGGGGGAACGCGAGCCCCTGGCCCACCCCGGTCGAGAGCTGCGCCTCGCGTGCCTGGACCGCCCGGAGCACACGCACGGGGTCCTCCACGCCTTCGGCAGAGGCGACGAGGTCCACGACCTGCCGCAGGAGGTCCGTTTTCGAGACGGCTCGGAAGCCGACGCGGATCCGGTCGGGGTGGAGGAGCGAGGTGAGCGGGGCGGCCATGCGGGACGGTACCGCATCGCTCCCCCGCCGTTCCGGGCAGAGCGGGTGAAGCGGAACGCCTGCGTTCCGATTCGTGGCGGGTGATGGAGCAGAGGCGGCCGATTGCCGAGGCAGAGGCGTTGTCCCGCTACGGCACGGCACTTGCCAGCTTCCGGACATGACCCCGACCCTCGTGGCTACTTCGTCTCCCGTTTCTGCGTACGGCCTCCCGGCCAAGCTCCGCGCGACCATCGAGCGGTTCCAGGAGCGGCGCGCCAAAACCACGGCGGACAAGTCCCTCGCGCTCCGGCTCAAGCACGCGATGGCGCGCGAAAACGTGGCGCTCGCCGGGCTGGCGATCTACGTCAACCACGGCGCCGTGAGCGTGTACGGCGCCGTCCCCGATGCGGCCGCTCGGGAGTCTCTCCTCGCGCTCGTCGCCCGCCAGCCGGGCGTGACCCGGATCGTGGACCACCTCCGGCTGGCGGAAGGCTAGGCTCTGTCCGGCGACTCCAGATCGGCCTACACGCGGCCCCGGAGCCGTCCCGCCGCGTCGCGCTCCATCGCCGTAGCTCGCGCTACGCCTGCTTCGCGCTCCTCGCGGGCCGCCCCCGGTCCTCGCGTTCGGCCCGCTCCGAATCACCGGACAGAGCCCAGGCGGGGATCAGGCCCGCCGCATCCAGCCGTTCTCGACCGGCGTGAAGCCGAGGTGCTCGTAGAACCCCGTGGAAAGGTTGGAATCGCGGAGCACGAGCTCGGTGCCCTTCACACGCGTCAGCACCTCGTCAATCAGGCGCTTGCCTAGTCCGACGCCCTGAAGGTCCGGCTCCACGGCGAGGTCGCAGAGATAGGAGACCTGGTAGCCGTCCGTGAGCACGCGCGCGATGCCGACGAGCCGCTCGCCGACCCACGCCGAGAGCACGAGCTGGCTCTGCTCGAACGACTCGCGGAGCTTTTCGGGGTGGTCCGTCTGGCGGAGCAGAGGGGCGCGGCGGTACAACGTCGCGATGCGCGCGGCCGTCAGGCCGTCCAGCGTGTCGCGGATCTCGATCTGAGCGGGGTCCTGCATGATGGGCGAATGAGAGGGGGCCTGCCTACTCGGCGGGGCCCGGGGTGTTCTCCGCGAGGTCGTCGCGGACGGGAATGGTGCGGGGGGCCGCGATCGCGAGGTGGCCGGGGACCTCCGTCTCTGGCGGGACGATGAGGCGGAGCGTCTCGCCTTCCACCTCCACGACCCACTCAGCCTCACGGCCGAGGTACTGACGCGCGATGAGCCGCGCAGGCACGCCCTCCGCGGATGGCACGAGGTGCTCGGGGCGGACGGCGAGCGCCTCCCCCGCTCCCAGTTCGCGCCCGCCCAACCGCGCCGCCAGCGGGCCGCGGACCACGTTCGCGCCCCCGAGAAAGCGGGCCACGAAGGCCGTGGGCGGCTCCGCGTACAGCGCCGATGGCGGTCCTTCCGCGACGAGCCGGCCATCCCGGAGCACGGCGATCCGGTCGGAAAGTGCGAGCGCCTCGTCCTGGTCGTGGGTGACGTAGAGCGCCGTGGTGCCCAGCTCGCGCTGGAGCGCACGGATCTCGGCCCGGGTCTGGACGCGGAGTTCGGCGTCGAGGTTGGAGAGGGGCTCGTCGAACAGGAGTACGTCCGGGCGCACGGCGAGGGCGCGCGCGAGGGCCACGCGCTGCTGCTGGCCGCCGGAGAGCGCCGCCACCGGCCGCTCCGCGAGCCCCGCCAGCCCGACGAGCCCGAGGGCGTCCGCCACGCGGCGGGCGGTTTCTGCCTTCGTCACCTTCCGGACCGCGAGCCCGTAGGCCACGTTCTCCCCCACCGTCATCGACGGGAAGAGCGCGTAGCTCTGGAAGACCGTTGCGGTTGGCCGAGCCTGCGGCGGCAGCGTCGTCACATCGCGCGAGCCGATCCGGATGGTGCCCGCGTCCGGCGTCTCAAACCCGCCCACGAGCCGGAGCAGCGTCGTCTTCCCCGAGCCCGACGGCCCGAGCAGGGAGACCAGTTCGCCCGGCTCCACACGGAGCGAGACGGCGTCGGCAGCCCGCACCTCCCCGAAACGCTTCGAGACGCGCTCGATCTCGATCCCGACGGGCTGGCGGTCGTCGTGCACGGGCGGAGGGGGCGGATACGCGTAGGGACACACCTGAGGTGTGCCCCTACGGAATCAGATGTCGCGGGAGGTTACGCGTTGAGCGCGGCCGTCACCTTGTCGGCGGCCTCCTGGAGCCGGATCGCGCTCTCGATGGGGAGCCCGCTCTCCTTGAGGATCTGCATGCCCTCCTCGGCATTGGTGCCCTGGAGGCGCACGATGAGCGGCACCGTCAGGTCCATGTTCGAGGCGGCCTCGACGACGCCCTTCGCGACGCGGTCGCAGCGCACGATCCCGCCGAAGATGTTGACGAGGATCGCCTTCACGTTCGGGTCCGACTGGATGATCCGGAAGCCGGCCTCCACGGTCTGCGGGGACGCCGTGCCGCCCACGTCGAGGAAGTTGGCCGGCTCGCCGCCCGCCAGCTTGATGAGGTCCATCGTCCCCATCGCCAGCCCGGCGCCGTTCACCATGCAGCCGACGTTGCCGTCCAGCTTGATGTAGTTGAGGTTGTGCTTGCTCGCCTCCACTTCCAGGGGCTCCTCCTCGGCCACGTCGCGCATCTCCGCGAGGTCGGGGTGGCGGAAGAGCGCGTTCTCGTCCAGCTCAATCTTGGCGTCGAGCGCGACCACGCGGCCGTCCTCGGTGCGGACGAGCGGGTTGATCTCGGCCGTCGTCGCGTCGCTCTGGCGGTACGCGCGGTAGAGCGCGGCGATGAACTTCTTGGCCTCCTTGAGCGCCTGCCCCTCGAAGCCGAGCGCGGACGCGATCTCGTTGACCTGGTACGGCCGGAGGCCGATGGAGGGGTCCACGTGGACCTTCACGATCTTCTCCGGCGTGGCCGCGGCCACCTCCTCGATCTCCACGCCGCCCTCGGTGGAGGCCATGATGACGTCCATGCCCTTGGCGCGGTCGAGCGTGACGCCCACGTAGTACTCGTGCGCGATGTCCTCGGCGGCGGTCACGAGCACCTTCTGGACGAGCTGCCCCTCGGGGCCGGTCTGCGGCGTGACGAGCGTCATCCCGAGGATCTCCTCGGCGTTCGGCCGGACCCCGTCGATGGAGGGCGTGAACTTGACGCCGCCGCCCTTCCCGCGGCCGCCCGCGTGGATCTGCGCCTTGACGACGAACTGGGTCACGCCGTCGGCGGCCATCGTCTCAGCGGCCTGGACGGCCTCCTCGACGGTGTCGGCGACGATGCCGCGCTGGACGGCGACGCCGTGCTGCGCGAGGATCTCCTTGGCCTGGTACTCGTGGACTTTCATCGGGACGGGGGAGTGCGGAAGGGGAACGGCAGGAAGCTAGCGCCGGCCTCCGCGTCAGTAGGTGGAGGGAGCGGAAAGAGCGAAAGGGGACGCCCACCGCCGGGCCGCGGGTCCCGCTGGCGGCGCCGGTGAGCCGGACCGCCAGCGCGGCGGGAATGGGCGCGGGGCATCAGGTCTGCATCACGCCCATCCGGAACGGCTCCATCTCGGGGTTGAGATCCGCCAGCTCCAGGCCCATCGCCAGCCAGTCGCGCGTCATGGCCGGGTCGATGATCTCGTCCACCCAGAGGCGGGCGGCCGCGTAGGTCGG
>DUBD01000008.1 GCA_012960515.1 Bacteroidota bacterium | reverse complement strand
AGGCCTGCGACGTCTCGTTGCGGAACAGCGCCAGATGGGCGCGGCGGGCGACCTTGCCGAGCGCCGTGCCGAAGTCCAGGTCCGCCGGGGCGTCCTGGTCCTCGATCTCGCTCAGGGCGGAGAGGCCGAGGATCTCAGCGCGGTACTCGTCGAACTGGAGGCCGAGGGCGTCCAGCCGCTGGCGGAGGATCTCGGCGGCGGCGCGAGCCTTCTTCGAGGCGTCCGGCCAAGCGTAGACGAGGGTGCTCGTGGCCTTCCAACCGTCGGCGTAGGCGGCGGAGACCTTGAGGAACGGCGTGTCCTCCGTGCCCCGGATGCCGTGGACGCGGACGCGGTCGTCGCCCTCGTCTTCCAGGTGGATGCTCGTGAAGTCCGCGACGACGTCCGGCGTGATGTAGTCCGTCGGGTCGCCGATCTCGTAGAGCAGTTGCTCGCTGACGGTCCCGCGGTTGACGAGCCCGCCGGTACCCTCGTGCTTGGTCACGGTGAACGTGCCGTCTGGTCGTGCCTCCACGATGGGGAAGCCGATGCCCGCCATGTCCGGGACCGTCTGCCAGTCCGTGAAGTTGCCGCCGCTGCTCTGCGCGCCGCACTCCAGGATGTGCCCGGCCACCGTCCCGGCGGCCATCTTGTCCCAGTCCGCCACGTCCCAGCCGAAGGCGTGGATCATGGGCGCGAGCGTGAGGCCAGTGTCCGTCGTGCGGCCCGTCACGACGATGTCCGCGCCCAACTCCAGCGCTTCCACGATGGGGCCGGCCCCGAGGTAGGCGTTCGCGCTCACGATCTGGTCGCGGACCTCCGCCAGCTTCTGGCCGGTCTCCATGTGCTTCAGCTCCACGCCGTCCGCGAGGAGATCGTCCAGACGGTCCAGCAGATCGTCGCCGGTGACGACGGCCACTTTGAGGCCGGTCGCGCCGCGCTGGCGGGCGCCCTCCACGATGGCCTCGGCGCAGGCCACGGGGTTCACGCCGCCCGCGTTGGAGATGATCTTGAAGCCCTTCTCCACAACGTCCGGCGCCAGCTCGGTGCAGACCTCCACGAAGTCGCGCGCGTAGCCCTTGCTCGGGTCGCGGAGCTTCTGCTTCTGCATGATGGACATGGTCACCTCGGCGAGGTAGTCCATCACGAGCACGTCGATGGGGCCGTTGCGGGCCTGGTCGATGGGGGCGCGCTGGAGGTCGCCCCAGAAGCCCTGGCCGGAGGCGATGCGGAGGGACGGGCGGCCTTTGAGGGAGCGGGACATGCGAGGGATCGGAAGCGTTTCCGCCAAGCTACCGCGCCGCGTCAGAGGCTGGGTGGAGGAGCGGGCGAAGACGGCCTTTGGTGCTAAGGGGTTGAAGGTGCTGGAGATGCCGCCCTTCGGAGAGGAGATCTTGGCCTTGTGCAATCAGGCATGAGAAAGGCACTCGCGCACTGGGTGTAAATTCGTTCGCCCCCACTCCTGCCGACGCATGAACATCCGCTGTGCTCTCGCCCTCGGGGCGCTATGGGCCTCTGCCACCGTCGCTCAACCCGCAAGCCCCGATTATTGGCGTGATGACTTCGCAGTCCCTGGCGCGTATCTCGCAACCTCAACGGGAAGTGAACCGTCCGTTTTGGCTTTCGCTGACGACGGAGAGGGAGGGCTGTACGTGGCGGGAAACTTCCAGAACATAGACGGTGTCGCGGTCCAGGGTATCGCTCAGTGGACCGGGAACGGGTGGAGGTCCATCGGTGGAATAGAAGGGGACAATAGGGCGAGGGTAGAGGCGCTGCTGCTGTTAGAGGATGGCACGTTAGTCGTTGCGGGCGTATTCGACCGTACCATTGGGCCTACTGGCGCGACGGTTGCAGCAGGTGGCCTTGCGCGCTGGGATGGCGAGAGTTGGCACTCGCTTGGGCAGTTGGAAAGGAGTCAGTTCGTATCCGGTATGTCACTGGCGCTCGCGGAAGCAGATGGCGTGCTCTACGTGGGGGGACAATTCACATCCATCACCAACTTGGACGGTTCCACCACAGATGAGCCAGGCCTCGCGCGATGGACGGGCGCTGCGTGGGAGTCGTTTGGGGGGCCCGGAGGCTTCTTCGGTGGCGAGGCTGGTCAGGTGTTTGCACTGGAGACGTTGCCTAACGGCGACCTGCTCGTCGGAGGTGGGGGGTCCACATTGTTTCGAGACGCTGAAGGCAATGAGATCCCAGGTGCCCGCGGCATCGCGCGATGGAACGGCGAGGCGTGGAGTGCCGTTGGGCAGGGGTTAAGCGGGGTCGGCGAAAAGGTGTCGATTGTGCTAGCCATCCATGTAGGCGACGACGGGGGGTTCGTAATTGGAGGCGCGTTCGCAGAAGTCAGTCAGTCGAACGGATCCAGCCTTAGCGCGCAAAACGTCGCTCGATGGGATGGCACGGAATGGACATCTCTCGACGGAATTGGCTCAGAGGTGCATGGACTGGCGGAGGCCAACGGCGCGTTATATGCGGTTGGCTCATTCAGGACAATCGTGCAGCCCGATGGAACCGAGGTGCAGGCGATTGGCACTGCGAGGTGGACGGGGGCATCGTGGGAGGCTCTCCCCGGTAGTTATGGACAAGGAGCCGCCGTATTCCCTTACGGAGACGGCGTGGTGGTCGGTTGGTCTGAAGACGGAATTGGCGGTGGAATCGAACTCGTGGACAACGGATCTGGGGTTCGTACGAGCGCACTCGCGGTGTACGGCCCGGAGGGGTGGCGCCCGCTCTCGGCACGTTTCGACGGAGCGCAAGGCATCGGCTTCGGATCGGTAGCTGAGGTGGAAGTGGATCCGTGTGGAGACATAGCGGTGGGCGGCGGTTTCTCTCGCGCAGGGGGGCTGCAACTAAGTGGGCTTGCGAGATGGGACGGCACCACATGGGAAGCGCCTTGGGGAAGTCTCTTCGGTCTTATTCCATACGCTTCTGCCTTCGTGTTCACTGGAGCGTGTGATGATGCGCCAGCGATGTACGTCAGTGGTTCTTTCGATGAGGTCGTGGCGCCAGATGGCACACGGACGGATTCACGCAACGTGGCCCATTGGAATGGAGCGGAATGGTCGCCTTTGGGTGGTGGGGTGCCCGGCGCTGCTTATGCGCTTGCTCAGGGGCCAGATGGCCTTTATGTAGGCGGGGGGTTTAGCCACGCCTATCAGGCTGGGGGCCAGTTTGTTGAAGTGAATAACATCGCACGATGGGATGGGACTGAATGGTCGCCTCTGGGAGCGGGGGTCGATCGGGGCCCTGTACGGGCTCTCACGGTAACACCCGACGGTCATGTGATTGTAGGCGGCCGTTTCTCTGCCGTCACCAATCCAGGCGGGTCGTCTGTGCCCGCGAGTAGTCTTGCAGCGTGGGTACCTGGTACCGGGTGGGAAACATTCGGTACTCCGAGCGGCGCGACGAACTTCAGTCGAGAGGTCAGAGCGCTCGTTCAGACCCAGTCTGGACTCGTAGTAGCTGGTGTATTTGACGGTGTTATGAACGAGGAGGGTGAGCTTATTCCGGCTCGCAATGTTGCACTCTGGGACGGGGAGAACTGGCACCCACTCGGCGACGGAATACCTGGCTATGTCGGCGGGTTGACAGTTGACGCGGACGGACGGGTGCTTGCCACTTCGGAAGACCCCTATGTGTGGACAGGTGAAACGTGGGAACTGCTTGGCGGTGGCGTCCAAGGCGGCGGTACATCTGGCATCGCTGTCGCAGACGGCATTGTCTATGTCGCAGGCTATTTCGAAACAGCGGGCGGCGTTCCGTCGCCGTCGCTCGCGGCCTACGACCTCGCCACGGCCGTGCCCACCACACCCGCCCCGCCCCAGGCCTCTAGTGCCACCCTCCGCGCCACGCCCAACCCTGCTAGAGGTGCCACAACGTTCCGCTTCGAGGCCTCTGGCAGTGTACGCCTCGCCGTTTACGACGCAATCGGTCGCGAGGTCGCCGTCCTTCACGACGGCCAACTGGCGGAGGGCACGCACATGCTTTCGTTCGATGCTACAGACCTCCCCTCCGGTGTCTACATCGCGCGGCTGACCTCGCCGACCGGCGCCGCCAGCCGGACGTTCTCCGTCGTGCGGTAGAGTCGCTGCGGGCCTAGCGTGCCTTCCTGCCGCCCTCTAGACTCGGCCCATGCGAGGCATTCTTCTCCTCGCGGTGCTCGTTGCCGGGTGCGGCGGGAGCCCTCTGGCGCACAACGCGATGGAGTTGGACTCGCTGCCGCCCCGGTTGCGCGCTGTGATGGCGGCTGGATACGTGATCCCGGACGTGCCGCCGCTCTGCGCGCGCTTCGGCGAACGCGCCCGGAACGAGGGAGACGGCATCCTGGGCGCGAACGCGGCGGTCAACAGAGACTTCGACGCCGTAATGCAAAGCGGCGTGGTGCCGCCGCCGGGGGCTCGGGAAGCCGCCTCGCGCTAGCGCTCCACCCAGGCGCGCTCCGTGCGCACCTCGGAGACCTCGCGCGTCCGTCCCGCTGCGAGTGCGGCGGGGTACTCCTCCAACTGGCGGAGCGAGTCGGCGGTGAGGTTGGCGTAGTCCTGGATGCGGAAGCCGCCTGCGTCGCGCACGTCCAGCACGCGTCGGAAGCGGTGGCCGGTATCGTTGGGGCCGTCGGCGTCCGGCGCCAGCTCGTAGGTGTAGGCGAGGTAGTCCAGCGTGCCGCGCTCCGGGTGCACCCAGTAGAGGTAGCGGTCCTCCCAGTCGCGCCCACCGCCATCCTGCGCGAAGGTGACCTCCAGCCGCTCGTAGCGCTCGCCCGCGACGGAGTCCGGCCCGAGCGCCCGGGCCTGCACGGCGGGATCGCTGAGCGCGGCGGGCAGCGTCGCGAAGTAGACGACGGAGTTGACGGCCGTCTCCACCGCCAGCCGCTCGGACTCGGAGAGCGAGACGGGCTCGCCCGAGACGGTCCGCGTCAGCCCGCGGTTGTCCAGCACATCCACGACCTCGCGCCCGCGCTCGTCCCGCGCGGTGCGAGAGTAGCGGAAGCGCCCGCCATCGCGAAGAGCCGTGAACGCGTCCCCGCGGAAGGTGAAGTGGAGCGTGGCGCCGTCCAGCGCATCGGAACCGTGGGCAGCCTGGGCCTGACGGACGAGCGCGACGGCCTCGGCGTCGCCCTGCGGCCCGGTGGGCGCGGGCTCGCAGCCGACGAGGAGCACCGCCAGCGCGGCGAGGGGGAGAGGGGAGAGGCGCATGCCCCAGACTACGAGCGCGCGGCCCGGGTGACTGCGCCCGGCTGGCGGTGCCTCTGGGCGAGCGGGATCCCGTAGGTAGTCCCTCTCCATCTCAACCGCCAGCGCGGCGAGCGGTTCATTCGACCGCGCGCGCCGTTTTCGTCCCGGAACCCCTCAGGCGTACGGCGACTGCTGCGCGGCCGTCGCCAGGCGCGAGGCGTCCTGCGCGATGACCAGCTCCTCATTGGTGGGAACCACCCAGACCTGCGTGCGGGAGTCGTCCGTGGAGATACGGGCTTCTTTCCCGCTGGCGGCGGCGTTGGCGGAGAGGTCCAGCGAGATGCCGAGATCCTCCAGACCAGAGACGATCCGCTCCCGGACCGGCGCGGCGAACGTCCCGATGCCGGCAGTGAACGCGATCACGTCGCACCCGCCGAGGACGGCGAGGTAGCGGCCGACGTAGCTCTTCGCGCGGTGGCAGAACACGTCGATGGCCTGCTGGCAGCGTCGGTCGCCGGCCGCGGCCTCCGCCAGCAGGTCGCGCATGTCGCTGGCGTAGCCGCTGAGCCCGAGCAGCCCGCTGTAGCGGTTGAGCATGGCGTGGACCTCGGTGAGCGTCATCTCTTCCAGTTCCACGAGTTCGAAGACGATGCTCGGGTCCAGGTCGCCGCAGCGCGTGCCCATCACGAGGCCCTCCAGCGGCGTCGCGCCCATGCTCGTGTCCACGCTCTCGCCGTTGCGGATGGCGCACGCGGAGCAGCCGTTGCCGAGGTGCAGCGTGATGATGCGCGAGTCGGTGTACGGCACGCCCGCCAGCTCGGCGGCGCGGCGGCTCACGTAGCGGTGGCTCGGGCCGTGGAAGCCGTAGCGGCGGACCTTGTGGCGGCGGTAGAGCCGGTTCGGGAGGGCGTAGAGGTACGCCTCGGGCGGGAGGGTCTGGTGGAACGCCGTGTCGAACACGGCGATCTGCGGGAGGTCCGGGAAGAGGGCCTCGGCGGCCTCGATGCCGCGGAGGTTGGCGGGGTTGTGGAGCGGCGCGAGGTCGAACGCGTCGCGGATGGCGTCCTTTACCTCGTCGTCGATGAGCGCGGCCTCGGAGAAGGACTCGCCGCCGTGGACCACGCGGTGCCCGACCGCCTCGATGGGGCCGAGCGGCTGACCGGCCTCCTCGCTCGCGGCCTGCGCGTCCTTGAGCGCCGCCAGCAGCACGTCCAGCGCCTGCCCGTGATCGGTCGCCTGCACGGCCTTCTTCCGCGGCTTCTCGCCTGCCACCGCGAACCGCCCGATCGCGCTCACGGCGCCGATCCGCTCGACCATCCCGCCCGCCAGCGTAGCGCCGGTCTCGGCGTCGATGACGTCCATCTTGAGGGAGGAGGAACCGGCGTTGACGACGAGGACGATCACGGGCGGAAGGAGAGGCGGGGTGCCAACCTACGCGCGCGCTGGCGCCGCGCTCCCGCAGCCGCGAAACGGGTCAGCGCCCGAGCGCGACCGGGTCCGAGGAGCCGTCGCCGGAGGAGGGCCCCTCGGGGTCGAAGCGGCAGACGACGACGGTCCCGCCCTCGGGCGCGCGGGAGATCGCGAGGCAGCCGCCGATAGCGTGGGCGCGGAACCGCATGCTCCGGAGGCCCAGGCCGTCGCGCGTGCCGTTGACGCGGTCCGGGCTGATCCCGCAGCCGTCGTCTCGGATGGTGAGCGAGGCGCCGTACCCGTCCGGGTCGTCCGCGTGCGACTGGAGCGAGAGGCAGACGCGACCCGCGCCGCCGTGGCGGATGGCGTTGGTCGCGGCCTCCTGCGCGATCCGGTAGAGGTGCTCCGCGCGGGACTCCGGCCGCACCTGCAGGCCGCCGGTGAACGAGCAGGCGACGGCGTACGACCGGCTGAGGTCATCCGCCAGCCGGGCGAGTGCGGAGGGCAGGCCCTCGCCTTCGAGATGGGTGGGGAGCAGGCCGCGCGCGATGGTGTGCGCGAGCTCCAGCGCCTCCCCGATCCGGTCGCTGGCGGCCGTCACGGACGGGGCTTCCGGGTGCTCGTCCCGCGTGAGGGTGCTGGCCACGCCAGAGAGCGCGAACCGGGTGCTCGCGAGGACCTGCCCGAGGCCGTCGTGGAGGTCGCGCGCCATACGCTCCTGCTCCCGGACGGTGGCCTCGGAGACGGCCCGCTCCAGCCGGCGGCGGTCCGTCACGTCCCGCATCGTCCAGACGTAGGCCTGGGGCGTCCCGTCCGCGCCGGGGATGGCGACGATCTCCCACTCCAGGAGGAAAGGCGTCCCGTCCTTGCGGTAGTTCACCGCCTCGCCCACGAAGGGCTCGCCCGCCTCCAGGCGGTGGCGCAGCCGCGTCAGCACCGCGCGGTCGGTCGCCGGCCCCTGCGTCATGCGCGGCGTCTTCCCGATCACCTCGTCGGGCTCGTAGCCGAAGACGCGCGTGTAGGCCGGGTTGACGTAGAGGATGCGGGGCCCCGGCGCATCCAGGTGTGCGTCCGTGATGATCACGGGGTCCCGGAGGGACTCCACGGCGGCCTGGAGCCGCTGGCGGTCGCGCTCGACGGAGGCTTCCGCCGTGCGGTCCTCCACCACATACGAGCACAGCGTGCCCTCTCCGACGGGGCTCGCGACGATGTGGAGGTACCGCCCGCCTGGCGCACCGATGGGAGAGCCCCACGGGTACGTCGTCTCGAACGAGACCGGCCGGCCCTCACGCCGGCACGCCTCGAAGTGCTCCAGCCAACGGGCCGTTTCTTCCTCGGTGAAGCCGAGGGCATCGGGCTCGGCGGGGCGCGTTTCACCGATACCGAAGAACGCCCGCGCGGCGGCGTTGATGGACACGTGCGCGATCGCGCCGTCGGCCGCGTCGGCCATGCCCATCATGAGGGGCGAGGCGTCGTAGAAGGCGCGGAGGAGTTGCTCCTGATTCGCGAGCGTGCTCTTCGCGAGGACACGCTCCGTCACGTCGTTCTGCACGCCGATATAGGCGGCGACCTCCCCCTCCTGATCCAGGACGGGCGTCAGAAACAGCTCGTTGAAAAAGACCTCGCCGCTCTTGCGGTAGTTGCGCAGGACGACCGTCGTGGACTCCCCCGCCGCGATGGCCCGCCTCAACTCGTCGATGCCGGGCCTGCCATCGAAGCCGGGCTGGTCCGTGTCGCGCGTGCCGTCGGGGCGGGTCTGGAGGAAGCGGCAGTTCTGCCCCAGGATCTCGTGCCGCTCGTATCCGGTGGCGTTCAGGAAGTGCGAGTTGACGAAGACGAGCGGGTTGTCCGGCAGCTTCGGGTCTGTGATCACGACGAGGTTGTTCGTCGCGTCTAGGGCGCGGCGGTACAGGGCCGCGCGGTCTCGCGGTGCGGGGTCCGGCTCCACGATGGGGCGCACGAACAAGAACACGTCCCCGACCGCCAGTGGGTCGCCGCCGTCCACGTTGGGCGCCAGCATGGACACGTTGGACCAGACCGGCGCGCCCCCACGCTGGAGCACCCGGACATCCCACGAGCCGCTTCCCAGCACGTTGAACCGATCCCGGATGCCCGGCCGGTCCTCGGGGTGAACGAGGTCGTGGAAGCGTTCTCCCACCAGAGCCGAGGGGGGCACCCCGA
>DUBD01000007.1 GCA_012960515.1 Bacteroidota bacterium | reverse complement strand
CCCGTGGCCCAACTCTCGCGCACCGGCAGCAACGCGGCGCTCTGCGTCTGGATCTGCCCGTGGCAGTTCATGCAGGTCTGCGTGCTCGGGATGTTCGCGTGCGGGCTCTGCTCCACGTGGTTGTGGCAGTACCGACAATCCATCCCGAGCTGGCCCGCGTGGAACGCGTGGCTGTAGGGGACCGGTTGCTCTGGCGCGTACCCGACCTCGTAAAACTCAGGAGAGAGGTAGTACCACGCGAGAAGGACGACCAGGACGCCGCCTCCGAGCGCGCCCATCAGCGAGAGCGCGGGCAGGGAGTTGGCTTTGCGGGGGAACAGCTGCATGCCTCGAAAGGGCCCGGGGTGAGGGGATTCGGTGGGCCGACGCGAAAGTAGATCGGCCCCCCAAAGGGCAAGGGGAAGATAGCTCGAATCGACCCCTGCGGCGGATCCCGGCCGATTCTACCCCTCCCGAGGTTTACCCCAGTTCGAGGCCAGAGACAGAGGCGAACCCCCAGGTTTGGGGGAGACCAGACCCGGATTCCACAGAGACAAGGCCGCTCCGCGCGAAAGGTTTCACTCGGATCTGAAACTCAGGGGCTCCCTCTCCCCCCCTGCCCCCCCTCCGCTGGCGGCTGCCGCCAGCGCCCGCGACGGGTGCGTCCGCCGCACGAACCGGAGCACGAGGAGAACCGCCGCCGCCGCCAGCCCGGCGGTCAGCCCCCACCACAGCCCGCGGCTGCCGAGCCCCATGCCGAACGCGAGCGTCGCGCCGGTCCCCATCCCGATGCCCCAGTACGAGACGGCACCGATGAGCATCGGGACGCGGGTGTCTTTGAGCCCCCGCAGCGCCCCGCTGGCCGTCGCCTGCACGCCGTCCACGATTTGAAAGACCGCGGCGATGCCGAGGAGCGACGCCGCCAGCGCCGCCATTTCCGGATCCGGAGTCGTCCCCGCGTAGATCGCGACGATCCACTGGGGGCGGAGCCAGAGAAAGAGCGCCGCGAACGCCATGAACGCGCCTCCGAGTCCTATGGCGACGAAGCCCGCCCGCCGAGCGCCTGCCTCGTCACCTGCGCCGATGAACGTCCCGACGCGCACGGTAGAGGCCATCCCGATACCCAGCGGGACCATGAACGTGAACGAGGCCGCGTTGAGCGCGATCTGGTGGGACGCCAGCGCCGTCTCGCCGAACAGCCCCACGAGGAGGGTCCCCACACTGAACAGGCCCGCCTCCAGCCCTAACGTGGCGCCGATGGGCACGCCGAGGCGGACGAGAGCCAACAGCATCGACGGGTCCGGACGGCGGAGCCCCGTCAGCACGCCGAACGAGCGGAGGTGGGGGGACACGCGCAGGCCAATCGCCAGGCTGGCAGTCATCGTGACCATGACGAGCGCGCTGCTCCACCCCGTCCCCTCCAGCCCGAGCGCCGGGAGCCCCCAGCGCCCATACATAAGGACATCGTTCGCGGCGATGTTGACCCCCACGCCCACGACGGTCGCCAGCAGGACGGGCCGAGCACGGCCGATGCCTTCGTAGAACCCGCGAAAAGCGGCGAAGGCGAGGTTGAAGACGAAGCCCCAGCGGATCGCGCCGAGGTAGTCGCCCGCCAGCGCGGCGGTCTCGGGCGCCTGCCCCACGAGCAACAGCCCCTCTTCCGCCCAGCCCAGCGCGATGGTGAGCGGAACGCCGAGCAGGAGCGCGAGCCACAGCCCTTGCCGCGCGGCTCGCGCGGCCTCGTCCCGGTCGCCCGCGCCCATCGCCTGGGAGACCGTCGGGTTGACGGCCATGATGATCCCGATGCAGACGAGCGAGAGCGTGAAGAACGTCGTGCTGCCGAGCACGGCCGCGGCGAGCGCGCTGGTCCCCAGCCGCCCCACCATCACCACGTCCACGAACGACATGGACATCTGCGCCAGTTGCGCCCCCACGATGGGCACCGCCAGCCCGAGCGTCTGGGCGATTTCGCGGCGGAGGGGTCGGTCAGGCACGGGCGGGCGGAGCGGGAAGTGCCGAAGCTAGGCCGCCGCCCGCTGGCGGATCCGTCCGGCCCTCGCGAAGACGGCGCCGCGCCCCGGATGCCGCGGCCCCTCGGCGTATACTTGGCCCGATGCAGGCCACCCTCTCCCCCTCCCTCGCGCCCCACGAGGTCGGCACGGTCGACGTGTCCGTCGTCATCGTGACGTACAACGTGCGGGAGTTCCTGGAACAGGCGCTGGAGTCCGTCGAGCGGGCCTCCGCGGGCCTCTCCGTGGAGACGTGGGTCGTAGACAACGACTCCGCGGACGGCACCGCCGAGATGGTCCGTCAGCGGTTCCCGGACGTCCGCTTCATCGCCAACGAGGAGAACGTGGGCTTCGCGACGGCCAACAACCAGGCCCTCCGGCAGATGAACGGGCGGTACGCGCTCGTGCTCAACCCGGACACGATCCTGCAGGAGGACACCCTCCGCGAGCTGGTCGCCTTCATGGACGACCACCCGGAGACGGGCGCGGCGGGCTGCCGCATCCTCAACCCGGACGGCACCTTCGCGCCCGAGAGCCGCCGCGCCTTCCCGACGCCCGCCGTCGCGTTTTTCCGGCTGACGGGCCTCTCGCGGCTGTTCCCCAACAGCCCCACGTTCGGCCGCTACAACCTCACCTACCTCCCCCAGGATGAGGTCTGCGAAGTGGACGCCCTCTCCGGCTCCTGCATGATGGTCCGCCGCGAGGCGATCCTCGCAGACACCAAGCCCCGCCCCGCTGGCGGATCGCCTCCGCCAGCCGACGGCGGTCGCGAGGCCGCGGGCCTCTTCGACGAAGCCTTCTTCATGTACGGGGAGGACCTGGACTGGTGCTACCGCATCCAGCAGGCGGGCTGGACCATCCAGTACACCCCGGCCACGCAGATCGTCCACTACAAAGGCGAGAGCACCAAGAAGGGAGACCTCCGCTACGTGCGCCTCTTCTACGGCGCGATGCTGCGCTTCGTGGAGAAGCACCTCACGGCGGACGGCCAGAGCGCGGGCGGGCGGCTCGCGTCCATGCTGCTGGCGCTCGGCATCCGAGCGGGCATCTTCGGCCGGGCGACGATGGCCGCCGCCGCCCGGCTGGCGTCGTCCGTCTCTGGCCCGGTCGCGGACGGCGTGATCGGGTGGGCGTCGCTGACGGCGGCGGCGCTCGCATGGTCCGTGCCCCGCGGCTTCACCTTCGACGCCACGTTCTACGCCGTGGCCCTCCCGCTCTACGCGCTGGCGCTCGTCCTCGGCATTGGCGGCGCGGGCGGCTACGGGCGCCGCACGATGCGGCTCCGCCCCGTCCTGATCGGCGCGGGCATCGGGTTCATCTCCGTGGCGACGGTCACGTTCCTGCTCTCGCACGTCGCGTTCTCCCGCGGGACGGTCCTGACCGGCTTCATCCTGGCGGCGGTGTTGCTTATGCTCCGGCGGCTGCTCTCGCGAGGCCGCGGCACCGGCCCGCGCCGCGTGCTCGTCGTCGGCACGCCGTCCGAGGCCGACCGCCTCGCGCGGCTGACGCAGGGGCGACTGCCGCTGGACGTGGTGGGCTACGTGGGCGAGTCCACCCAGGCGGGCACCGTCCCGCACGCCGGGCCGATCCGCCAGCTCCGCGACCTCGTCCGCCTCCAGAACGCGAGCGAGGTCGTCTTCGCGGCGGACGCGCTCACCAACACGGCCATCCTCTCCGGGATGCGCCAGCTCCGCGATCTCCCGGTCGAGCTCAAGATCCTCGCGCAGCACCGCGACCGCATCATTGGCAAGGCGAGCGTGGAGGACCTCTCCGCGCCGCTCCTCGCCGCGGAACGCGCCGTGGCCCCGCTCCGCTCCCCGCTCTCGCGCCGCCTTCTGGACGTGCCCGTCGCGCTGGCGGGCATCGCGCTCAACCCGCTCCTGCGCTCGCTCGGCCGACGCGCCCCGGTCGGCTCCCGACGCCGCCGGCTGGCGCACTTCACGGCCCGGCTTCCGAGCGTGCTCGCCGGCCGCCGCGCCCTCGTGGGGTACGACCCCGCCCGCCCGCACCCGCCGGAGGCCTGGGGCCTCCGCCCCGGCATCGTCTCCATCCTCGACACGCTCGACGCGCCGGCCACGACGATCGTGGAGGCGCACCGGGCGTACTGGGCGTACGCGCGGAACCAGTCCGCGGCGCTCGATCTGGACATCCTCGTTCGCGCCCTCACCCGGCCCTAGCCGCCGGAGCCGCCGCGCCTCTGCGGCCGGCGCTCGCGATCTCCCCTTCCCATGCACCTCCTCGAATTCGAAAAGCCCCTCGTCGATCTCGAAACGAAGCTCAACGAGCTCCGCACCTTCGAGGCCGACGACGGCACGGTGGACCTCTCCGAGCAGATCCAGGCGCTGGAGAAGCGTGTGGAAACGCTCCGGGCCTCCATCTACCAGAACCTCACGCGCTGGCAGCGGGTGCAGCTCGCCCGCCACCCGGACCGGCCCTACACGCTGGACTACATCGGCGCGCTGACGGAGAACTTCGTGGAGCTCCACGGCGACCGCCTCTTCGGCGAGGACCGCGCGATGGTGGGCGGCTTCGGCACGTTCATGGGCCGCCGCTACGGCTCGCGCGACCAGACCGTCTGCATCGTGGGTCAGCAGAAAGGCCGCGATACCAAGCAGCGGAAGGACCGCCGCTTCGGAATGCCAAACCCCGAGGGCTACCGCAAAGCGAAGCGCCTGATGGAGATGGCCGCGAAGTTCGGCAAGCCCATCGTGACGTTCCTGGACACGCCGGGCGCGTTCCCGGGCCTGGAGGCCGAAGAGCGCGGACAGGCCGAGGCCATCGCGCGGAACCTCCTCGTGATGTCGCGCCTGCCGGTGCCCGTCGTCGTCGTCGTGATCGGCGAGGGCGCGAGCGGCGGCGCGCTCGGCATTGGCGTGGGCGACACGGTCCTGATGCTGGAGAACGCGTGGTACTCCGTAATCTCGCCGGAGTCCTGCTCGTCCATCCTCTGGCGCTCGTGGGACTACAAGGAAGACGCCGCGCGGGCGCTCAAGCTCACCGCGCCGGACCTCATCCAGCACCACGTCATCGACGAGATCATCCCGGAGCCGCTCGGCGGCGCCCACCGCGATCCCGCGACCACGTTCGACGCCGTCGGCCGCGCCATCGGCGCCGCGCTGGACACGCTCTCCGCCCTCCCCACCGACGACCTGCTCGCCCAGCGCCTCGCGAAGTTCGACGCGATGGGAGCCTGGCAGGAAGCGTAGCCCCGCCCCGCTGGCGGCCCGGCCGGAACCGCCCGCACGCACCGCCAGCCGCGCGAGGGCACCTGCTCGCATGACCCACCACTACCGCCACCGCGTCCGCTACCGCGAGTGCGACCCGATGGGCGTGGCCTACCACACCCACGTCCTGGACTGGTTCGAGGCCGCGCGCACCGAGGCCCTTCGCGAGCGCGGCGTCGCCTACAAGGAGATCGAGGAGACCGGCATCATCATGCCCGTCGTGACCGTCGAGGTCCGCTACCGGCGTCCGGTCCACTACGACGACCTGATCGTCGTGGAGTCCACGTTCCCCTCCGAGCCCGGCGCCCGCATCCCGATCACCTACGCCGTCCGCCGCGAGGGAGACGATCAGGTGCTCATCACCGGGACGGTCACGCTCGCCATCGTGGACCGCGAGCGCGGCCGGCCGGTTCCCGCCCCCGCCCTGCTGGCGGAGGCCTTCGCCGAGGCGGAGTAGGCTGTAGGCGCACGCTCCCCCGCCGATACTCTGAGGGCCTGCTCCGACCACACCGTAGCTTTCCGTTTCCCGGGATTTCCGCCGCCATGCGACGCGCCGCCCTCGCCACGCTCCTCCTGCTCCTCGCCGCCCCCGGCGCGCTCGGCCAGGACCGGGCCGCCGCCGAGGGGCGCCTCGCGGAGATCCGCGCCCAGATCTCGGGCGTGGAGCGTGAGGTCCGCCGCGCCCGTGGCGTCGAGACGGATGCCCTCCGCGCGATCGAGCAGTTGGGCACGGAGCTCCGACTCCGGCAGGAGCTCGTCTCGGAGTACCGCGGCCAGATGGCGGAGCGCCGCCGCGAGACCGAGGCCCTCCAGCGTTCCATCGAACGCCTCGAAGGCGAGATCGACGGCGCGCGTGAGGCGTACCGCCAGCGGGCCCGGCACGCCTACATGCACGGCCGCCGGAGCACGCTCGCGCTCCTGCTGGCCTCCGGCTCCATCAACCAGATGCTCGCGCGGGCGCGCTACCTCCAACGCTTTGCGGGACAACGCCGCCGGCAGGTGGAACGCATTGCGGAGAAGACGGAACAGCTCCGCGAGCGGGAACGGTCGGTCGTGACCTCGCTCGAGGAAACCCGCGCGCTGCTGGCGGCGAGCCAGCAGGAACAGCGAGAGCTGGACATGCGGCGACGCGAGCACGAATCCCTGGTCGCCTCCGCGCGCGAACGCCGCGGCGACCTGGAGCGCCAGCTGCAACAGCGCCGCGCCGACGCCAGCGCCCTCACCCAGCTCGTGGCCGACCTTCGCGCCGAGGAGCGCCGTCGCGAGGAAGAGCGGCGCCGGCAGGAGGCAGAGGCCCGCCGCCGTGCCGCCGCCGAAGCCGCCCGCCGCGCCGAGGAGGAACGGATCGCGGAGGCACAACGCAGGGCCGACGAGCTCTCGCGCCGAGCGATCACGCAAGACGAGCGCCGGACCTCGCCCGAACGCCGCAACAACACCGTCGTCACGCCCGCCCCTGCCCAACCTGCTGCCGAAGCGGAGCCTCAGCGCACCCTCGCGCCGCCGCCGCCTGCCCCCAGCGCGGACGCCCCGCCGCTGGAGGACCGCACCGTCTCCCTCACCGGCTCCTTTGCGCGCAACCGCGGCAGCCTCCCCTGGCCCGCCGATGGGACGGTAACCGGTGCATTCGGCAACCGGACGGACCCTGTCTACGGCACGACGATCAACTCCGTCGGCATCGACATCTCGACGCAGGCGGGGGCGCCCGCGCGCGCCGTGTTCGAGGGGACCGTGGAGCGCGTCGGCACGATGGCCACGTTCGGGACCTTCGTGATGGTCTCCCACGGCGACTACACGACGGTCTACGGCAACCTCTCGCAGGTGGTCGTGAGCGGCGGGCAGCGCGTCCGCGCCGGGCAGGTGCTCGGCCGCGCCGGCACGAGCGAGGACCGCCGCGGCGCCGGCCTCTTCTTCGCCGTCTTCAACGGCGGCTCGCCCGTCAACCCCGTCGGCTGGCTGCGGGGCCGCTAGCGGCTGGCGGAGGCTCCGAGCGAGGCCGCGCCGAGCGCGTCCGCCAGCCCGGAAGGGTGTGGTGGCGAAGCGCCTGCGGAGAATGAAGACGGGACGGCCGCCGGAAGCCCTTCCCGGTACCTTCGCGGAACGCACTCCCCCTCCCCCTCCAATGGCTGAGACGTTCCAGAACTACATCGGCGGCGAATGGGTCGATGCCGCCTCCGGCGAGACCTTCGAGAGCCGCAACCCCGCCCGCACCTCCGACCTCATCGGGCACTTCCCCAAGAGCGGCGACGAGGACGTGGCCCGCGCCGTGGAGGCCGCGAAGGCCGCCTTCCGCGAGTGGAGCCTCATGCCCGCGCCGAAGCGCGGCGAGATCCTCAAGCGCGTCGGCGATCTCATGACTGAGCGGAAGAGCGAGATCGCCCGCGCGATGACCCGCGAGATGGGCAAGCCGTTCTTCGAGACCAAGGGCGACGTGCAGGAGGCCATCGACACGGCCTACTACGCCATGACCATGGGCCGCCAGCTCTTCGGTCACACGGTCCCGTCGGAGATGAACAACAAGTTCAACATGACGGTCCGCCGCCCCCTCGGCGTCTGCGGCCTCATCACGGCCTGGAACTTCCCGGTCGCCGTGCCGACGTGGAAGATGTTCCCCGCCATCCTGAGCGGTAACACCGTCGTCTTCAAGCCCTCCGAGGACGCGCCCCACAGCGGGATGCTGCTCGTCCAGGTGCTGGAAGACGCGGGCGTCCCGGCGGGCGTCGTCAACCTCGTGCAGGGCGCAGGGACGACGGGCCGCGCCATCGTGGAGCACCCGGACGTGGCGGCGATCTCGTTCACGGGCTCCTCGGAGACGGGCGCCACCATCGCCGCCAGCGCCTCGGCAGATCACAAGCGCGTGAGCCTGGAGATGGGCGGGAAGAACCCGGCCATCGTGATGGAGGACGCCGACCTTGACCTCGCGATGGAGGGCCTCATCTGGGGCGCCTACGGCACGACGGGCCAGCGCTGCACGGCCACCTCGCGCCTCATCGTCCACGAGGATGTCCACGACGCGCTCGTGGAGCGGATCATCGAGAAGGGCAGCGCCCTCACGCTCGGCTACGGCAATGACGACGACACCGAGATGGGCCCGCTCATCAACCAGAAGGCGCTCGACAAGGTCAGCGGCTACATGGACGTCGCGCGCGAGGACGGCGCCACCATCGCGATGGGCGGCGAGCGTGCCACGGGCGAGGGCCTGGAAGAGGGCTTCTTCTTCAAGCCGACCCTCCTGACGGGCGTCACCCGCGATATGCGCGTCGCGAAGGAGGAGATCTTCGGGCCGGTCCTCTCGGTCATCAAGATCAAGAGCTTCGACGAGGCCATCGAGGTCGCCAACGACGTGAAATACGGGCTCTCCAGCGCCGTCTACACGAAGGACGTGGCCCGCGCCTTCCGCGCGCTCCGCGACATCGACGCCGGCATCACGTACATCAACGGTCCGACGATCGGTGCCGAGGCGCACATGAGCTTCGGCGGTGTGAAGGCGACCGGCAACGGCCACCGCGAAGGCGGCTGGGAGGTCTACGACTTCTACACCGAGACGAAGACCTGCTACATCGACTTC
>DUBD01000006.1 GCA_012960515.1 Bacteroidota bacterium | reverse complement strand
TGACCGTGGGCGCCAGCGCGTCGTACGTGGAGCGGCGCGTCACGGCGAAGGCCGCCTTCGTGGACGAGCTCCAGCCCGACGCGGAAAAGGTCTACCTCCTCGAAGGCAGCGGCGTGGCGCTTGGCGCCGGCGTGACCGCGCGAGACGTGGGCCTCCCGGGGCTCTCGCTCGGCCTCGCGCTCAGCAACGTCGGCGGCGTGGGCGACCTCACCTTCGACCGTTCCTGGGCCGTTTCCGGCTCGGACGACGAACTGGACGATCTCGCGGAGATCACAGACCTGGAAACACGGTTCTCCGCTCGCGAATCGGCGCCGGTGCTGCGGATGGGCGCGGCCTACAGCCTCCCGCTCCCCAAGCTCTCGCCCGTGGGCGACGTGACCCTCGCGGCGGACTGGATCAGCGGCTCCACGAGTGAGTTCGACCAGGCGCCCGAGACCGGCATCCGCGTCGGCGCGCAGGCGACGCTTCTCGGCGCGCTGGAGCTCCGCGGCGGCCTCGCGCAGGGCTACCCGACCGCGGGCGTCGGCCTGAACCTCAAGTATCTCCGGCTGGACTACGCGACCTACGGCGTGGAAGACGGCCGCACGATGGGGCAGCTCGGGCGCCGCAACCACGTCGTCCAAGTCCGCCTCGGCGTGTTCTAACCCGCTCGGCGGGCGCGCTCTGAGACGAGATCGCGCCCGCTTCTCGCTGGACTCGTGCGTTTCTTCGCCCGCGTCTCACACGAAGGCCACGCGCGGGCGTTGGACGCAGGCGGGTCCGCTCCGTAGGTTTCTGCACTCTAGCCACGCCCCCCGCGTTCGCGCCGGCGGGGCGTTTTACTGACGACCGACGAGGCCCCCATCCCGGGACACGCCTCCCCCTCCGACCGAATCCGATGGCTCGCAAGGACCAGCTCACGGGCAAGGGCCCGATGTCCGGAAACCACGTCTCGCACGCCCACAACAAGGTGCGGCGTCGGTTCAACGTGAACCTCCAGAAGAAGCGGTTCTACGTGCCGGAGGAGGATCGCTGGATCACGCTCCGCGTGTCGGCCCAGACGCTGAAGACGATCAACAAGAAGGGGATCTCGGCCGTGCTCAAGGAGGCACGCGCCAAGGGCGCGACCGTTTAAGTCCGCCGCTCCTTCCCCCTCTAGACCCCCGCACCGATGGCCAAGGCCAAAGACGTCCGCCACCAGGTGATCCTCGAGTGCACCGAGGCGCCCGGCACCTCCCGCTACTCGACGACGAAGAACCGCCGCAACACCACGCAGCGGCTGGAGCTCAAGAAGTACAACGCGAAGCTCCGCAAGCACACGCTCCACCGCGAGATCAAGTAGCACGGCACTCGCGCCTCCCGCGCCCGCCCCGCTGGCGACTCCCGCCAGCCCGCCGCTCTCTCGCTCCCCTAGCCCCCCGATCCCATGGCCAAGAAGGTCTCGAAGAACCAGCGCACGAACCGTGGCGCGGTCGACCAGAAGCAGATGGCGAAGATCATCGTCGCCGCGAAGAAGCCGAACGGCGAGTTC
>DUBD01000005.1 GCA_012960515.1 Bacteroidota bacterium | reverse complement strand
CAGCGCGCCGTGCGCGTAGTACGGATGAACCTGAGTCGCCATGAGGAAAGCTACGCGCCCGCCTGCGCTTCTCGTGTGTGAAGGGATTGCAGGCACTCGACTTGCCGCCCGGCATCGTGGTCGCGCACGACCCTCGCGCGAGCGGCCCGCCCCATCTCGGCGACGCGCTCCGGGTCCGCCGCCAGCGCCACGAGCACATCCGCGAGGCCGTCCACGTCGTCCTCGCTCTGGAGGATCTCGCCCTCGACGCCCGGCGTCACCGCCTCGCTGGCGGCTGGAAGCGGCGAGAGGACCACGGGCCGGCCGCTCGCCATCGCCTCAAGTACCACGTTCGGCAGGCCGTCGTGGAAGCCGACGGAGGCCGGGAGGGCGAACACGTGAGAGCGGCCGATCCAGGTCGGGACCTCGTCGTGCGACACCCAGCCAGGCAGATCCACCACCTCCGACACCCCCGTCTCCGCCGCTACCGACCGGATCGTGGCCTCCTCGTCGCCGCGGCCGAGGATCGCCAGCTCCACGTCCGCGCCCCGCTGGCGGGCGAGCGCGACGGCGCGGACGAGCCGGTCGAACCCCTTCGTCTTGGTCAGGCGCCCGGCCGAGACCACGCGGAACGGAGTCGCGTACGCCGGCATCGGGAGCGGCTCGAAGCGGTCCGTCTCCACGCCGTGGTAAACGAGGTGCGACTTGTCTCGCGCGGAAGCGGGCAGGCGACCGAGCAGATACTCCATCGCGGCCCCGTTGCAGAACGATGCGAAGTCCAGCCGCCCGAAGGCTTCCTCGAAGTGGCCGTTCTCGTGCGCCACCTCGTGCGCGTGGATGCTCACGCTGTACGGGACTCCGGTGAGCACGCTCGCGAGGTGCGTCACCATCGTGGCGTACGGCCAGTGCGCATGGAGGCGGTCCGGCGGCGACTGGCGGAGGCGACGGGCGAGGGCGAATGCTTTGCCGAGCCGTCCGAGTGGGCGCGAGGCATGATCGAACCGGGCGTTCGACCGGAGGGCGACCGGGAGACGCGGGAGATCGGAGAGCCCCGGCGCCTCCGCACCGATCGGGACGGCCTCACGGTGCAACGCGCGCATGGACTCGCTCATCGTGGCGAGGTCTGCCTCGCTCGGCGGCGTGAACGTGTACACGTCCACTCGCATCCCGCGGTCACGCAGCGCCTCGACCTCGCGCGCGACGAAGGTCTCGGACAGCGCCGGAAACGAGTTGACGACGTACGCGAGGTGCATGGGGAAAAGCGGTCAGCGATCGCGGAGGAGGGAGAGGAGCTCCGTGTTGCCCGCAAGATCGGCGGGGTCTTCCGGAAGCAGGGCGAGCTTGGTGATAAGGGCCTGGTATTTCACGAGCACGCGGTCATCGGTCGGGCGGCCATAACGATCCACCGCCAGCACGTAGCCGGCGGGCGCAGCGTGGTGCTCCAGAACGGCGCGGCGGCACCGGTCGGCGGCCTCCGCCAGCCGGTCCGCCTCGGGCACGCCCAGCGCCGCCAGCTTGACGAAGGCGACTGCGAGA
>DUBD01000004.1:11836-50012 GCA_012960515.1 Bacteroidota bacterium | reverse complement strand
CACAAAAGAGAATGTTTTTGTTCACACACCCGCTCGAACTCAGACGATTTTTATCTCATTTTTAGAGAATGTTGACCCTTTCGAGCGGGGTTGTAAGAATTCATTTTCCCTCACAAAAGAGAATGTTTTTGTTCACACACCCGCTCGAAATCAGACGATTTTAATCTCATTTTTAATCATTTTTGACCCTCTCGAGCGGGTGTGCGAGAATTCATTTTCGCGGCCAGGGACAGGAAATTTCTCACACACGTAGCCAAAAAGCTTGGGGGGCGGCGCGGCCCGCGAGGCCGCGGCTCTTCTCGAAGACGGTGACGCGGAGGGAGTCGGAGCGGAGCGCGAAGGCGGCGGCAAGCCCGGCCGCCCCCGCGCCGACGATGGCGAGGTGGGGCATGGGCCGTGGAAGGGCCTGCGCCGGTCCGGGTTCCGCGCTACTCCGAGGCGACGCCCGGCACGAGCACGATCCGCCCGGACGCCTCGCGGCGCGGGGTCCGGTTGCGCACGATCATCGTGGACTTCGCCTCCCGCTCGGGGTCCAGCGCGTTGGCGACGGCCTCCAGCAGCGTGTCCCGCGTGAACGGTTTGGAGAAGTAGCCGTCGAACCCACCGGCGAGGAACCGCTCGCGGTCGCCGGGCAGCGCGTACGCGGTAAACGCGATGATGGGGCGCGCGTCGTACGGCGCGTGCTCGCGGAGGTGGCGCATGACGTCTTCGCCGGTGTCCATCGTGCCGAGGTTGATGTCCAGCAGGAGCACGTCGTAGGCGTCGTCCGAGCGGGCGGCGTCGAGCGCCAGCGCCTCGGCCTCGGAGGGGCCCGCGGCGGTGTCCACGCGGTAGGCGGACTCCAGCATCCGCGCGGCCATGGACCGAGTCATCTCGTTGTCATCCACGACGAGGACGCGCGAGCGGCGGGGCTCGGCGGGGAGCGGGACGGCGTCGGCGCGGGGGAAGGTGACGGTGAACGTGCTCCCCTCCCCCTTGACGCTGGCGACGGCGATGGTGCCCTCCATCCGCTCGGCGAGCTGGCGGGAGATGGCGAGCCCGAGGCCGGAGCCCTCGTGCGAGCGCCCAGCGCCCGCCGACTCCTGCTTGAACTCCTCGAACAGGTGCGGCAGGAACTCCGCGTCGATCCCGACGCCGGTGTCCTTCACCTCCAGCACGACGCGCTGCGCGTCCGAGCGGACGCCGACCGTGACCGAGCCCTCGTCGGTGAACTTGATGGCGTTGCCGACGAGGTTGGTCAGGATGCGGTGGAGCGCACCCGGGTCCACCTCGGACCGTGCGTACGGGTCCTCCACGTCTGCGGCGAGCGCGATGCCCTTCTCGTCCGCCAGCGGGGCGAGCAGACCCACGGCCTCCTCCACCGCCTCCCCGATGCGGACCGGCTCCGAGGTCAGCTCCATGCGGCCGGCGTCCAGCCGCGCGAGGTCCAGCACGGAGTTGAGCGTGTCCAGCAGCCGCCGCCCGCTGCGGAGGATGAGGTCCACGAACTCCTTCTGCTCGGGGTCCGTGACCTCATCCGATAGGATGTCCGCGAAGCCGAGGATGCCCGTGAGCGGGGTGCGGATCTCGTGGCT
Organism: Bacteroidota bacterium; assembly: GCA_012960515.1. Lineage (GTDB taxonomy): Bacteria > Bacteroidota > Rhodothermia > Rhodothermales > Rubricoccaceae > Rubricoccus. Next base: position 48,438 of record DUBD01000004.1, on the reverse strand, counting down.
CATGTTCGCGAGGAACGTGCTCTTGAGCTGGGCCACCTCCTCGGCCTGCTCCTTCGCGCGGACGAGCACGGCCTCGGCGCGCTTGCGGTCGGTGATCTCGCGGAAAGTGGCCACGAGGCCGCCCACGGCGGGGTCGTCGTAGAGCGGCGTCGCGATGGCCTCGGCGAAGAGGTGGTGGCCGTCCACGTGGCGCAGCCGGAACTCGGCGCCGGTCGTGGGCGCCTCGGCGTCGCAGAAGGTGGCGAGCGCGCGGTCCACGTCCTCGGGGTGGAGGAGGTCGAGGATGGAAGCGCCTCTGGCGCCCTCGGGGTCCACGCCGGTGGCGCTGCGAAGCGAGGGGCTGGCGTAGGTGATGCGGCCGTCGCGGTCCAGCACGCAGATCACGTCCGAGGCGTGTTGCACGAGGGCGCGGAAGCGGGCCTCGCGGGCCTCGGCCTCGGTGCGGACGCGGTGCTCCGCCGAGATGTCCTCCACGACGCCCTCGATGCCGATCACCTCACCGCTGGCGCCGCGCCGCGCGCGGGCGTGGATGCGGAGGCGGAGCGGGCGGCCCTGCGCGTCGCGCGCATCCACCTCCACGACCTTCGACCCCTCGTCCCGGATGCCCTCGAGGAGGCCCTCGCGGTCCGAGGGATCCCCGTAGAAATCGAGAGAGCGGAGGCCGCTGGCGCGAAGCGCCTCGGGCGACTCGAACCCGAGCGTGCGGGCGAGCGCGGTGTTGGTGAGCGCGAACCCCCCGTCCATCCGCGTCTGCACGATCCCGACCGGCAGCGTCTCGATCACGGAGCGGTAGCGCGATTCGCTCGCGCGGAGCGCCTCGGTGAGGTGGGAGAGCCGCGCGCGCTGCTCTGCGAGGGCGCCTTCTGTGGTGGCCTTGTGGAAGCGCCCCAGCCACGCGCTGAGAAGGGCGGCGGCGGTCAGGTTGACCGCCGTGAACGCCTGGGCCCCGCTCGGCTCCAGCCCGCCCTGCAGCCACAGCACCCCGACGCCCACGGCCGCCAGCGCGGCGGAGACGGCGGCGTGCCAACGTCCCCCCACGAGCGCGGCCGCGACCGGCACCACGCCCAGCCAGACCAGATCAGGGGCCTCCAGCCCGAAGCCCGCCCACACGTTGGCGATCAGCCCCACCACCGCCGTCGGGAAGAGCCCCCACGCCGCTTGCTCCCGTCCCCACCACCCCAGGCGAAAGCCGGCGAGCGAGCCCGCCGTCAGGGCGGCCGCCAGCGCCACGAGGAGAGTGCTCCCCGTCTGCCCGGTGGAAGCAATGTACGCCCCGCCCACGGCGTAGCCGAGCAGCAACAGCACGCCCGCCCCTACGAGGAAGCGTGCGCGGTGACGCTCGTGCCCGGTGAGGGCGGCCGGCAGGGCGGCGTCGAGCCAGGAGCGGGGGGAAGTTGAAGCGGGAGAGGTCACGAATCGTAGCGCGCACCCCGCTGGCGGGGCGGCAAGTGGGACTCCCCGCCTTCAGGCACATATCGTTCCATCCTCACGAAGCCCCGCCCACCGCCCCCGCGTAGCTTCGGCCGCCCGGCATCGAAGCGCTTCCGACAGGACTCCCACAGGCGCGCCGCCGCGGCTCCCCCGCCCCACACCGGGGCGGGCGCCCTGACTCCCATGAAGCTCCCCTTCGCGCTGGCCCGCCGGTTCGTAGCCGGCGAGTCCCTCGACGCCGCCCTCCCCGCCCTCGCCCCCATCCTGGACAGCGGGCGCTACTTCACGCTGGACCTCCTCGGCGAAGACGTGCCCCACCGCGCCCGTGCCGAGGCCTTCGCCGACGAGTACTGCGCGCTCGTCGAGCGGCTGGCGGTCTACCGCGACGGCCGCGGCGCGCCGCCCGAGGCCGTCGGGATCTCCATCAAGCTGTCCATGATCGGGCAGGTGATCGACGCGGAGCTGTGCGAGGCGAACCTCCGGACGCTCCTGGACCGCGCCCGCGAGGCCGACCTCTTCGTGCGCCTGGACATGGAGGGGTCGGGGCTGACGCAGTCCACGCTGGACTTCTTCGAGCGCGTCTACCCGGACTACCCGGACCACGTGGGGCCGGTGCTCCAGGCGTACCTCACGCGCACCGGCGGCGACGTCGCGCGGATGGCGGAGCTGAACGCCCGCGTGCGGCTCTGCAAGGGCGCGTACAAGGAGCCCGCGGAGCTCGCGCTGCAGAGGATGCCGGACATCCGCGAGGCGTACATGGGCTACGCGAAGACGCTGCTGACGGAGGCCCGCTACCCCGGCATCGCCACGCACGATGACGAGTTGATCGAGGCCACGAAGGCCGTCGTGGTGCAGGAGGGCGTCTCGCGAGACCGCTTCGAGTTCCAGATGCTCTACGGCCTGCGCGATGAGACGCAGAAGGACCTCGTGCGTCAGGGATACCGGATGCGGACGTACGTGCCCTACGGCACGGAGTGGGGGCCGTACTTCACGCGCCGCCTCCGGGAGCGGAAGGAGAACGTGTTCTTCGTGCTGAAGGCGCTCGTGCGCGGGTGAGGCGGGCGGTCCCGCCCCGCCTCCTACTTTGGGGCGGTCCTCGCCTCCGCCCGTGAAGTTCGTCGCCATCGCCGCTCTTGTGGGGCTCCTCGCCGGAGCCGCGGCCATCTGGCTCGCGCGGCCCGGCGAGCCCGCGCCGTTCTCCACGGATGCGCCGGGCGCCTCCACGCGCACCGCCAGCGCGCACTCCGCTCCGCGCGCGCTGGACGGCTCGGAGGTGGTGATGCCCGTGGTGGGCGTGAACCCGGAGGACCTCTACGACTCCTACCGGACGGCGCGCTCCGGGGGCCGGACGCACCTCGCGCTGGACCTCTTCGCGCCGCGCGGGACGCCCGTGGTGGCCATCACGGACGGGACACTGGAGAGCGTGGGCACGAACGGGCTGGGCGGCAACGCGCTCTGGCTCCGCAGCGAGACGGGCCGCTACGCGTTCTACTACGCGCACCTGGACGCCTTCGCCGACGGCCTCCGCGCGGGCCAGTCCGTCGCCCGCGGCGACACGCTCGGCACCGTCGGCACGACGGGCAACGCGCGCGGCACGCCGCCGCACCTCCACCTGCAGATGGTGCTCCGCGCGGGCGGGCGCGAGACGCCGCTCAACCCGTACGGCCTCCTCCGCTTCCTGGACGTGCGCCAGCGGATCTCGGACCGGGCGCGCGCCCCCTACGCGGCGCCGGACTCCTCGCGCACCGCCACCGCCAGCGGGGCGGAGTAACCGCTCGCCCGCTGGCGGGTCGGATCGGGCGGACCGAGCCCCGCGCCTAACCCGCGGAAGGACGAGCGGCCACCCGAGCGATTCGGGGTGTTAGGTTCTTCGCACCCCGCCAGGGGTGGCGCCCCGATCCGAGGGGTGCGCCGGGCCTCACCACCACCCTCCGCCCCCCGTGCGTCTCCTCTTCGCCGCGGCCCTCGCCGCGCTCGCCCTCCCCGTCTCCGCCACGCCGCCCGCCCCGCTGACGCCGCCCGCCAGCGCGGACACGACCGAGGTCCCCGCCCAGCTCACGCGCGAGGCGCGGAGCTTTAGCCTGAACCGCCTGCTCATCCCCGTCGAAGGCATCGCCCCGGACGACCTCAAGGACTCGTTCACGTCGCCGCGCTCCGGCGGGCGCGTGCACCGCTCCATCGACATCATGGCGCCGCGCGGGACGCCCGTGCTGGCCGTCGCGGACGGGGAGATCGTGCGCCGCACGCGCAACCGTCTGGGCGGCATCACGCTCTACCTCCGCAGCGCGGACGGCTCGCACGATTTCTACTACGCGCACCTCTCGCGTTACGCCGACGGCATGAGCGTCGGCACGGAGGTGCGGCAGGGCGACGTGATCGGCTACGTCGGCACGACGGGCAACGCGCGCGCGCCGCACCTCCACTTCCAGGTGCTCCGGCGGGACGGATCGCGTGGGCGGGGCAGCCCCGTCAACCCGTATCCTCTGCTACGGCGGAGCGAGCTCCACACCGACCGCGAGACGGTCCGGGGTTGAGACTCGCGCCGGGCCGCCGATACCCGAGATCCCTCACTCGCGTCCAGGCCCATGCGCTCCCTCCCGATCCTCTCGCTCGCCGCGCTGGCGGTGGTCCTCACGGCCTGCGCGGCCCCCTCCGCCGGAACGGCCGCCAGCGGGTGGGCCATGGCGCCCCGCTCCGACCGCGGCAGTGACCGCGCGACGGAGCGGCCGGCCGAGCGGCCCCGGACGGGCGCCGTCCGCATCGTGGCGGAGCGCCCGGAGCGGCCCGGCGCCGCTACCCCGCGCCCGAGCGGTGCCGCCCCCGGCCTCGCGGCCGGCCTCATGATCCCGGTGGAGGGCATCGAGGTGAGCCAGCTCCGCGACTCGTTCCACGCCCCGCGGTCCGGCGGCCGCACGCACAACGCCATCGACATCGCGGCGCCCACCGGAACGCCCGTCGTGGCCGTCGTGGACGGACGGATCTCGCGGAAGCACTGGAACAGCCTCGGCGGGCGCACGCTCTACCTCACGAGCGCAGACGGCACGCACGACTTCTACTACGCGCACCTGGACGCCTACGCGGACGATGTCGAGATCGGCACCGAGGTCCGCCGCGGCGACGTGCTGGGCACGGTGGGCAGCACAGGCAACGCGCAGGGCCCGCACCTCCACTTCCAGGTGCTCCGCAAGACCGGCTCCGGCCGCGGCACGCCCGTCAACCCGTACGACGTGCTGACGCGGAGCCCGCTCTACGCCGGCCGCTGATCCCGTGATCGCGGGAGGTCCGCCCTCGCCCCGCTGGCGGTAGCCTCGGCCATGCCCTCCGTCGCCACCGCGCCGCTCGTCCGCGGCCCCTCGGTCCCCTCGGCCGTCGGGCTGGTGCTCGCCAACCTCGTGCCCCTCGTGGGCGTGATCTGGTTCGGGTGGGACCTGTTCGGGATCATGTGGCTCTACTGGGCCGAGAACGGCGTGATCGGCGCGTTCGCGCTGCTGCGGATGCTGACCGCGGGCGAGCCCATCCGCTGGTGGACGGCCCTCGCGCGGGTGGTCCCCGGCGGGTTCTTCGTGGTCCACTTCGGGATGTTCTGGTTCGTGCACGGCGTGTTCGTGTACAGCCTGTTCGGCGGTGGGCGCGAGTTGGAGGGCGCCGGGCTGGCGGCGGCGTTCGAGGGCGTCCCGTGGGAAGGACTCGTGCCGCTCGTGCTGAGCCACGGCGCCTCGTTCGCGATGAACTACCTCGCCGGCGGCGAGTGGCGCGCGACGAACACGATGGCGGAGATGTTCAAGCCGTACGGCCGCGTGGTGGTGCTCCATATCGTGATCATCGCCGGCGGCTTCCTGCTCCTCGCGGCGGACGGCGCGATCTGGGCGATGGCGCTCTTCGTGCTCCTCAAGACCGGGCTCGACCTCGGCATCCACCTGAAGGGGCACGAGATGCGCCGCCAGGAGGCCCGCCAGTCGGAAGAAGAGGCGCCGGAGGAGGGCGGCTGACAGGGCCTTGTCGCAGCCCCGGGCGTTAGCTTCGCGGCCTGAAAAACACGGACCCATTCGTGCCCGAGCCGGGCTTCCACGTCGTCACCGCGCCGCGCCTCGAACCGCTGTTCGACGCGCTGGCGGACACCCTCGCGCGGGACCCGCTCCCGCCGACGGAGACCGAGACCGTGCTCGTGGCGCAGAACGTGGGCCTGCGGGCGTGGCTCACCAAAGCCCTCGCGGACCGGCTGGGCTGCGCCGCCGCGCTGGACCTCGGCACGCCCGTCACGTTCGCCTCGGACCTCGCGCAGGCGCTGGTCCAGCACGCGAGCCCCGGTGACGGCGAGCGGCACCCGTTCGACGGTGGCCCCCTCGCGTGGCGGCTCGCGCCGGTCCTCGGCTCGCTCCCGGACGATCCCGCGTTCGCCCCGCTGGCGGCGTACCTCAGCAAGACCGGCGGGCAGGTGATGCCCCTCGCGAAGCGGGTCGCGGCGCTGTTCGACGACTACCAGGTCTACCGCCCGGACGTGCTGGCGGCGTGGGCGCGGGGCGAGGACCCGCTCCCGGAATTCGCGCACGGCGCGTGGCAGCGCGCGCTCTGGCGCCGCCTCGTGGAGGATGGCCGCCCCACGCTGGACCGCGCCTCGGGCCTCCTCGCCCTCGCCCGCACCCTCCGCCAGCCGGACGAACGGACTCTCGCGCAGCTTCCGCCACGGATCGCCGTCTTCGGCGCGCTGCTCTTCCCGCCGCTCTACCTCCGCATCCTCCGCGAGGCCGCGGCGCACGTCCCGGTGACGCTCTACGCCGTCACGCCCGGCGACGCCTCGCGCGAGACGCACGCGCACCCGCTCCTCCGCGCCCTCGCCGGCCGCTCCCGGCACTATTGGACCGTCCTCGCCGACCTCGGCGGCGGCGCCCGCCAGCCGCTGGCGGTGGAGACCGGCGGGGCCACGGCCCTCCACCAGCTTCAAGCCGCGCTCGCAGCGGACACGCCGCCCGCCGCCCCCCTCCCGCTGGACCCGGAGGATGGCTCCATCCGCGTCCACGACTGCCACTCGCCCACGCGCGAACTGGAGGCCCTCCGTGACTGCCTGCTGGACGCGTTCGCCCAGATCCCGGACCTCCGCCCGGCCGACGTGCTCGTGATCGCGCCGGACCTGGATACGTACGCGCCGCTCGTGGACGCCGTCTTCGGCGCCGAGGACGCCGCGCCGGAGCTCCGGATTCCCTACCACGTCGCCGAGCACCCGCACGCGCCGGCCCGTCGCGTGGTGGAGGCGTTCGTCCGCGCGCTCCGGCTGCACGAGGGCCGCGTGACCGCGAGCGACCTGCTGGACCTGCTCGGGACGCCGGTCGTCCGCCGCGCCGCGAACATCTCCGAGGAAGAGCTGCCGCGGCTCCGCGCGTGGATCCGCGAGGCCGGCGTCTGCTGGGGCCTCACCGCCGAGAAGAAGGGCACGTTCGGCCTCCCCGAGGACGACCTGCACACGTGGCGCTTCGGGCTGGACCGGCTGCTCCTCGGCGTGATGACGGGCGACCCCGCCCCGCTGGCGGACGCCACGAGCGAGACCGCCAGCCGCGCGGGGCTCGTCCTCGGGCACCTCCCGTGCGACGTGGCCGGGCTCGGCGGCGCGGACCTCCTCGGGCGCTTCTGCGAGTGGGCCGAGGCGCTCTTCTCCGCGCTCGACGCGCTGGACCGCCCCGCTCGCCTGGACGAGTGGCCCGCCCGCATCGTGCAGTTCCTGGACGGCGCCTTCCGCGCCGAGACCGAGGACGAGATCACCGCCATCGTCCACCTCCGCCAGCAGGCGCAGGAGCTGGCCCGCCTCCACGGGCTGGCGGGCTCCCCGGACGAGCCCGTGACCTTCCGCACCGTCCGCTCCCACCTGGACGGCGCGGCGGAGCAGATCGAGACGCGCGAGCCGTACCTCACCGGTCGTGTGACCGTCGCCCGGCCCGTCGCGCTCCGGCACGCGCCGCACCGGGTCGTGGCCTTCCTCGGCCTCAACGACGGCGTCTACCCCGCCCCGGACCTCGCGCCGGACTTCGATCTGGTGGCCCACGCCCCGCGCCCCGGCGACGCCGACCCGCGCGGTCTGGACAAGCAACTCTTCGTGGACGCCATCCTCGCCGCGCGCGACCGGCTGATCCTGAGCTACGTCGGCCGCAGCCAGAAGGACAACGCCGAGCGCGCCGCGAGCGTCTGCCTGGACGCCTTCCGCGACGCCGCCCGCCGCCACTGGGGCGCCGACGCCGACCGCCAGCTCGTCGTGGAGCACCGGCTGCAGCCGTTCGCCGCGGACTACTTCTCGGGCGGTGGCGGGCCGCTCGCGAGCTACGCCGCCCAGCACCGCGTGGGCGCCGCGGACCCGCCCGGCGCCTTTTTCGCGACGCCGCTCCCCGATCCCGAGGACGAGGTGGAGACGATCTCGCTCGCCGCCCTCGCGGACGCGTGGACCAACCCCAGCCGGTTCGTCGTCCGCCGCCGCCTCCGCGCCTCCCTGGATCTGGACGACGACGCGCTCCGCGACGACGAGCCCATCGAGCTCAACGCGCTGGAGCAGTACCACGTCCGCGAGGCCGCCCTCACCGGCATGATCGACGGCCTCACGCCCGACGCGCTGGCGGAGCGCCTCAGGCGAAGCGGGCAGATCCCCGGCGGCGCGCCCGGCGCGTCCGTCCTCGCGCGGGCCTGCAAGGAAGCGCTGCCCATCGCGCAGGAAGTCAAGGCGTGGGGCGCGACGGACCCGCTGGCGGTCGCGTTGGAGGTGGAGGGCGTCCGCCTCGTGGGCACGCTGGAGCGGACGACGGTCCGCGGCGCGCTCCGCTACCGCGCCGGGAAGGTCCGCGAGAAGCACCTCATCGCGGCGTGGATCGACCACCTCGCGCTGTGCGCCCAGCGACCGGGCGTCACCTGTACCGTCGGCGCGGACGGCACCTCCAGGCATTTCGAGGCCGTCCCGAAAGACGACGCGGTCGCCTGGCTGGCGGCGCTCGTCAAAGGCTACAAGCGGGCGCGGCGCGGGCGGCTCCCGCTTTACGAAAAGGCCTCGCACGCCTACGCGAAGAAGATGAGCGCGAAGCAGCTCGCGCACTTCGCGGACGTGACCGCGGGCCGCGCGACGGCCGAGGCGTTCCGCCCCAACGACAGCGCCATGCGCGAGGCTCGCAAGGGCTTCTCCGACGCCTGGAACGACTTCACGGACGACGCCGACGCCTACGTCCAACTCGCCACGCGCGGCCTGGAGGACCCCTTCGTGCCCGAGGACCACTTCGCGCGCTGGGCCCTCGGGCTCTGGGCACCGCTCCTGACCCACGTCCGCGAGGGCGTCCCGGCGTGATGGACCTCTTCAGCCAGCCCCCGCCCGAGAGCGACGGACCGCCGCCCCCCGCCCCGCTGGCGGAGCCGTCCAGCGAGCCGAACGCCTCGCCCACCACAACCGCCAGCGCGAACGCGACACCCGAAACCCCCGCCCCCTTCGACTACGCGACCACGCCCGTCCTCGCGGGCCGCACGCTCGTCGAGGCCAGCGCCGGGACCGGCAAGACGTTCGCCATCGCCGGGCTCGTGCTCCGCCTCGTGCTGGACCCCGAGGCCGGCGTCGATCCTGAGAACCCCGAGGCCGAGGCGCCCGACTGGCTGGCCGGCGCAGACGACCTGCCCGACCTCCGGCGCCTGCTCGTCGTCACGTTCACGAACGCGGCCACGGAGGAGCTCAAGACCCGCATCCGGGCCGCGCTCCGCACCGCGCTGGGCGTCGCGCGAGGCGAGACCGAGCCCGACGACCTCACGCGCCCGCTCGCCAGCCTCCTCCGCCAGCCGCGCGCGGAGGCGCGGCTTCTCGCCGCACTGGACCGCGTGGACGAGGCCGGCATCTTCACCATCCACGGCTTCTGCAAGCGGATCCTAGAGCAGGCCGCCTTCGAGAGCGCCACGCCGTTCGAGATGGATTTCGTGGAGGACGCCGACAGCGACGCCCTCCGCGCCCGCGCCGCCGCCGACGCCTGGGCCCGCCTCGTCCACGGCGACGCGACGCTCGCCGCCGTCGCGTTGGAGAAGGGGCGCGCGCCGTCCACCCTGGTGCAGCACCACAAGGCCATCGCGGACTTCCCGCGCGTGATCCTGCGCCCGGAGCGGCCCTCGTTCGAGGACGCCCGCGCCGCGCTGGCGGACGCCGCCGACGCGCTCCGCCAGTCGTGGGACGCCGAGGCCGCGCGCGACGTGCTCGCACCGGTCGGCTGGAACAAGAACGCGCCGCTGGACGGCCCCGAGGGCGACGCGATCCTGGACCGCGTGACTGCCTTCGCCGAGGGACGCGACCCCGACGGGATCTCCGCCGTTCGCGTCTGCACCCCGGCCGCGATCAAGAAAGTCGGCGCGAAGCGGAGCAAGGACCAGAAAGCCACGCTGGAAGCCGCGACGCAATGGGCCGGCTTCCTCGCCTGCGAGGCCGTCGTCACCGCCGCGGACGCGCTGGACACCGCGTTCGTCCGCACGTTCACGCGCGAGGTCGGCGCCCGCGTCGAGGCCATCAAAGAGCACCGCGGCCAGCTCACCTTCAGCGACCTCATCGCCCGTCTCCACGACGCGCTGGCGGACGATGCCACCGGGCCGCTCCTGGCGCAGAGCATCCGGCGGCTGTTCTCCGTCGCCCTCATCGACGAGTTCCAGGACACCGACCCGCAGCAGTACGCCATCTTCCGCCGCGCCTTCGAGGGCCGCCCGCTCTACTTCGTCGGCGATCCGAAGCAAGCCATCTACGCCTTCCGGGGCGCGGACGTGCACGCCTATCTCGGCGCGCAGCGCGAGTCCACGCGGCGCTTCACGCTCGGGACCAACTGGCGGAGCACGGCGGGGCTCGTGGAGGCCGTCAACCGCGTGTTCGAGCAGGCCGAGCGCCCGTTCCTCTTCGAGGGCATCCCGTTCCGGCGCGTGAACTCGTCCCCGGCGAAGCAGGAACCGGCGCTGCGCGATGGCGACCTCCCGCCCCTCGTCTGGTGGCCCACGCCCATGCGCGAGGGGCGCCCGCTCGGCAAGACCGCCGCGAGCGAGAGCATCCCGCCAGCCGTCGCGGCGGAGATCTCGCGGTTGATCCGCGAGGCCCGGATGCGCGAGGACGAGGGCGAGCGCCCCGTTACGCCCGCCGACATCGCCGTCCTCGTCCCGACCCGCTACGAGGCCGCCGACGTGCTCCAGGCGCTCCAGGCCCTCGGCATCCCCGCCGTCGTCTCCCGCGCCGACGACGTCCGCCAGTCGGCCGAGATCGCGGAGGTGGAACTCCTGCTCCGCGCGGTCCTCCACCCGGACGACGAGCGCGCCCTCCGCGCCGCCCTCGCGACGACGCTATGGGGCTGGTCCGCCGCCGAGATCGCCGCTCTGGACGACGACACCGCCGAGGCCGAGCGCATCCATGGGCTCGTCCGCTCGTGGAACCGGATGTGGCGCACGCGCGGCGTCCTCCACGTGCTCACGGACTTCCAGCACACGCAGGGCGTCCTCGCGCGCGTCCTCGCCACGCCCGACGGCGAGCGCCGCGCCACCAACCTCCGGCACGTCCGCGAGCTGCTCCACGAGATCGAAGGCGGCGGCGACCGCTCGCCCGAAGACCTGCTGCACTGGCTCCGCCACCGCGAGGATCAGGCGCTCCCCTCGCGCGAGATGAAGGAACTCCGGCTGGAGCGCGACGCCGAGGCCGTCACCATCACGACGCACCACAACGCGAAGGGGCTGGAGTACGAGATCGTCTTCCTGCCCTACCTCTGGTCGCTGAGCGAGCGCGACTACACGATGCAGGCCACCACGCTCGCGCGGACCGACGAGGGCGTGGTCTACGACCTCGGCTCGCCGATGCAGCCCGAGACCGAGCGCCTGCGGCAGGTGGACAACCTCGCCGAGCACGTCCGCAAGGCGTACGTCGCGCTGACGCGGGCGCGCGAGCGGTGCTACGTCATCTGGGGACAGGTGCTGGCGCGACGGAAGCGGCTGGACGCGATGAGCGGGCTGGGCTACCTCCTCGCCGGCCACGCCGCCCCGCTGGACGGTTCCGACGCCGACGCCCTTGCCGACCACGTGGAGCTCGCCCGCCGCGCCGCCGCCGTGGAGGACCCGCTGGCGGTGGTCCGCGCGATGGACCCGGACGGGGAAGTCATGGGCGTCCGCGACCCCGACGCCGTCGCCGCGCCCTACGCCCCGGAACAGAACACGGGCGGTGACCTCGCGGACCATCCTCTCGCCGACGACGCCCGCCAGCGCGCCCGCGACCAGTGGCGCCGCGCCTCCTTCAGCGGCTGGACCCGCTACAGCTCCGAGCCCCACGACTCCGCCGGCCTCGCCGCCTCCGACGAGGCCGACGCCGACACCCGCGACGAGGCCCCGCCCGCCGGCCTCCACGCCTTCGCCGCCGGGACGGGGCCGGGCACCTGCCTCCACCAGATCCTCCAGCACGTCCACTGGGACGACCCCGCCGACGAGACGGCCCGCCAGCGGACGGCCACACACAACCGCGAGACCGTCGAGCGCCTGCTCCAGGCGCACGGGCTGGACCAGCCGGGCCGCCCCCACCGCGCCCCGATCCGTCCCGCCGAGGAGGTGCTAGCGCTCCTGGAGCGCGTAGCCACGGCGCCGCTGTTCGCCTCGCCGGACGGCGCTCCCCGCCGCATGGCCGACGCCGACCACCGCACGGCCGAGTGGAGCTTCGCCTTTCCCCTCGGGCGCGTCGCCCCCGCCGCGCTGGCGGACGCGTTCCGCGAGCACGGGACCAATCCCTTCGGCGCCGAGTACGCCCGCGCTCTCGCGCGCCTCTCGCGCGACGCCGTGGACGGCCTGATGGTCGGCGAGATCGACGTGGTGGCGCGCGTGGACGACCGGTGGTGGGTGGCGGACTGGAAGTTCAACCGGCTCGGATCGGACGCGAGCGCCTACACGCCAGACGCGCTCCAGAGCACGATGCTCGGCCACCACTACGGCCTCCAACTCCACCTCTACACCCTCGGGCTGCACCGCTTCCTTCGCTCCCGCCTCGGCACCGCGTACGACTACGAGACGCACATCGGCGGCGCGACGTATGTGTTTTTGAGAGGGATGGAGGGAGACGCGATCGGGGATGAGGGACACGCTTCCCACGCGCTGGCGAAAGCCACCGGCGGGCCTGAGGAGACCGCCCCCCAGGCGAGTGGGGAGGCAGATCGCGAGGCTGCTCCTCCCGCACCCCGCATCCCCCATCCCTCCCTTTTCACGCACAGACCGTCGGCTGCCCTCATCCTCGCGCTGGACCGCCTCCTCTCGCCCGATGCGTAGGCTCCCCCGCACCGTCACGGACGCGCTCGACGCCATCGCGGAAGCGGAGGCCGCCGAGGCCGTGGACCTCGCGCTGGCCCGCCTCCTCGCCGGGCTGGACGTGGAGCACGCCCGACGCGAAGGGCTGCCCGTGGACCCGGACCGCGCCCGCGCGGTCGCCCTCACCGGGGCCCTCGTCTCGCGCGCCCGCCGCGACGGACACGCGGCCGTCGCCCTCGCGGACCACGCCGGGCAGCCGTTCCCCGAGGACGAGCACGCCCGCTCCGCCTTCCGCGGCCTCCCCCCGCTCCCCGACGCCGCCAGTTGGCGGCGCTTTCTGGAGGCGAGCCCCGTCGCGGGAGACGCCGCCTCCGCCGCTCCGCTCGTCATCGAGCCGCGGCCGGACACGGAGGGCGGCGACCGGCTGGCGTTCCGCCGCTTCGTGGACGCCGAGCGCCGCGTGGCCCGCGCCGTCTCCGCCCGACTGCATGTCCTGAGCGAAGCCGAAGGAACGGTCGAACCCGGCGAGACCGGAGACTCCGCTCGCAAGGCGTTCGCGGCGCTGTTCTCCCCACGCGAGGACGGAGCGCTCGACCGACAGGCGCTCGCCGCCGCCGCGGCGCTCCGCCAGCGCGCGCTCTTCGTGGCCGGCGGCCCGGGGACGGGCAAGACGTACACCGCCGCTCGCCTTCTCGCGCTCGTCCTCGCGGACCGCCCCGAGACGCGCGTCGCGCTGGCGGCACCGACGGGCAAGGCCGCCCAACGGCTCACCGAGAGCATCCAGCGAGCGCTCGGCGGACTGCCGGACGCCCTCGCCGAGCCGCTCCGCTCCTCTGAAGCCGTCACGCTGCACCGGCTCCTCGGCGCGCACCCGGAGCGCGCGGGCTTCCGCCACGACGCCCGCCGCCCGCTCCCGCACGACCTCGTGCTCGTGGACGAGGGCTCGATGATCGACCTCCCGATGTTCGACGCGCTCCTGGCCGCGCTCCGCCCCGAGGCCCGGCTCGTCGTCCTCGGGGACCCGGACCAGCTGGCGCCCGTAGAGGCCGGGACGCCCTTCGCCGACCTCTGTGCCGCGGGCGAGGGAGGCGCAACGCCCGACCTCGCCGCCTTCTGCGCGGACCTCGGCCTCGCGAACGTGCCCGCCAGCCCGGACGCCACGCCGCTCTCCGCCTCCGTCGTGCGCCTGACCGAGAGCCGCCGCTTCGGCCCAGACTCCGACGTGGGCGCCCTCTCCGAGGCCATCCGCCAGTCGGACGGGGCCGCCGCGCTGGCGGTGCTCACCGACGAGGCCCGGCGCGACGTCGCGCTGACGGAGGACGTGCGCGAGGCGGTCGCGTGGGCCGTCGGCTACGCGCGAGACGTGGTGACGACGGAGACTGCGGCAGAGGCGCTGGCGGCGCTCGAACGGTTCCGGCTGCTCGCGGCGGTCCGCCGGGGGCCTCGCGGCGTGGAGGGCCTGAACGCCGCCATCGAAGGCGCGCTGCGCGATGAGAAGCTCGTCTGGTGGCCACCCTACGCGGAGCCGTTCTACCGCGGCCGCCCCGTCCTCGTGACCGTCAACGACCGCGAGACCGGGCTCTCCAACGGCGACGTGGGCGTGCTCTGGGGGACGCCCTCGGAGCCCGTCGCGGTTTTTGCGCACCTGGAGCGGCCCGTGGCCCTCGCACGGCTGCCGGCGCACGAGCCGGCGTGGGCGCTGACCATCCACAAAAGCCAGGGCTCGGAGTTCGACCACGTCGGCGCGGTGATGTCCGAGGCGGGGACGCGCGGGGCCACGCTCCTCACGCGCGAGCTGCTCTACACCGCCGCCACGCGGGCCCGCCAGTCGGTGGCGCTGTTCGGGGCCGAGGCGCAGGTGCACGCGGCGGTGGAGACGCAGCAGCGCCGCCTCGGCGGGCTGGCGGAGCGGCTGGGCGAGGCCACCGCTTTCCCTTCGTAGCTGACGAGCCTGTATCCACGATGACCCAAGACGACCTTGAAGCGCGCATCCTTAGCTATCTCAACAGCCAAAGGGGGTCTGAACCTCAAAGCGAGCTCACGCCTGAGCTTCTCGGTTTGGAGCCTCAGGAAGCAGGTCGGCTGAACCGCACCACCGTTGCCCTCTGGCGCGACGGGTACATCAGCGGGAAGTTTTTTGGAGATGCAGATGGAGGCACCTTGTTCTTTCCAGAAATCAGAAAGGCGGGTCAGACGCGACTCAACCCTCCACCTTCTGACTCCCAGACGATCAACATTTTCGGAGGGAACAACCAGATCGGCAACTACAACCGACAAGAGATCGACAGCCGGCTCGTCGCTCTCCTCGAAGTCATCGAAGCGTCAGACGCTCCGGCAGAGCAGAAAAAGGAGGCTCTCAGCTTGCTTGCCCGATTTGCGGCTCACCCGATCGTAGGAAACGCATTGCAGGGCGGAAGCCTCCTTACTCAGATCCTGCAAGGGGGAGGCTGACTCCTCGCAGCTGCCCTACGTCAGCCACCAGCCCAGCGCGAAGGCCACGCAGTAGGCGAACAGCAGCAGCGCCGTCTTCCCGAGGAGTGGGTTGAGCACCGCCGGGTCCTCGGACTGGCGGAGCGTGCCGGTGAGCCGCCGCCCCACCAGGCTCGCGATGAGCGAGGCCGCCAGCGCGCCGAGGTGGCCGCGCGAGACCACCACCATTGCCGCCGGCACCACGACGGCCAGCGTCACCATCGCGCCGTAGAGCCGGACCCCGAACGTCCGCCCGAAGCGGACCACGAGCGTCCGCTTGTCCGCCGCGCGGTCCTCGTGCACGTCGCGCACGTTGTTGGCGAGCAGGATGGCCGTCGCGAGGGCGCCCGGCCCCAGCCCCGCGATGGGTACCCAGCCGGGGAGGTCCAGCGCCTGCACGTAGTACGTCCCGGCCACCGCGACCGGCCCGAAGAACACGAGCACGAAGAGGTCCGCCAGCCCGGTGTACGCGAGCGCGTACTTGCCCGCCGTGTACGCCACGCCGCTGGCGATGCAGACCAGCCCAAGCGCGAGGATCGGCCAGCCGCCGCGCGCGATGAGGTACCCGCCCGCCGCGACCGCCAGCGCGAAGGTGACCGCACCCGCCGCCCGCATCGAAGCGGGCGAGACGTACCCGCTGGCGACGGCCCGCACCGGGCCCTTGCGCGCCTCGTTGTCCGCGCCCTTGACCGCGTCCTCGGAGTCGTTGACGAAGTTGGTCCCGATCTGGATGAGCACGGCGCCCGCGAGGGCGCAGAGCGCCGCGAGCGCGTGGAACGCGCCCTGCTCCATCGCGAGGCCCACGCCCAGCAGGACCGGCGCGACGGCGGCCCACAGCGTCTTGGGCCGGGCCGCGTCCCACCAGATGCGGAACGTGGACGGCCGCCCGGTCACTCCACGATCCACAGCTCCAGGCGCTCCAGCAGCGCCTCCACGTCGCGGCGGTGCTTCTTCTTCGTCTTCAGGACCAGCTCGCCCTGCGCCGCGCCCGGTACGCGCCCCACGAGGTCCATCGGGTCCGTGCGGAACGTCACGCGGTCCCCCAGCGGGGAGCGGCGGTGGCGGACCTGGTCCAGGTCCGTGATATCGAAGCGGACGCGCCGGGAGTCTCGCTTGAAGAGGCCCATGAACGCGACATCCACCTCGATCGTGAGCGTATCGCCGTCGAGCGTGAGCACGCCCTTGCCCTCGCTGAGGCCACCGTCGATGTCGGGCGTGGAGAAGGGGACGCGGATCATGGCAGGGCTACCCGGCAGGGCGTGCGCGGTTGCATCCGCCCCGCTGGCGGCGTTACCGGGCCGCGCCGCCCAGCTGCTCCTTGAGCTTGGCGATCTCGCGGATGCTGCCCGTGAGGTGCGCGCGGAGGTTGTCGTGCTCCTCGCGGAGCGCCGCCAGCTCGGCGCGGAGGCGGTCGCGCTCGGCCGTAAGGCCGTCGATCTCGGCCTTGACCTCGCGGAGGCGCGCCTTGGGCACGCGGATCGTTTCGGAGTCGCTCATGGGGAGAGGAAGGGGCGGCCGAAGGTACCCGGCGCGGCGGGCTCAGAGCAACGGCCGCCGCGCCGGGTGCGATCTGCGCGTCAGGGGGCGTCGATGGGCTGCGCTTCGTACGGCTGCCCGTTCTGCCCGCCGCCGCCCTGGGCGGGCGCCGGAGCGGGCGGACGGTCCAGGCCGGGCATCCGCGGGATGTCGTCGGCGCGGGGGGCCTCCGTCTTCTCCAGCGTGAGCTGGACCAGCCCGGAGCCCTCGCCGCCGGTGAGGATCACGCGGTAGGTCCCCGCCGTGGCGACGGTCCCCTGCACGCTCGCGCGCTCCTCATCGGTGTCGCCGGTGACGCGCTGGCCGTCCGGTCCCACCATCACGAGGCGCGGGCTGAACCCGAGCGCTCGGGCGTCCACCCGCACGCGGTCGCCGATCTGGCCCGTGAAGGTGTACGTCCGCTGCTGGCCGACGGCGAGGGAGTCGCGGAGCGGGGCGGCGTTCGCCGCCAGGACGCGCGGCGCCTCGGGCACCTCGTCTTCCGGCGCGGGCCCGGCGGTGAGGGTGACGGTGTAGGCGCCGCGCTTCCCCCGCTCGCGCGAGGACACCACCAGCCGGTAGCGCCCGTCTTCGGTGGGGGTGAAGGTGACGGCGTCGCCCTCGGGCTCGGTCGTCACGCGGGCGCCGTTGCGGCCCGTGAGCGTGGTGGCCACCTCGAAGGCGCTGGAGGCGACGGCGAGCGTGTACTCGCGCTCGGCCTCGACGGGGAACTCGTAGGTGTCGCGGAAGAAGCCGTCCACGAGGACACTCCGCTCGCCGAGCGTAGCGCGGACGGTCTGGCCGTCGGCGCGAAGCGTGGTGATGGGCGTCTCCTGACGGATGGCCAGGGAGTAGCTGCCCTCGCCGGCGGGCTCACGCGAGGTCACGACGATCTCGAACCGGCCCGGCCCCCGGAGGTCACCGACGACCACGCGGGTGCCCTCGTCGCCCACCGGTCTCGCCTCGTACTGCTGGCCGTCCGGGCCGCGGACCACGAGGTCCGGGCGGAAGTCGTCCGAGACGAGCGCGAACTCCAGCACACGGCCGGAGGAATCAGCGACGAACGCGTAGCGGTCCTCGAAGCGGCCGTTACGCTCGGCGTCCCCGTCCGCCAGCGCCCCCTCGATCACGCCCGCCTGCACGGTCACGACCTCCGGCGCGTCCGGCTCCTCCGTCTCCACGATGGGCGTCTCCACCGGGTCGTCGTCGCGGAGGCCGCTCATCACGAGGAGACCCACGATCAGCACAAGCGCGACGCCCACCACGGCGAGGACCGGGAGGAGCCAGGGCCGCTTCGGGCGGCGCTCGCGGACGTGGTCCGGCATGGGCGTCGGCGGCGGGGCGTGCTGGCGGGCCGGCTTGGGAAGCGTGGCCGCCCCCGTCGCGGCGCCGGCGGCGGCTCCGGCTGTGACCGCGGCGGCGTCTGAGCGGGCGGGCGGAGGCGTTGCGGCGCCGTCACCGGCGGAGGTGCCCCAGGGGAGCGTCTTCGCGGAGCCGGCGTAGCGCCCGCCGAGCGCCTCCCAGGTCTCGCGCAGCAGCACCGTCCCGTCCTCCGCCTTCACGACGACGTTGGTGGGGCGGAAGGGCGTGCCGGTGAACGGATCGGTCTCGCCGCGCGCGAGGAACTCGCGGTCGGAGTCGGCATCGAGGCGGTGGAAGTGGGCCATGTCGGAGAGAGGTCGGCCGCGGACCGGGCGGGGTCAGCGGGGGAGGTCGAGTCGGAGCGGGACGGTGCGGCCGCCGCCGAGCGGAGCCGCCAGCACGAGGCGGCGGATGTCGGTGCGGACGCCGTCGGCGAGGAAGACGAGGCGCCCCTGGCGGGTGGCGCCGGGCTCGGCGAGGACCCCGGTGCCGGCGCTGAGCCCTGGCGAGGGTCGGTACGAGCGGCCGTCCATGTCCATGAGCGTGCTTTGGGAGGCGAACCGGCGCCAGGGTGCCCAGGGTCCGGTGTAGTCCACAGAGCGGACGCTGATGCGGACCTGGATCATCGTACGGTCGCCGCCGGGGTAGGTGACGGAGACGCCCGAGACGTCGAAGGCGAAGGTCTCGCCGTCCTCGGTCGTGCCGCTGGCGGAGGCGCGCACCGGGGCGGTCCAGCCGCGGGGGGAGTCGGGGTCGTCCGGGTCCGCGGGACCGAAGAGATCGACCGGCACGCGGGACTCCACGCGGAGGGTGTAGTCGCCGCCAGGGTAGACGCCGCCCTCGGCGCCCTCGGCGCTGGTGACCTCCAGGACGTAGAGGCCGGGCTCCAGGTCGTCCGGAGTGACCTCGATGCGGGCGCGCTCGGCGCGGTTGAGTTCGGAGAGCACCTCCTCCGCGCCGCGGGTCTCCTCGCGCCACAGCCGGAAGGCGGGGGCGAAGTCGTTGCTCTGCACCGCGAGGACGGTCTCCTCGTTGGCGCGCACGCGGAAACGGTAGGCGTCCACGTACCGGCCATCGCGGAGCCAGCTTTCCTGGCCCAGCGTGCCGCTCAGAACCCGGTCGCTCGGCGTGATGTCGCGCGCGTCCACGGTCCTGAGCTCCATCGCGAAGGGGCCCGTCTGCCCACGCGCATCGCTGGAGACGAGGAGCGTGTACGGGAGGTCCCACCCCGGGTGGAAGCGGAGCACCACGCCGTAGAGGCTGTCCCCCGCCGCGCCGCGCTCCAGCGTGCGCTGCTGGCGGATCTCGCCAGCGGGGCCGAGGAGCGTGAGCCGCGGGCGGAACGCGGGCGAGACGACCTCCAGGATGACCGGCCGGTCCGGCTCCGCGAGGAGCGCGTACGCCGCCTCGTAGCGGCCCGCGCGAGGCGTGCCCGCCCCGAGCGTATCGGCGCGCAGCGGGTCCGAGAAGGTAAGCGTGTCGCGGACCGCGCGCGTCGTCGTGACGACTTCGTAGGCGCCCGTGCGGCCGGGCTCCGCCGAGGTGACGGTGATCTCGAAGCGGCCGGGGCCGCGGAGCCCCACCACCTCGGCGCGCTCGTCCGTCCCGAGCAGCAACGAGGCGCCCAGACGCTCGCCCTCGGGCGTGAGCACGGACACGTCCGGCCGGAACGCCGCAGAGGTCACGACGACCGAGAAACGGGAGCTGTCCGAGGGCTCCACGCTGAGGAAGTCCACGTACCGGCCCGCCCCGGTCTCCGCGTCTCCCGGCTCCAGCGTCCCCGCCCCGACGAACCCGCCGTCCGGTCCCGGCTGGAGCGCCGTGGGGGCCTGCCGCCTCGCCGCCGCCCACGCCGTGCGCGCCGCCACGGCCTCCGCCCGCACGTCGGAGTCCGACGGCGGCTCGGCGGCTTCTTGCCAGAGGCCCGCCGTCATCAGCGCCAGCGCGAGGACGAGGGCCGCCCCCATCGCGAGGCGAACGCGCACCGAGAGGTCCCGCCAGCCGGAGCGGAGGCCGGTCCCCAGCGTGGGCTCGTCGGTGGGGCGCCAGGCCACAGGGGAGCGGGCGGCGCGCGGGGTCTCAGCGGCCGCCTCGGACGAGGGCACAGTCGGGGTCTCGGTGGGGGCCGGCACGGGGTCTGGGGGCCGGAACAGGGCGACGCCGGAAGGTAACGTCCGCCTCTGGCGGGCTCGTGCGCGCTCTGCGCGAGGGCTCAGAAGAGGAGCAGCAGCAGCGCGAGCAGCCCGGCCGCGATCATCGGCCCGTTGAGCACGAACAACCCGGCCAGACCGAGCGCGAACGGGAGCTTCGCCAGACGGACCAGCCGGGCCGCCGTGGCCGCCTTCGCCCACGCCCCGCGCGACTCCAGCACGAAGCCGCGCGCCGCCCACAGCGCGCCGAGCGCGCCCGCCAGCCGGCCGCCCCGTTCCGCGCGGAGCGCCTCGCGCGAGGCGGAGGCCGCGACCGTCGCGCTCCGCCGCAGCGTCTCCGGCAGCGTGAGGAGGTCGTGGAGCGTCAGGCCGAGCAGCCACGCCGCGCCCGCCGGTATGAGGAAGAGCAGCAGCAGCCCGAGCGCGGGCGCCCACGCCGCGGCGCCCGCCGCCGTCACGTAGCCCCGGACGAGCACCCACCACACGAGGCCCGCCGCCAGCGCGCTCGCGCCCCCCACGCGGTAGGCGAAGCGCACCAGCCCGGATAACCGAGGGAGCCAGCGCCCCAGACGGGAGACCGGCGCGTCCCCGCCCTCCGCTGGCGGATCCGACGGGACGGCGGTGAGGGCCGCCGGCGAAGGGACGGCCTCGGCGGGAGGCGACGGCCGGGAGCGAGAACCCGATGGCATGGGTGCAACGTTAGTGACTCCGGTTCAACGCGCCACTCCCGATGCAGATCGCCGACCTCCGCAACGCCCTCCTCTCCGCCCGCACCATCGCCGTCGTGGGGTGCTCGCCGCGGGCGTTCCAGACCAGCCACCGCATCGCGCAGTACCTCCAGGCGGCGGGCTACCGCATCGTGCCGGTGAACCCCCACCACGAGGAGATCCTCGGCGAGCCGGCCTACCCGGACCTCCAGTCCATCCCGGACGCGGTGGAGGTGGACATCGTCAACGTGTTCCGGCGGAGCGAGCACACCGCGGGGGTGGTGCGGGATGCCGCGGCGCGCGCGGTGCACACGGGCCGCTCTCCGCTGATCTGGACACAGTTAGGCGTCCACTCCACCGAGGCCGAGGCCGCCGCCGCCGAGGCCGGCCTGCCCTACGTCGCCGAGCGGTGCATCATGGTGGACCACCGCGCGCTCGTCTGAGCGGCGCCGCCGGCGCGCTGGCGCCCCTCATCGAAGCCGCCAGCGCCCCAAAGGGCCTCGTCGGGCGGGAGCCACACGGCGCGATGGCCGGCGTGGCGGGCCCAGGCATTGTGAGTCGGGCCGTCGGCCCAGACGAGACCGACAGAGGATAGCGCCTACTGCCTGGCGCATTATCTACTGTTTCCCAGTGACTTGCACCCAATGAGGCACCAGGGGTTCCACTAGGCACCGTCTCCCCGTGCGCGGTGGCGGGTCCGGATCACGTATTCCAAGGGGGGGCCGCGATTCCCTCCCGAACCGATACCTTCAGGCTCCGCCCTCTCCCTGGTCCGCGTGCGCATCCCCCGCCGCTACATCGTCCGTGCGGTGCTGTATCCGCTCATCCTCGGCGCCATCCTGCTGGCGCTGAAGTCGCAGGATCACTACGCCGACATCGCACCCTACTGGGTGAAGCTGCAGGAGGTCCGCGCAACGCAGCCGGACGTGGTCTTCCTCGGCTCCAGCCGGACGCTCCGTCACATCGACCCGGTGCGGCTGGACAGCCTCCGCGGTGACGGCGTGACCTCGTACAACTTCGGCGTGCAGGGCTCGCGCGCGCTGGAGACGCACTTCCGCGCGGACCGCCTCCTGAACATGGGCCTCCCGATCCGCCGGATGGTCGTGGAGTTCGGCCCCGTGGACATCGGCGTCTCGGAGCGGGTCGCCAGCACGCGGCGGGCACAGCACTACCACGACGCCCGCCGCGCGATGATCGGGACGCGCGTGGCCCTCGCCTCGGACCGCCCGCTGCCGCGGCGGGTACGGCCCGCCGCCAACCGCTGGCGGTACTGGGTGCGCAACACGTTCCTCGTGGGGTGGGGCCGTGCCTGGGCCAACTCCGTCTCCACGGAGTGGAGGTCCGAGCGCCGGAAGGTGCGCGCCGTCGGCCGGCGGGGGCACATCCCGCTCCGAGAGAACGGGAACACGCTCCGCTCGGCCCGCCGCGAGGCCTTCCTCTCCCCCGAGGGGCAGGCGGAGTTCACCAGCCGCGTGGCCTCCATCCGCGCCCGGACCACGTACACCCCGGACGACCGGGACCGCGCCACCGCCGAGGCCTGGATCTCCCTCGCGGAGCGCGCCCGCGCGAAGGGCGTGGACGTGGTCTTCGTGGAGCAGGTCGGCACGGAGCGGGGCGTGGGCGTGACCCAGATCGTCCGCGAGGCGCTGGGCGAGGGCGCCGTGATCGTGCTCAACGACCCCGACCGCTACCCGGAGCTCTTCGACCGCGCCTCGTGGTTCGACGTGGGCCACCTCGGAGAGCCCATGGCCATCCGCGCGACGGACATCCTCGCCGCAGAGCTCCCGCCGCTGGAGGGAGCGCCAGCGCCCCGCCGCGTGACCCAGGGCGAGCCGTACGGCGCCCTCCCCTCCCCGGCCGACGCCCGCTGAGACTCGATGCTGTTCAACTCGCTCGCGTTCGTCGTCTTCTTCCCGGTCGTAGTGGGGGTGTACTTCCTCACCCCGCACCGCTTCCGCTGGGTCTGGCTCCTCGCCGCGAGCTACTTCTTCTACGGCTGGTGGCGGTGGGAGTACCTCGGCCTCATCGTGGCCTCCACGCTCGTGGACTACGCCATGGGCGTCAAGATGGGGCAGCAGCCCACGAAGGAGGCGCGGAAGCCGTACCTCTGGGTCAGCCTCGCGGCCAACCTCGCCATGCTGGGGACCTTCAAGTACCTCGGCTTCTTCGGCGAGACGTTCAACGCGTTCGCGAGCTACCTCGCGCGAGACGCCGCGCTGGACGTCCCCTCGCTCGTGCTCCCCGTCGGGATCTCGTTCTACACGTTCCAGACGCTCTCGTACTCCGTGGACGTGTACCGCGGGCACAAGGACGCCGAGACACACCTCGGCATCTTCGCGCTCTACGTCACGTTCTTCCCTCAGCTGGTGGCGGGGCCCATCGAGCGGAGCCGCCGGCTGCTCCCCCAGTTCCACAAGGAGCACCCGTTCGACATGAAGCTGGCCTCCAGCGGGCTCCGCCTCATGCTCTGGGGGTTCTTCATCAAGTGCGTGGTGGCGGACCGGATGGCGCCCTACGCGGACGTGGTCTACGCCAACCCCGAGGCGTTCGGGGGTGCCGCGACGTGGGCGGCCTCGCTCGCCTTCGCGTGGCAGATCTACGGCGACTTCGCGGGCTACAGCCTCATCGCCATCGGCGCGGCGCGGGTCATGGGCTTCCGGCTCATGGACAACTTCCGGCGCCCGTACTTCTCCGCCTCCATGGGCGAGTTGTGGCGGCGCTGGCACATCAGTCTGATGTCCTGGTTCCGGGACTACCTCTACGCCCCGCTCGGCGGCGGGAAGAAGGGGCCGGTCCGCGGGATGCTCAACCTGCTCATCATCTTTACCGTGAGCGGGCTCTGGCACGGCGCCGCGTGGACCTTCGTGTTCTTCGGCTTCACGCACGGGATGCTGCTCATCTTCGGCCGCCTGCTCAAGCCCTACCGCGACCGTTTCTGGAAGCTGTTCGAGCGCCGCGCCACCGCCGAGGTCGCCGCGGCTGGCGGCGCGCTCCCCATCGCGGCGGTCCGCCGGGCAACCGGCATCGCGACGACGTTTTTCCTCTGGCTGGCATGCGGGCAGGCCTTCCGGACGGCGAGCCTGGGCGACGCCTGGACCATGACGAAGCGGATGTTCGTGGTGCCGGAGGGGGTCTACACCTCCCCCATCCTGCCCGGCTTCGACGTGTTCGACTTCGGGCTGATCGTGGCGGCTGTGGGCGCGTTCCTGTTCGTGGACATCCTGGAGGAGCGCGGCAAGAGCCTGGACGAGCGGTTGGCCGCGATGGTGCCCGCGAAGCGCTGGGCGGTCTACATCGTGATCTCCCTCGCGATCATCCTGTTCGGCAGCTACGGCGCCGTCCCGTTCATCTACTTCCAGTTCTGATCCCGCCCCGCTGGCGGCGGCGGTCGGCAGGGTCGCGCTCGGCGGGCAGCTACGCCAGCCCCACGGCGGCGGCGAACCGCTCGATCTCTTTCGCGAGGCGTGCGCGGAGCGCGTCCAGCCGCGGGTCCTCGTGGTGCGCGGTCGCCTCCACGACGGCGCGGAAGTACCACAGCTGGTCCTCGGCGCCGGCGGAGAGCGCGGTGCGGCCCGGTGCCGCGCGGAAGATGTCCACGCCGGCCTCCAGGCTGGAGGCCATCGCGTAGGCGTTGTGCAGCTTGTCCGCGAGCGAGACGGCCGCGGCCTCGGCGGAGGCCGCCCGGAGCGTCGCCAGGTACGCATCCTTGCGGACGCGCCACGCCAGCGGGCGGCCTGCGTCGTCCACCTTCGGCTCCGTGACGGCTTCCACGATCGCGACGACCTCCTCGCCGACGAGCGCCGCCAGCCGGTCCGCGGCGAGCGTCCGCGCGTGCCGGTCGCGGTCCTCCAGCGTGTCGTGCAGGAAGGCGGCCGCGATGGTCTCGTCGCTCCACCCCGCGCGGGCGACCGTCAGCGCGACGGTCGTGACGTGGGACATGGCGGGGACGCCCGGCGCGAGGGCCTCGGTCTGCGGCGGGGCCAGCACGGGGTCCGTCCAGCGGCCCTTCCGGTACGTGCCGTCGTGCCACTCCGCGGCGATCTCGATGGCGCGCTCGACGAGGGGGGAGAACAGCATAGCGGTCAGAGAAAACGCGGGGGCCCCGCCCCGCTGGCGGTGCCGGTGGGCGGGGTCATGAGCGGTCTGCTCACGCCTCCACCACCCAATGCCGGCTCGTGTCGATGTCCTCGCCGAGGGCGTCCGCCAGCCAGGCGAAGCCGTCCAGCCCGAGGGCGACGGCGAACGCGAAGGGGTTGGCGGCGCGCTCCTGCAGCGTCCCGTTGGGCCAGAGCGCGGCGTGGGCGCGCGCGAGGCGGGCGCGGACGTCGTCGTGCCGGCGCTTCTGGACGCGGACGGTCTTGGTTTCGAGTCGCGCGAGGGCGGCGTGGATGTGGGTGCGCGCGGCCTCGGCGGCGGCCTCCAGCGACGTGTCGATGCCGGTCGCGAGGGGCGCCAGCCGGTCGATCTCGGCGTCTGTGGCGGCGCGCGCGTCCGCGAAGGCGGCGGCGAAATCCGTGTCCGAGGCTTCCATCGCGAGGCGTTTCCAGTGCGCCTGGATGCCCTCGCGGAGGTCCGGCAGCGCGAGGCCGTAGCGGTCCAGCACTTTCCGCACCGAGGCCGGCACGAGCGTCACGCTGAGCCGCGGCACGATGGCCGGCATCGGCACGCCGAACCGCTCGTAGACGCCCCGGAGCTGCGCGAAGTACGCCGTCTCCCCCGGCCCCGCGACGTACGCGACGGTCGGGAAGAGCGCGTCCTGCATCACCGGGCGGAGGACCACGTTGGGGCTGAGCGCCCCGGGCCGCTGGCGGGCCGTCTCGGCGAGGTCCACGCGGGCGCCGGTCTGTCGGACGCGGACGCCGGACGCGCCGGGATCGAGCGCCAGCCGGTCGTCGCCATCGAGGAGGAAGAGGTTGAGCGGAGCGGGCTCGATCTGCGCGTGGAAGCCTGCGCTGCGGAGCCGCTCCGTCTGCGCGGTGAGCGCCTCGAACGTGGCCTCCCAGTCCGTCGCCTCCGCCGCGAACAGGTCGCGCGCGAGGGTTTTGATGGCGGGGTCGTCCGGGGAGACGAGGACGAGCCCCGTCTCGCGGGTCAGCGCGAGGATGGTCTCGGCGAACGCGTCGCGCCAGGGGCGGCCGGGCGACCACGTCCGCCGCAGGAGCGCCACCACGTCCGCGCGGTGCGGGCCCTCGGGCAGCGCCGCTTCCATCGCGCCGAGCGCGTCCGCCAGCGCCTCCGCGTCGAGATCGATCCGGCCGACGGGCTGGCGGTTGTCGGCGTCGGACGCACCGTAGCCCACCGCCGCGACGGATTCGCCGCGAGGCACGAGCGTCTGGCGGACCTCGTCGAGGTCGTGGTCTTCGCCGGCGAGCCAGAAGACGGGCACGGCGGGGCGGCCGGTCTCGCGCGCCACGCGGCGGGCGGTCAGGACGGCACCGAGCGCCTTCCAGACCGTGTAGAGCGGCCCGCCGAAGAGCCCGAGTTGCTGCCCCGTGAGGACCGCGACGGCCTCCGGCTGGCGGAGCGTCTCGGCGTTCGCCATCGCGGCGGCGTCCGCGCCCCAGCGGCGGTTCTGCTGCACGAGGGCATCCGCCAGCGCGTCTCGGTCGCGCGGGTGCTCCGCGGCGATGCGAGCAGCCTCGGCGAGCCCATCGCGCCAGTCGTGGGCGTAGAAGGCGAGGGCCTCGGGCTCGCGGCCGGCGACCGCTTGGAACAGCCGGCTGGCGCCGAGTGCGCCGTGCGGGACCGGACGGGCCTCGGTGCTCACCGCTCTTTCTTGGGATCGGAGGGGGGCGGGGGCGGCATATCACCGAAGCCTTCCAGGAGGGCGGGGTTCGCGAACGCCGCTTCCATCGCGGTGATCATGCCCTCCATCTCTTCTTTCAGCTTGACCACCCAGCGCGTGCCGTCCCATCGCGCTGTGGTGACCTCGATGCCGCTCACATCGGAGCCGAGCATCCGGGTCTGCGTCCGCCCGAGCACGTGCACGAGGGTATCGGACTCCGCGACGCTGCCGATCAGGTCCATGGAGATGCTGCCGAACACGTCGCCCATCATGGGCTGCCCGCTGACGAACTCCATGAGCGCGACGAACGCGTCCTGCGGGGACTCGGCGCCGTCCATGCCGAAGAGGTCGGCGCCTTCCTCACCGAACGCGGCGATCACGTCGAACAGCTCCGCCAGCCGGGCGAGGTCGGTGGAGTCTGTGAGGGCGGCGGCGGCGGCCCAATCCTGCGCGGAGATGGCGTCGGCGTAGGCCTGCGCGGCGGCCTCGGCCCCGGCGATGCTCTGTGCCTGTGGAGCGCTCGCGGCGAGCACCGCCAGCGCGGCGAGCGCGAGCGTCCGGAAACAGGCGGCCATCAGTTCTCGGACTTCATCCGCGCGATCTCGTCGCGCAGTTTGGCGGCCATCTCGTAGTCCTCCTCCTCGATGGCCTTCTGGAGTTGGCCCTCCATCCGTTCCAGGCGGGAGCCGCCGCTGGCGGGCTCGGCCGGCGCGCGGCGGGCGGGCTCCGGGCTCTGCGGCTCGTCCTCCTCGTCGTCGGCGGGGATGCCTGCCTCTTCCAGCACCTCGGCGGCCACGAAGATGGGCGCGTCCGTGCGGACCGCCAGCGCGACGGCGTCGGACGGGCGGGCGTCCAGCTGCGCCTCCTCGTCGTCGTAGACGTAGCGGATCTTGGCGAAGAAGGTGCCCTCGCGCAGGTCGTCGATGGCGATGTCCGTGACCTCCGCGCCGAGGGCGTCGAAGAGGTTGCGGAGGAGGTCGTGCGTCATCGGCCGGGGCGGCTGGATCTTCTCCAGCTCCAGCGCGATGGCCTGCGCCTCGAAGGCCCCGATGATGATGGGGAGGCGCCGGTTGCCGTTGGTTTCGCCGAGGACGAGGGCGTAGGCCCCGCCCGAGGAAGGGCTCGTCGAGAGCCCGATAATGTCGACCTGGATGTAGTCCATCGGAGAACGGAGGGGGCGTGTGCCGCGAAAGCGCAGAGGGCGCGGAAGATACGGGCGAGGAAGCGGGGGAGGTCCGGCCTACGCCCGGCGGTGTGCGGCGTTCTCCCCTATCCCGGCGGGGCCAAGGGGGCTCTCTGGCCAGAGACGCGCCCGGAGGCCGCTCCTCGCCGCCTCCCGAAGGAAAACGTTTGCACGAGAGCTTCGCGCCCCGCTGGCGGTGGCGCTCCGCCAGCGGGAGGCCGGAGCCGCCCGCTGTGGGCGAGCGGCTCTCCGGGCGCTACCGCTCCAGGCGGACGAGGTGCACGCGCTTCTTGCCCATCCGCACGACGATCACTTCGCCGTGGAGTGCGTCCGCGACGGTCACGCGGCGCTCCGCGTCCACCTTCTCGTTGCCGATGCGGACGCCGCCGCCCTGCACGAGCCGCCGGGCCTCGCCCTTGGACTTCGTCGCGCCGGCGTCGGCGAGCACGTCCACGATCTCCAGACCCTCGCCCTCGAAGGCGGAGGCCGGCATCGCGGACTCCGGGACGCCCTCGAACACTTCGCCGATCTCGCGCACGCTCAGCGCCGCGAGGTCGCCGCCGAAGAGGGCGTCCGTCGCGCGCTGCGCGCCCGCCAGCCCGTCGGGGCCGTGGACCATCGCGGTGACGGCCTCGGCGAGCGCCTTCTGCGCGATGCGGCGGTGCGGGGCCTCGGCGTGCTCCGCCTCCAGCGCCTCGATCTCCTCGCGGGAGAGCCACGTGAACGACTTCAGCCGGTCGATCACGTCGCGGTCGTCCGTGCCCAGCCAGAACTGGTAGAAGCGGTACGGGCTCGTGCGCTCGGGGTCCAGCCAGACGGCGCCGGCCTCGGTCTTCCCGAACTTGGTGCCCGCGGCGTTCTTGACGAGCGGGTACACCAGGCCGTGCGCCTTCTCGCCGTGCGTCTTGCGGATGAGGTCCGTGCCGGCGGTGATGTTGCCCCACTGGTCCGAGCCGCCCACCTGCAGCGTCACGCCCTCGCGCTCGTGGAGCACGAGGAAGTCGTACGCCTGGAGGAGTTGGTAGCTGAACTCCGTGAACGAGAGGCCGACCTCGCTATCCAGCCGGCTCTTGACGCTCTCCTTCGCCGTCATGTAGCCGATGGTGAAGTGCTTGCCGACGTCGCGCAGGAAGTCCGTGAGCGGGATGGTGGTGAGCCAGTCCGCGTTGTTCATGACCTTCGCGGCATGCTCGCCCTCGAAGTCCAGGATCGCCTCCATCTGCGCGCGGAGGCCGCGGACGTTGGCCTCCACCTGCTCCAGGGTCTGGAGCGTCCGCTCGGCGCGCTTGCCGCTGGGATCGCCGATGAGCCCCGTGCCGCCGCCCACGAGCGCGACCGGCCGGTGGCCGTGCCGCTGGAGCCGCGCGAGCCCCATCAGCGGGAGCAGGTGCCCGATGTGGAGGCTGTCGGCGGTGGGATCGAAGCCGCAGTACGCCGTGACGGGGCCGCTGGCGAGGTGGTCCTCCAGGCCGGGCGTGTGGTCGTAGACGAGGCCGCGCCAGCGGAGGTCATCGAGGAGGGACATGAGTCAGGAGTCGGGATGCGTGGGGGAAGCCGGGCGAGCGAAGCTCGGCGGGCTGGCGGTTCGGGTGAGCGAGCGCGAGGCGAGCCCTACGCCGCCTGCAGGTGGGAGCGGAGCGAGGCGAGGAAGGCGTCGTTCTCGTCCGGCGTGCCGACGGAGACGCGGAGCCAGCCGGGGCGGCCGTCGCGCGGGGCAAGGTCCGGGTAGCTCGTCACGTCGCGGACGTTGATGCCGTCGGCGGCGAGCGAGGCCCGAAGATCGGCGTGCGGGAGCGGCGTGCGGAAGAGGAAGAAGTTGGCCTTCCCCGGCAGCACCTCGCAGCCCTCCATCGCGCCGACGGACTCCGCCAGCCGGTCGCGCTCGGAGAGCAGCTCGGCCACGCGGGCTTGCAGCAGGTCCTCGCGGTCCAGGACGGCCAGCGCGACGGCCTCGGCGAGCCGGTCCACGAGGAACGGCAGCCGCGCCTTCTCGATCTCCTGGATCAGCTCCGGCCGCCCCACGAGCGCGCCCACGCGGAGGCCGGCCAGCCCCATCGCCTTGGAGAAGGTCCGCATGACGAGCACGTTGGGGAACTCCGCGAGGAGGTCCATCGCCGTGGGGCCGGAGAGGAACTCGTGGTAGGCCTCGTCCACGACGAGGATGCCGGGCACGCCCGCCGCCAGCTGGCGGAGCCCCTCGTGCGGGATGGTCTGCCCCGTGGGGTTGTTGGGCGTGGTGACGACGGTCAGCGCCGCGCCCGTCTCCTGCGCCTTCGCGAGGATCGCGGCCGGGCTGTGCGTGAGGTCCGCCTCCGGGCCCACCTCGTGGATCTCGGCCTCGAACATCCGCATCACGCTCGTGTACAGCGAGAACATCGGCGTGGGCAGCACGACGGGCGTGCCGGGGTCCACGAAGCAGAGCCCGAGCGTGTGCGTGATCTCGTTGGAACCGTGCCCCACGATCACGCCCTCCGGGTCCGCGCCCCAGCGCTCCGCGAGCGCGGCGACGAGCCGGTGCGGGCGGTCGTCCGGGTAGCGGTTCCACGGCTCCTCGCGGACGGCCGCCAGCGCGGCGTCGCGGATGTCCGCGGGGACGCTGTAGGGGCTCTCGTTCTGGTCCAGCTTGGCCGCGATGCCGGTCTGGGTCGGCACGCGGTAGGCCTTCTCGCGGCGGACGGCCTCGCGAACGAGGTGGACGGGGGCGCTCTGAGACATCGGGAGTGCGGGGGGATCAGGCCGCGAAGATGGCCGCCGCCGTTGCGCGAAGGGCCGAAGAAGTGGTGCGTTGTGCGCGGGAGGGGCCAGTAGGTAGGAGCGAGTGGGATGGAGCGAGTGGAACGGAGCCGGCGCCCTCCCGCCCCGCTGGCGGCAGCGATGAGCGAGCGCGAGTCCCCGGTGGCCAGCCCCCAGTCCCTCTTACAGCCTCGCGCTCAGCCCGACGATCACGGCGCGCTCTGGCGCGGGCTCGTAGTACCGCCCGCCGAACGCGTTGGGCGCGACGGAGCCGACCGTCTCCGCGTCCAGCAGGTTCGTCACGCGCACGAACGGCGCCAGCTCCACGAGGCCGACCGCCCAGCCCTCGTGCGCGAGCGTGAGGTCCAGCGTCACCGCGTCCTCGGCCCAGGCCGTGTTGGCATCGTCCGCGTAGAGGCGGGAGCGGGCGGAGAGTTCGGGCGCGAGAACGACGCCCGCGTGGGAGAGGCGCACGCGAGCCGCCAGCCGGTGCTCCGGCACGCCCGGCAGCGCGTTCCCCTCGAACTCCCCCTCGGCCACGCGGAGCCGGCTCCACGAGTACGACGCCGACGCCGCCAGCGCCGGGACGGGTTGCCACTCCGCGAA
Source organism: Bacteroidota bacterium (assembly GCA_012960515.1). Taxonomy (GTDB): domain Bacteria; phylum Bacteroidota; class Rhodothermia; order Rhodothermales; family Rubricoccaceae; genus Rubricoccus. The sequence goes on along the minus strand of DUBD01000004.1, from coordinate 17,250 downwards.
CGCCTCGGCGCCGTGGTGGAGGGTGCGAACGCGGTTCTCGAAAAACGTCTGGCCGGTCGGCCCCTCGAACGGCGTGAGGCCATCGCGCACCTCCATCGCGTAGAGCGCCACGTCGTAGAGGACGCGGCCCGCCACGCCTCGCGCGCCCACCTCCACGCCCAGCGTCCGCTGCGGCTCCAGGTCCGGGTTGAAGCCGCCGCCGCCGTCCGGGCGGTTGACGAGCTCGGTGGTCGTCGGCGTCTCGAAGGCCGTCGCGAGAGAGGCGAAGAGGAGCGCGGGCCCCGCCCGGTACGTCACGCCGATCTGCGGGCTGAGGGCGGCCAGCGCGCGGCTCCCGCTCTGGTCGCCGTCCCCCAGCAGCCGGTCGTCCGCGGAGAAGCGGACGCGGTCGGCGCGGAGGGCGGCGCTCGCGGCCAGGCCGTCCGCCAGTTGGACGCGGCCGAGCGCGAAGAGCGCCCCGCTGGCGACGGTCTCCAGCTGGTCCAGCGTCGGGTCTCCGACCGGCTGCCCGGCTTCGTTGGGCGAGCGGAAGCGGTCGTCGCGTTGGAGCGCGGCATCCGCGCCGAGGGTGAGCGTGAGCGGCCCGCTCGTGCGCTCCAGCGCCAGTCTGGCGCCGCCCGCCGTCCGGTCCAGCGCGATGTAGCCGAACGGGAGCGGGTTGTCCAGATCGCGGGCCACGCCGTAGAGCGTCGCGCGGAGGTCGCCCGCGGGCGTCGCGGCGGTGAGCGAGGCGGCGGCCTGCCCCTGTGTGACCGCCTTCCCGGCCTCGGCCTCCACGAAGCGCGCGTCCGGCTGGCGGCGGTCCTCGGCGAGTTGCTCGGCGGTGAGCCCACCGGGGTGCTCCAGGAACGGCGAGTCTTCCAGCGCGGCCGTGACGCGGAGGCTGGCGGAGGGGCCCAGCGCGAGGTCCGCCCAGCCGCGGGCGCGGTAGACCTCCTGCTCGGCGTAGTCCCGGTAGCCCTCGCGGTACAGCCGCGAGGCGGCCGCGCCCATCCGCAGCGCGCCCGTCTCCCCCACCGCCTCGGCGCCGACCTCCGCCAGCCCGTCGCTGCCGCCCGAGGCCTCCAGAGTGGCACCGGCCTCCGCGCCGGTGATCGTGTCCAGAAAGAGGACGCCGCCGGAGCCGTTGCCCCACAACGCCCCCGCCGGTCCGCGCACGATCTCCGCGCGATGCACCAGCCCCGGCTCCACGATCCCGAGCGTGGCCTGCCCGTCCGCGAGGGTCAGCGGGATGCCGTCCAGCACCACCTGCACGCCGCGCACGCCGAAGGGCGAGCGGTAGCCCTGCCCGCGCACGATCAGCCGCTCGCCGAGCGCCGGGTTCTGCCGGTCCGCCACGAAGAGCCCCGGGAGCGAACGCAGCGCCGCCTCCAGATCGGCCTCGGCGGCGCGCTGCACGGGCCCCCGCTCTGCGACGGCCACGCTGAACGGCGCGCGGGCCACGCCGCCGGCGCTCCGCGCGGCCTCCACGCGAGCGGTGGGCAGCGTGAGGGTATCGGAGGGAAGGTCCTGGGCGTGGGCGCCCGCGGCGAGGCAGAGGCAGAGCAACGCCAGCCGACTGGCGGTCGCGGTCGGACGGGTCGGGAGGTGTCGCATCCGGCGGAGACCGCCAGCGGGGCGCGGCGTTCCGCGGAACCGCCGGGCGGGCTCCCGGGTGGAGACGGTCTCGCTTCTGCCTCCGGCTATGTCTCGCGTTCCCCTGCTCTTCGCCGCTCTCGCGCTCGCGTCCTCGGCCTGCGCCCAACCCGGCTCCGACGCCGCCCCCCCTGCCTCCACCGATGCCGCCCTCCCCGGCACCCAGACCGACGAGGTCGCCACGGAGGCGGGCAACGTCGCCGTGGTGGAGGTCGCGACGGGGCTCGCGAATCCGTGGGGGCTGGCGTTCCTCCCGGACGGGCGCCTGCTCGTGACCGAGCGCGGCGGCGGGCTCCGCATCATCGGGGCGGACGGGGAGGTCTCGGGCCCGGTGCCGGGCACGCCGGACACCTACGCGCAGCGCCAGGGCGGGCTGCTGGACGTGGCCCTCGCGCCGGACTTCGAGACGAGCGGCTTCGTTTACCTCGCGTATGCGCGCCCCGGCCCGGACGCCACCTCCGCGACGGCACTCGGGCGCGGCGTGCTGGAGAACGACAGCCTGAAGAACTTCGAGGTGCTGTTCACGCAGGAGCCGTGGTTCGCCAACGGCCTCCACTTCGGCGGCCGCATCGCGTTCTCGCCGGACGGCCAGCACGTCTTCCTCTCCACCGGCGAGCGCTTCCAGTTCGACCCCGCGCAGGACCTCTCCAACCACCTCGGAACGCTCGTGCGGCTGAACCTGGACGGCTCCGTCCCGGAGGACAACCCGTTCGTGGGCCAGGACGGCGCGAGGCCGGAGATCTGGAGCTACGGCCACCGCAACGTGCAGAGCCTCGCGTTCCACCCCGAGACGGGTGAGCTCTGGGAGGCGGAGTACGGCCCCCTCGGCGGCGACGAACTCAACCGCATCACGCCCGGCGCCAACTACGGCTGGCCCGTCGTGAGCTGGGGCGACAACTACGACGGCTCCACCATCCCGGACCCGCCCACGCGCCCGGAGTTCACCGACGCCGTGCGACACTGGTCGCCGGTCATCTCACCCTCCGGCATGAGCTTCTACACCGCCGACGTGTTCCCGGAGTGGACCGGCAGCCTGTTCATCAGCGCGCTCTCGCAGCAGGGCCTCGTGCGGCTGGCGCTCGACGGCAACGAGGTGACGCACGAGGAGATGATCCCGCTCGGCGTGCGCATCCGCGACGTGACCCCGGGGCCGGATGGGCACCTCTACGTCGCCACGGACCAGGGCGACGGCTCCATCTGGCGGCTCTCGCCGATGGAGACTCCCGCCGCGGAGTAGAGTCACGTCCCGCATGCCGCGACCCCAACGCGCCCCTCTCTCCTCCCCGCCATTCCCGCCTGCGCGGGAATGACGGCCGATCCGCACGAGAGGGATCCGCCCTTATGAGTCCAGTCCAGGGCAGGCCCTGCGGGTGGCTTCCGCCGCGGAGTCGGCCGACTGCGGCCCCGCCTCACGCCGAGGCGGGGCGCCAGCGAAGCGCTACTGGACGTCCTCCGGCTCGATTTGCGTGGGCGCGTCCACCTCGGTAGTGCCGGGCTGGCCGTCCACCTCGCCACCGCGCTGCGAGATGATGAACACGGCGAAGAGGATGGCGGCGATCAGGACGCCGAACAGGAGGATGCCGGTCGGGCTGAAGCCGCGGGTGGGGGTCTCGGACATATCGGGAGGGGCAAGTGAGAAGGGGCCGGGTCAACGCGGAGCCCGCGCGAGCGGTTCACCCGCCGCCCGCTCCCGACGACCACGACCGCCAGCGGGGCGCGTCTGCGGCACCCCGTTTCGTCCCGCTCCGCTCACTCCCTCGCCGTGTCATCCCGAGCGCGCCGTGTCATCCCGAGCGAGCAGCGCGAGCCGAGGGATCTGCCCGCCCGCCGCCTCCGCCAGCCGGACGCGGCCTCGGGCTGGCGGTCCGCCTCGGGGAGCGCGACTGCCAGCGGGGAAGCGACCGCGACTTAAGAGCAATTGCTCACAGCCTCCCGGTATCGCTGTTGTCTGGAAGTCGCGGTTCTGGAAGGCGCCCTCCCCTTTCCGCTCTTGTCCCAGAATGGCCAGAAGTTGATAGGACTCTTCGATACGGGAGTCTTGAACCCGACGGTCGGCGTCAACCGAACTCCGAGGTCCCGGACTTCCCGGTAGAGATGATCGATGACCGGCCACCGATGCCGATGGGAGCAACTACTTGCTTCTACCAACGATCTCTCGTGGATGTGACTCGCCGTGAAGGCAGCCGCGCTAGCGAGCAAGTCCGCAACTGCTACAAGCGGCTCCTGCTCAAGACTCACCTCGCAGAAATCAAGGCCAATGTTTGACTTAGCTCCGAATCGCTGTTGCGCGCGTTGAGTAGCCGAATTCCAATCGATCAGGGATCCCCGGTGCGGGTATAGCATCCAGTTCCGAGACTCTGACCAGCGGTCTTGGCAGACTCGGCGGATCAATGCCGCTGCATTTTCGCTCGCGACGAGTTTGTCGTCTCGCCCTTCCACATCGTAGAAGACCGCGTGGGTGTCCCAGAAATAGATGTCTGCTCGGAGGACTCCACGTCGGGCAAGGCCAGCGACCTCTGTATTCAGAGCAATAGCGACCTCCGCCTTGTTCCTAGCCCGGATGTCCTCCCAGTGGAAGCTCTTTGAGTTCGAAGGCCAGTCTTGAAGGATTGGGCGGACCGTCTCTCGGGCCAAGGCGAGGTGACGGAGTGACACTGTGATCAGCGATATCGCCCGCCACCTCCCGTGGTTAAGACGCGATTCGTCAAGGAAGCCGAAGTGGTCGGCTACGAGTCGACAGCGACCGCTGTTGAGGCTCCGAGTGTTTGAAAAGGAAGGGTCCGTTTTGCTTGGGCGTGGGACTTCGTTTATCATGGGCGTTCGCTCAATTACGCGGGCAATGGCTTCCTCCGCCGCCGCGTGATAGACAGTTCGAACGACGCCCCGGCCGCTGCAACGGCTGGGGTGTTGTCGTTCAGGGGTACCGCTTTCCCAAGAAGGAAAGCCCGCGCCCCGCTGGCGACCGAAGCCGCCAGCGGGACGGGATCTAGAGATCAGCCGCAGCCGCTGGTGCTGCCGCAGTTCGGGCAGCTGTAGCAGGCCCCGGCGCGGACCGTGATGGAGCCGCAGTTCGGGCAGGCCGGGCTGTCCTCCTGGTTCTGGAAGGCGCCGAGCTGGCCGCCGGGCTTCGTGGCCTCCCCGCTGGCGAGCACCTGCTCCACCGTCCCGCCGATGTGCGGCGAGGAGGCGGACTCTGCCACCGAGAAGAGGTCCGCCTGGGACTCGTCCGAGGCCGCGCCGTGCGCCGCCGCCTCCTGGGCCACCGCCACGATCGGGTCCTCCGTCTCCTCCGGCTGCGCGTACGGGTCGTCGCCCGCCGCGGCGTCCGGCGCCGGGAGGAACTTGAGCGCCATGTAGCGGAAGATGTAGTCCGTGATGGACTTCGCGATGGGGATCTGGCGGTTGTTCGTGAAGCCCGAGGGCTCGAAGCGGACGTGGCCGAACTTCTGCACCAGGTCCTCCAGCGGCACGCCGTACTGCAGCGCGAGCGAGATCGCCGTCGCGAAGGAGTCCATGAGCCCCGCGATCGTGGAGCCCTGCTTCGCCATCGTGATAAAGATCTCGCCGGGCAGGCCCGTCTCCGGGTACAGCCCGATGTGGAGGTAGCCCTCGTGGCCGGCCACGGAGAACTTGTGGGTCACGCTCGGGCGCTCGTCCGGGAGGCGCTGGCGGTGCGGCCGGTAGACCACCTTCTCCACGATCTTCTCCACGGTCTCCACCGTCGGCTCCGGCGTCATCGCGCCGTCGCCGGAGGAGGCGGGGGCCTCCGCGGCGGGGGC
>DUBD01000004.1:5046-11794 GCA_012960515.1 Bacteroidota bacterium | reverse complement strand
CCTCCGCGGCGGGGTCCGCCTCCGCCTTCTTGGACGTGTTGCCGTCCTTCTGGGTGGAGAGCGGCTGGCTCCGCTTGGAGTTCTCGCGGTAGATGGCCACCGCCTTCAGCCCCAGCTTCCAGGACTGCATGTAGGCGTCCGCGATGTCCTCGATGGTCGCGCTCTCGGGGAGGTTGACCGTCTTGGAGATGGCGCCGGAGATGAACGGCTGGACGGCCGCCATCATCCGGATGTGCCCCATGTGGTGGATGTAGCGCTCGCCGTTGAACGGCTTGAACGCGCAGTCGAAGACCGGCAGGTGCTCGTCCTTGAGCCCCGGCGCGCCCTCAATCGTGTCGTGCTCGTCGATGTAGTCCAGGATGGCCTGCGTCTCGGCGTCGGAGTAGCCCAGGCGCGAGAGGGCCTCGCCCACGGTCCGGTTGACGATCTTCATCAGGCCGTCGCCCTTGCCCGCCAGCAGCTTGTACTTGACCAGCGCGATGTCCGGCTCCACGCCCGTCGTGTCGCAGTCCATCATGAACCCGATGGTGCCGGTCGGCGCGAGGACGGTCGCCTGCGCGTTGCGGTACCCGTGCGCCTCGCCGAGCGCCACCATCCGGTCCGCGCTCTCCTGGGCGGCCTCGCGGAGGTAGTCCGGGCAGGAGGCGTCGATCTCCGCCACGGCGTCGCGGTGCATCCGCATGACCTCCAGGAAGGGCTCCTCGTTCTCGGCGTAGCCGTCGAACGGCCCGATGGCGGCGTTGGCCGCGATCTCCGCGGAGCGCGCGTAGCCCTCGGAGTGCTCGATGGCCATGATGGCGGCGGCCACCGCGCGGCCCTCGTCGGAGTCGTAGGGCAGGCCCATGCTCATGAGCAGGGCGCCGAGGTTGGCGAACCCGAGCCCGAGCGGGCGGAAGGCGTGGCTGTTGGCCGCGATGGAAGCGGAGGGGTATCCCGCGTTGTCCACGAGGATCTCCTGCGCCGTGAGGAAGAGGCGGGAGGCCGCGCGGAAGCGCTCCACGTCGAACGAGCCGTCCGCGTTCTGGAACTTGCGGAGGTTGAGGCTCGCGAGGTTGCACGCGGAGTCATCCAAGAACATGTACTCCGAGCAGGGGTTGCTGGAGTTGATGCGGTCCGTGTTCTTGCACGTGTGCCACCGCTGGATGGTGTCCTCGTACTGCGCGCCCGGGTCTCCGCAGACGTGGGTCCCCTCGGCGATGGCGTGGAGGATGGCCCCGGCGTCCGCGTGCTCCACGGCCTCCCCGGAGGTGACGGCGCGGAGGGCGTACGGCGTGCCGGTCTCGGCGGCCTCCATGAACGCGTCGTCCAGGCGCACGGACTGGTTCACGTTCTGGAACGCGACGGAGCCGTAGGCGGGGCCGTTGAAGGAGCCGTCGTAGCCCTCCTCGATAAGCGCCCACGCCTTCTTCTCCTCCTCCATCTTCGCGCCGACGAACTCGAGGATGTCCGGGTGCCAGGACTTCAGCGTCTGCATGATGGCGGCGCGGCGCGTCTTGCCGCCGCTCTTGATGGTGCCGCCCGTGGCGTCCTGCACGCGCATGAAGCTGACCGGCCCGGAGGGCTGGCCGCCGCCGCTCAGCTTCTCCTTGCTGGAGCGGAGCTTGCTCCAGTCCGCGCCCACGCCGGAGCCGAACTTGAACAGCCGGGCGCTCTCGCCCATGAGCTGCCAGATGTCATCCACGGAATCGTCCACGGAGATGATGAAGCAGGCGCTGGCCTGCGGCCGCTCGTACGGGTCCACCGCGACGACCTCTCCCTTCTCCTCGTCCCAGCCGTAGATCGTCTTCCCGCCGGTGTCGGTCACGCCGTACTGGTGGTGCAGGCCGACGTTGAACCAGACGGGGCTGTTGAAGGCGCCGTACTGGTTGGTGCAGAGCCACGTGAGCTCGTCGTAGAACGTGTCCGCGTCGGCTTGGGAGGCGAAGTAGCCGCCCTCCATGCCCCAGTCCGTGATGGTGCGGGTGACGCGGTGCACGAGCTGCTTGAGGCTGTACTCGCGCTGACCGTCCGCGGGGCTTCCGTTGCCCTTGGCGATGTCGCCGTAGAAGTACTTGCTCGCGACGACGTTGACCGCCAGCGGGCTCCAGTTCTCGGGGAACTCGACGCCCTCCTGCTCGAAGATGGCCTCGCCCGTGTGGTTCTTGATGGCGGCGGTGCGTCGTTCCCAGGTGACGGAATCGAAGGGGTGCTCGCCCTCGGTGGAGAAGACGCGGGGGACCGGCAGGCCGCGGGAGAAATCAGCGGGCATCGCAGGGTCGGGTTGGTGTAGAAGAAGGAGAGGAGGCCGGGGGGCGTCGGGGGGTGCTACCGCGCACGGTGCCCACGCCTCGCGTCCGGCGCCCTTCGGGGGCGGAAGACGCCGGGCTGGCGCGCGTCGTGGACCTCGTCCAGGAGTGCCGCCAGCGGGGCGTTCCCCAGTGATCGCGCCGCGAAGGGTGCTTACAGTACGACGTGAAGTGGGTAGGGACAAGACGGGTGTTTCCACGCCTTGTCCACACCTGGGGATGTTTCCGGAGCGTCACTACCCACAGTGGGGACGAGCCGTGGAAACCGCGAACCGGCCCCCTGGGCTCCGTTTGAGCATCCGTTATGCAGAGTTGTTCACCCGATAACGGCAGTGTGGACAACTCCTCTTCATGCTACACCACGTGGCTAGATAGAGGCCTTCCCGCCCCCTCCGCCCCATAACGGCTCCCCGTGGGAACGACCGTTATGCGGCCGCCGTCTCGTCTCCGACTCCCTCCTGTCCCGTGATCTCTCCCCTCGATTCTCTCCACGTCGTCGGTGACCGCGTGCTCGTTGAGCCGGACCGCGGCGAGGCCCGTACCCAGAGCGGGCTCATCCTCCCCGCGGGCGTCCGCGCCAAAGACGCAGTCGAAGGCGGGCGCGTTCGGAAGGTGGGCCCCGGCCACCTCATCCCGAACCCGGACTACACCGACGCCGAGCCGTGGGCGCCCGAGCGCGACGCGGTCCGCTACCTCCCGCTCCAGGCGCGCGTCGGGGACTACGCGCTGTTCCTGAAAAAGGAGGCCATCGAGATCGACCTCGCGGGCACGACGTATCTCATCCTCCCGCACGGCGCGATCCTCGCGCTCCAGCGCCCCACCCATCCCGAAGACGCCCCGGACTTTGCGTGACGCCGCGCCCGCCCTGCTCCTCGCGCTCTGCCTCGCGCTGCTCTCCGGCTGCGTGGGCGATGGCGCCGCCTCGGCTGGCGGGAGCGGTGAGCGGGCGGAGACGCTGCTGACGCTGACGCCGGAGGGCGCGGGCGGGCTCACAGACGCGACCCCCTTCGACGCGGAGGCCATCGCGGCGGCGCTCCCCGAGGGCTTCGTGCTGGAGCCGGGGCAGATCGAGATCGACTCCGCGTCCACGCTGCCCGTGCTCTACGCGTTCTACGACGGCCAGATCGTGCTGGAGGTCTACCCGGACGCGGCCGGGCGGGTCGGCCGCATCGACGCCGCCAGCGCGACGGTGGCGGGCCCGCGCGGCGTGCGCCCGGGCGCGGGCTTCGAGGACGCCCGCGGCCAAGACATGGCCTGCGAGCCCGGCCGCGACGAGCTCTCCGGCCGGGCCGTCTGCCGGCCTGCGGGGGGCGGCCCCATCCGCTACGTGTTCGCGCACGGCGTGGCGACAGCCCCGGACCAGCTTCCGGACCGCGAGGCGCTCCGGCAGTCCATCCTGGAGCGCCTCGTCTGGACCGCGCCCTGACGCCGCGGGTAGGTGGCGAGACTCGACGGGACGAACGGCCAGTGAGCGGGGCACTCGCATCGGGATTCCCGGGCGTTCTTCGGGCGGATAGGTTCGGCAGATCCCCTCCCGAATCTCGATGCGCCTTCTCCTCCTCGTTCTCCTCGCCCTCCCCTTGTCTGCCGCCGCCCAAGACGACGCCCACCCGCCGCTCATCTCCCGCGGCACGCTCCTGATCGACGGCCGTGCGCACGCCTCCCGCACCACGGACGACCTCACGGAGCACATGGCGGTGGCCGCCTCCCCTCGCCTCGGCGTGTTCGTCACCGACGCGCTGGCGGTGGGCGCGGACGTGCGCGCGGGCTACTCCCGGCAGACGGTGGAGACGCTGGGCCAGAGCGAGCGCACGACGCGGCTCTACGCGGCGCCGTTCGTGGCGTACTACCTCGGCGCCCCGGCGTGGACCGTGCGTCCCTTCGCCTCTACGAGCGTCGGTGGCGAGGCCGTCCGCACGACGCGGGAAGGCCCCACCGGCACACCGACCATCCGCACGACGCGGCTCTCGGGCGAGTTCAGCGCCGGGGCGCTCGTCCGCCTCGGCACCAACGTCGGGCTGACGGGTGAGGCGGTCTACGGATGGAGCCGGGCGCTGGACGAGGGCGCTACGAGCCTCCGGGGCGGCGTCGCCGTGTTCCTCGGCCGCTGACGGCGACCGCCAGCGGGTCAGAGGGACGCGAGGTGCTGGTGCACGAACGCGACGGCCACGCTTCCCTCTCCCACCGCGCTGGCGACGCGTTTGACGGACTCGTGCCGCACGTCGCCGGCCACGAACACGCCGGGCGCGCTCGTCTCCAGCAGGAACGGGTCGCGCTCCAGCGGCCAGCCGTCCAGGTCCTCCGGGCGGAGGTCCGGGCCGGTGCGGACGAACCCGCGCTCGTCCCGCGCCACCACGCCGCCCAGCCAGTCCGTCTGCGGCCTCGCGCCGATGAACACGAAGAGGTAGTGCGTCTCGATCTCGCGCGAGGCGCCGGAATCCCGGTCCTGCACCGTGATCGTCTCCAGGTGCTCCGCGCCGCCGCATCCCGTGACCTCGTGCCGCAGGCACACCTCGATCCGCTCGTGCGCCTCGATCCGGTCCACGAGGTACTGGCTCATGCTCGCCGCGAGGCTGCCCCCGCGCACGAGCATCGTGACGGAGGCGGCGTAGTCCGCGAAGTGGAGCGCGGCCTGCCCCGCGGAGTTGCCCGCGCCGACGACGAAGACGTGCTCGTCCGTGCACCCCATGGCCTCCGTCATGGCGGCGCCGTAGTAGACGCCGCGGCCCTCCAGCGCCTCCGCGCCCTCCGCCGGCAGCTTCCGCCAGTCCACGCCCGTGGAGAGCATGAGCGCGTGGCACGCGATCTCGCCGTTGGTCGTCTGGAGGATTTTATAGGGCCCATCCACGCGGACGCCCTCCACCTCCACCGGCGCGAGGATCTCCACCCCGAACCGCCGCGCCTGGCTCACGCCGCGCCGCGCGAGGTCCGCCCCGCTCAGCCCGGAGGGGAAGCCGAGGTAGTTCTCGATGCGCGAGGAGGTGCCGGCCTGCCCGCCGGGCGCCTCGCGCTCCACGAGGACCGTCTTGAGCCCCTCGCTCGCGCCGTAGACCGCGCTCGCCAGCCCCGCCGGCCCGCCGCCCACGATCGCGAGGTCGTAGAACTCCCGCTCCGGCTGCTGCCGCAGCCCGACGATGCTCGCGAGGTCCGCGTTGGCGGGCGCCTCCAGCCGCTCGCCCTCGGGCGTGATCACGAGCGGTAGCTCCGCGCCCTCCGCCAGTTGGCGGGCGCTCTCGTCGCGCTCCACGTCGAGGAAGGTGTAGGGGATCTGGTTGCGCGAGAGGAAGTCGCGGAGGCGGTGGCCGGCCGCGCTCCACCGGTCGCCCACGAGGCGGAGGCCGCCGTAGCCCGGCCGGTAGCCCGCGCGCCAGTCTGCCAGGAGGTCATCCAGGACGGGGTAGAGCGCGTCCTCCGGCGGGTCCCACGGCTTGAGGAGGTAGTAGTCCGCGCGCCCGTCGTTGATGGCGCCGATGGCGGCGTCCGTGTCGGCGTAGGCCGTGAGCATGGCGCGCTTGGCGCGCGGGGCGTGCTCCTGGACTCGCTTGAGCGTCTCCACCCCGCCGATGCCGGGCATCCGCTGGTCGCTGAGCACGAGCGCGACGGCGTCCCCGCGCTCCGCCAGCTGGCGGACGGTGTCCACGGCCTCCTCCCCGGAGCCCGTGCGGATCACGCGGTACTCGTCGCCGTAGCGGCGGCGCACGTCGCGCGCGATGGCGCGGAGGACGTCAGGTTCGTCGTCCACGAGGACGATGGCGGGGTTGCGGGCGTCGGCCATAGGAACAGAGGGGGCGCGTCCCGAACGCTACCCAGGAGCGAAGGGCTCCCGGGGCCCCTCGCGGAGAAAAACCCGGACCGCATGAGCCGATCGGCGCCCGTCTCCCGATTCGAGTGGGAGGCCCCCTTCCCTGCCCATGCTGATCCGCTTCGCATCCGCGCTCGCCCTGGCGCTCGCCACGGCCCTCGCGCCCGCCGCCCAGACCTGCACCGTCACGTGGTCCTCCGCCACCTCCGGGAGCTGGCACGACGACGCCCGCTGGACCCCTGCCCGCGTCCCGAACGCCTCGGACACGGCGTGCATCACCGCACCCGGCACCTACACCGTCTCCGCGACGAGCACGAGCGCCACGGCGCAGAACCTGGTCATCGGCGGCGGCAGCGGGACGCAGACGCTCCTCCTCTCGCAGAGCCTCTCGCTCGGGCAGGCCGGCGAGATCCGCGCCAACGGCGCGCTAGAATGGACGGCGAACTACCTGGAGAGCGGCACGCTGACCAACCTCGGCACCATCCGCCTGACCGGCGCCTCCGCCAGCCGCGGCGTCCGAGGCGCGACGACCGCGCTCGTCAACCGGGGCACGGTAGAGCACGAGAGCACCGGCCGGTTCTACGTCTACAACAACGCCGCCGTCGTGAACGAGGCGCTGTGGGAGGTCACCGACGAGGGCGACCTCTACGGCTCCACGGGC
>DUBD01000004.1:3282-4890 GCA_012960515.1 Bacteroidota bacterium | reverse complement strand
GTTCGAGCGGCCCTCCACGCACACCGACGCCTCGTTCGCCGTCTCGGCGGGCGCACTGCTCCGGTTCGCCTCCTTCCCCGTCCACTTCGAGGGCACCACGAGCGGAACGCCTGAGGGCACTGTCACCCTCGACACGGAGATCACGGCGGACGCCGCGGTGTGGGACCTCGGGGGGACCGGCGTGGAGTGGACGGCGGACTACCTCAACGGGGGCTCCCTCACCAACACCGGACTCGTCCGCCTGACGGGCGCCTCCGGCAGCCGCGGCGTCCGAGGCCCCACGTCCGCCTTCACCAACGACGGCACGGTGGAGCACGCGGGTGCCGGTCGCTTCTACGTCTACAACGGCGCCGCCGTCGCGAACGAGGCGCTGTGGGAGGTCACCGACGAGGGCGACCTCTACGGCTCCACGGGCGCGAGCACGTTCACGAACGCCGAGACCGGCACCCTCCGCAAGCGCGGCGATGGGCTGGCGCAGGTGGTCGGCGGCGGGCTCGCGTTCGAGAACGCCGGCACGCTCGACGTCCGCGGCGGCGAGCTCCGGTTCGAGAGGCCCTCCACGCAGGCAGGCGCAGTGCTCGCCGTCGCCGAGGGCGCCGTGCTCCGGTTCGCCTCCTTCCCCGTCCACTTCGAGGGCACCACGAGCGGCGACCCCGCCGGCACGCTCACCCTCGACACCGACGTCACGGCAGCGCCCGGCGCGGTCTGGGCGTTCGGCGGGACCGGCATGGAGTGGACGGCGGACTACCTCAACGGGGGCTCCCTCACCAACGCCGGACTCGTCCGCCTGACGGGCGCCTCCGGCAGCCGAGGCGTTCGCGGCGACGGCGTCCGCTTCCGCAACACCGGCGTCGTGGAGTTCTCCGGCACCGGCCGGTTCTACATCTCCAACGGCGCCCGCGCGGAGAACGCCGCCGACTGGCGGATCACCGAGGGCGGGGACCTCTACGGCTCCACCGGCCTCGGGACGTTTGTCAACGAGGCGGACGCGACGCTCACCGCCAGTGGGGCGGACGCGACGGCGCAGGTCGTCGGCGGGGGGCTCGTGTTCGAGAACGCGGGCACGCTCGACGTGCGGGCGGGCACGCTCGCGTTTGCCCGCCCCTCCACCCACACCGACGCCACCTTCACCGTCGCCGAGGACGCCCTCCTCCACTTCGACACGTTCTCTGTCCGCTTCGAGGGCGTCACGTCCGGCGACCCCGCCGGCACCGCCCGCATCAGCACTGACTTCACCGCCGCCGACGGCGCCGTCTGGGACCTCGGCGGGACCGGCATGGAGTGGACCTCGGACTACCTCAACGGCGGCGCCCTCACCAACGCCGGCCGCCTCCGCCTCACCACGGGCACCGCCAGCCGCGGCGTCCGAAACGCCGCCGCCGCCCTCACCAACGAGGGCACCGTGGAGTTCGCCGATGACGGCCGGTTCTACGTCCACAACGGGGCCACGGTGACGAACGAGGGGCTGTGGGAGGTCACCGACGGCGGGGACCTCTACGGCTCCACCGGGACGGGCACGTTCACGAACACCGCTGGCGCCACCCTCCGCAAGCGCGGCGATGGGCTGGCGCAGGTGGTCGGCGGCGGGCTCGCGTTCGAGAACGCCGG
>DUBD01000004.1:2792-3174 GCA_012960515.1 Bacteroidota bacterium | reverse complement strand
CTCCGGTTCGCCTCCTTCCCCGTCCACTTCGAGGGCACCACGAGCGGCGACCCCGCCGGCACGCTCACCCTCGACACGGAGATCACGGCGGACGCCGCGGTGTGGGACCTCGGCGGGACCGGCGTGGAGTGGACGGCGGACTACCTCAACGAGGGCTCCCTCACCAACACCGGACTCGTCCGCCTGACGGGCGCCTCCGGCAGCCGAGGCGTTCGCGGCGGGAGTTCCTCCTTCCGCAACGACGGCACGGTGGAGCACGCGGGTGCCGGTCGCTTCTACGTCTACGGCGGCGCCTCCGCCACCAACGCCGCTGACTGGCGGATCACCGAGGGCGGCGATCTCTGGGGCTTCACCGGAGCGGGCACGTTCACCAACACGGCCT
>DUBD01000004.1:0-2782 GCA_012960515.1 Bacteroidota bacterium | reverse complement strand
CGGGTTGCCGTCGGGTACGACTATGCTACGCCAAAGGGGCGGGCAGGCAATGTCGGATGAACGTTCGGTGTCCGTTGACGGCGCCACGGTCGCCGCGGCCTTTCCCGTCGGCTGCGCCGTGGTGCACGACCGGCGCCGCAAGGAGGACGGCGGCGGGCTCGTGGTCTCCAACGCCGGCACCGTGGACGTGCGCGAGGGCACGCTGAGCGTCTCGCGCCCCTTCACGCACCTTCCGGGGGCGGTCCTCATGGGTAGCGGCACCTTCGAGCCCGGCACGCAGTTCGCGCTCCAGGGCACCCTCGCGCCGGGCACCTCGCCGGGCCTCCTGAGCTGGACCGGCCGCTACGCGCCGGAGGCGAACGCGGACCTCGCCATCGAGATCGGCGGGAGCGAGCCGGGCACCGGCCACGACCAGCTGGCGGTCTCGGGCGAGGCGGCCGCCAGCGGGCGGCTCACCGCCGAGGTCCTCCCCGGCTACACCCCCACCGATGGCGAGGTGCTCACGGTCCTCACCGCCACGAGCGTGACGGGCGGCTTCACCTTCGAGGGCCTCGTGGACCCCGTCGCGGACGTCTCGCTCTACCCCGATGTGACGGAGACGGCGGTCACGCTCACCGCCTTCAACGGCATCCCGACGGTCTCGGGCCCGCTCGCCGTCACCCCGGCCGAGGCCGTCAACAACCAAACCGTCGAGTTCGTCGTCACCGGGACCGGCTTCGCGCCGGACCTCTCCATCGTCCTCGAGTGCGACGACTGCTTCGAGCCGGAGGCCGGGACCGTCCCGGGGCGCGTCCGCCGCATCCGGCCGAATGAGATCGTCGTCCTCTTCGAGCTGGCGCCCGAGATCGCCGGGAGCTACGACGTGGTGGTGACGGACCCCCGCGGCGGCGAGGCCCGCACGGGCATCACCATCGCAGACGCCCCGCCGACGCTCTCCCTCACGACGCTCGACGGCCAGGCTTCGGAGACCGGGCGCGATCCCGGCGTCTTCGTCATCGCGAGCGACCGCCCACTCCGTGAGCCCCTGGAAGTCTCCGTCCAGCTCAGCGGCAGCGCCGTCCACTTCGTGGACTACATGACGGACGTGATTCGCAACACCGTCCGCATCCCCGCCGGCGTGGACTCCGTGGCCGTGGGCATCTACCCGCTCAACGACGACCTGGACGAGTCTACGGAGACCGTGACGATGCGGCTGCTCTACGACGGCGAGACCGGCCCCACGCTGGCCTCCCTCGGCATCACGGACGGACCGCCGCAGGACGCCTTCGAGGTGTACGTGGCCACGCCGGACCACGCGGCCAACCTCGGCCTCTTCTCGCTCACCGTTGGCGGGCAGGGGTTCACCAGTGGATCCAGCGTTCGCCTAGGCGGAAACGGCGGACTGGATCCCGTTCGGACCGAGGTCAACGAGGCCGGCACCATCCTCACCGCGCAGTTCCAGCTGGCGGATCAGCCCTTCGGCCCGCGCGACGTGGTTGTCGAGAGCGGCACGGGCGAGAGCCGGACGCTCCCCGGCGCGCTGACCGTGGAGGGCCCCACCTTCCCCGAGGTTTCCGTCCGCGTCCTCGCGCCATCGCGCGTCCCCCGCACGCGGATGCGGACCTACACCCTCCTCCTCCACAACCGCGGCAATGTGGACGTGATCGGGTACCCCGCGCTCTCGGGACTCCCCCCTGGTACGGAATGGGAAACGGACTTCGTCGCTGAGTCTCTGACTGGCGGCCCCACCCTCCCCTGGCACGAGCTCACGGCCCCCCACGAGCACGAGGACGGTGTGGTGATCAGCCTGCCGGTGATGCTGCTCCCCGCGGGGAGCACGCGCGAAGTCGAGATCCGCGCTGCCGTAGGGACTCCCCAGACGCTCACCCTCGTCGGTGGCTGGATGTACGTCAAGTGATGCCATTCCTCCTTCTGACTCCTCCTCCGATGCGTTTCCCCTTCCACTTCTCCGTCCTGGTCACCCTCCTGTTCGCGACACCCACGCTCGCGCAGACCTACAACGTTGAGAGGCTGCCCAGCGGGCAGGTCGTCGTGACGACGAACGACTCGTACGGTCCGCTCGACTTCCCGAGCGAGTACACCACCGTGGAGGACGCGTTCGGCTCCAACGCGGACGGCTTGCAGACGGTCTTCGACGTCGCGATGGAGCGTCACCCCACGGACCAGTTCAGCTTCTGGGAGAAGCGGAACGCCTCAGGGTGGACGCAGAATTCCTGCGCGCAGGCGTCGTACAACCTCTACGACGGCGCGAGCCAGCCGGGCGTCATGCCACCGGGATACGAGATCCGCGCGGTCGGAACGCTGGGGACCCTGACCAACGCGGAAAACGGGTTCTTCAACGGCCTCCTCTCGACTGCCAGTTGGTTCGACGACAGCATCGTTGTGCCAGAGGGCTACGACCCGCTGAACCCACCCTCATACGCCCACAGTCTCACCGTCGTCAAAACGGACACCGGGGAGTACTTCACCGTGGACACGTGGGGGAGCAAGATCGAGGTCAAGCAGGTCTACCCCATCGACGAGAACGCGGAGTTCTTCTCTCAAGACCCGAACGAGACCGACATCGACAACTCCTCCTACCGGCTGGCCACCGTAGACGACGTACGCGGACGCCCGTGGGACACCGACGAGCAAAACGAGCCGCGAGAGGACCCGCCCGAAGAGTTGGAGTCCGAACCACCGCCCAGCAGTGACGAGGTAGAAGTGGAGGTGCTGACCTCAGCGGATCCCAACGACAAGTACGGCCTCCTCGGCTCCGGCTCCGAGCGCTACATCACGCCCG
>DUBD01000003.1:46436-50124 GCA_012960515.1 Bacteroidota bacterium | reverse complement strand
GGGCTCATGTTCTGGAGTGTCGCGGAGCCGATGTATCACTTCACCAGTCCGCCCTGGGGTGAGGCGCAGACCGCTGAGGCGGCCAGGCTGGCGATGGGTGTCACCTTCTTTCATTGGGGATTCCACGCGTGGGGACTGTATGGCCTGATGGCGTTGGCCCTGGCCTACTTTGCCTACAACAAGGGCTTGCCACTCACCGTCCGCTCCACCTTCTATCCATTGCTGGGCGAACGCATTCACGGCCGAGCGGGTGACCTGATCGACACCCTGGCGGCCGTGGCCACTCTGTTCGGGCTGGCGACCTCGCTCGGGCTTGGCGTCGCGCAGGTGGCCGCCGGGATGAACGTCCTCGTGGATACGCCCACGACCACGACGTTCCAGGTGATTCTCATCGCCGCCATTACCGGGCTGGCGGTGATCTCCGTCGTGGCCGGGCTGGACAAGGGCGTCAAGCGGCTGAGCCAGTTCAACATGGCGCTCGCGGCGCTCTTCCTCCTGTTCATCCTGATCGTCGGGCCGACCGTCTTCATCCTGTCGGGGCTCACGCAGAGCGTCGGCTTCTACATCCAGAACCTTCCGGAGCTGAGCCTCTGGACCGAGACGTTCCGCGATACGAACTGGCAGGGCTCGTGGACCGTGTTCTACTGGGCGTGGTGGATCTCGTGGTCGCCGTTCGTGGGGATGTTCATCGCGCGCGTCTCGAAGGGGCGGACCGTCCGCGAGTTCATCCTGGGCGTCATGATCGTGCCGACGCTGCTCTCGCTCGTGTGGCTGGCGGCATTCGGCGGCGCGGCCCTCAACCTCGAAGTGACCGGCGCCGTGGACCTCGTAGCCGCCGTCAACGCCGACGTGGCGACGGCCCTGTTCGCGATGCTGGATGGCTTCCCGCTTTCGGCGGTCACGTCGCTGATCGGGATCGTGCTCGTCGTCGTCTTTTTCGTGACCTCGTCGGACTCCGGCTCACTCGTGGTGGACCACCTCACATCGGGCGGCAAGCTGGACTCGCCGAAACCTCAGCGCGTGTTCTGGGCCATCATGGAGGGCGTGATCGCGGCCGTGCTCCTGATCGGCGGTGGCCTGACCACCCTCCAAACAGCAGCGATCGCGACGGGCCTCCCGTTCGCCATCATCCTGCTGTTCATCGTGTGGGCGCTCTACGTCGGCTTCCGGCGCGAGCTCGTGGCCCTCGACGCGGTCCGCCAGCACGCCGAGGCGGTCACGCTCCGCGATGAGTTCGACGAGCACCTCACGGACCGGCTGCCGGTGGCGCCTACCAAAGCGCCGCCCGCCGC
Organism: Bacteroidota bacterium; assembly: GCA_012960515.1. Taxonomy (GTDB): domain Bacteria; phylum Bacteroidota; class Rhodothermia; order Rhodothermales; family Rubricoccaceae; genus Rubricoccus. The sequence continues at coordinate 48,832 of DUBD01000003.1, read as the reverse complement.
CTCGTCTGAGGCCGCTACCCCCGACCGACCGACATCGTGAGGGAGGGCCGCCGGGTCCAGTCTTCCAGCCACGCCTGGACCCGTCGGCGGTCGCGCCGTTCGTGGAGCACCTCGGTCAGCGGCATCGCGGGGACCACGCGGGGCCGCGGGCGGCCTGTGTCCACGCGGAAGCGCCGCATCGCGCCGATGGGGCGGGGGTAGGCCGCATGCAGCGCCGCGACGCGGATCGTGAGGGACCGGATGTCCGTGAGGCCGGGGTGCTCCTCCGTCGCCTCGTCGTCGTCCGTAGCGTCCGGGATCTCCAGCACGTCGCCGAACGAGCCGAGCGCGAGGAAATAGCCGGAGGGGAGCGGCCCTTGCTTGATGAGGTCCTGCACGCGCGCGTGCCCGTACTCTTCCAGCGCGATGGGCTGGCGGCTCGTGAGCCGCTTGTAGAAGGTCCGCTCCTCCGTCTCGATCTCCACCGTCACCCCCAGGACGTGGACGATCTCACGGCCCAGGTTGCTCAGCAGGCAGATGGAGTCCGGGCCGTGGCCGTTGGCCTGATGGATGAAGAGGGCCGGGTGCCGCTGGTGGCGCGCGTCCCGGTGGAGGAGGAAGGCGTAGAACACCCACACCACGAGGGTGCAGAAGCTGAGGACGATCGAGATCAGCCAGGCGTACTCCTGAAGGCCGGCGAACACAGCGGCAGAGGGAAATCCGCCCGTGGTACCGGCACCCGTCGGCGGGGTTCAGCGCGTGTGGGCGCTACGCCTCCGGATCCGTCGCGCGGATGTTTCCCATCATGGTCTCCAACCCCTCGCGCATGGAGCCGATCTGCTCTTCGGGGAGGAGCAGGCGGCAGCGGATCGCGTCCGGTACGATGTCTACAGCCCTCTCGCGCAGCTGGCGCCCGGACGCCGTGAGCTCGATGAGCGGCGTCCCATCTGCCAGCCTGCGACGGATGAAGCCTTCCGCCTCGAGCTCGTCCGTCCACGCCGCCAGCGTGGTGAGGTCGGTGTGGAGGGAGTCCGCGAGGTCGTGCTCGGCGGCGGTGCCCTTCTCCCAGAGCAGCATCATCACGAGGTAGCCCTCATACGTCAGCCCGAGCGGCTCCAGGATGGGGCCGTACGCGTCCACGATCAACCTGGAGGACGTGTAGAGCGTGAAGCAGAGCTGATTGCGGAGGAGGACGAACTGCTCCGCTTCCGAACGGTCCATGGGAGAGGGGGGCGTGACCAGAAAGGTAGAGCCCCGCGCACGGCGGCTCCACCCCGGCGATCCGGATCCGGCATGCGGTTTAGGGGGCGTACTGCTCCGCGATGGCGCGGGCCTGGTCTCGGACCGCATCGCGAAGGGAGGTCGGCTCTACGACCTCGACGTCCGTACCGTAGCGGAGGAGCCAGCGGGCCACGTACGTCGGGTTCTCGAAGTCGAACGTGACGCGGATCCAGCCGTCGCCTTCGGGGAGCTCCTGCTCCACATCCGCAGGCACCTGGCGGCGCGCCCACCGCCAGACGCGCTCGCGGAAGCGGACCGTCATGCGGAGGTTCTCGGGGCTCGTGCCCCGCTCACGGAGGTGCTCCTTGAGGTCGAAGCCGACGGGCGCCTCGAACGTCTCGAAGCGCGTGCGGAGCTTCTTGATGCGGTCCAACCGGAAGTTGCGGATGTCGTCGCGGAGGTGGTCGTAGCCGATGAGGTTCCAGTGGTCCGAGTAGTAGACGAGCCCGAGCGGGTCCACCAAGCGGACCGTCTCCTCGTCGCGGCTGGCCACGTAGTAGGTCATCTTCACGCGCCGCTGGCGGGCGACGGCTTCGGAGAGTTCGAACCAGAGGCCCTGCTCGTCTTCCGTGGCGTCGTGCGCCTGCGTCTCGTTGAAGGGCGAGAGCACGGTCCGCTCCTGCAACCGGTCGATGTAGTCGCGGACGGTGTCCGGGAGGACCGAGCGGATTTTCATCCCGACGGCGTCCGCGTCTGTGCGGAGGCTGGCGTCTGGCTGGAGCTTGGTGAACGCCGTGCCCACGAGGAGCGTGGCGGCCTCGCGCGCGCTGAACATGAGCGGCGGGAGCTGGTAGCCCTCCAGGATCTCGTAGCCGCCCGCCTCGGCGTAGGTCAGCGGCACCCCGCTCTCGCCCAGCGTCCGCAGGTCGCGGAAGATGGTGCGGCGGCTCACGCCGAAGTGCTCGGCGAGGTCGCGGGAGGTCATGTTCGGCCGGTTCTGGAGCAGGAGGACCAGCGCGAAGAGGCGCTCGGTCTTGTTCAGCGATCGGTCGGAGCGGGGCATGGGCGAGTCGCGGTCGCGACGGGTGGCCGGAGGGCGGCGGCGCCAGCGGGCCGGAGGTGGAGGAGCTGAAGCGCGATGTCGCGCAAATGGAAGACATGGTGAACGATTATCTCGCCTTCGCCCGGGGCGAGGC
>DUBD01000003.1:46052-46426 GCA_012960515.1 Bacteroidota bacterium | reverse complement strand
GGGGGTGTCTGCCAGAGACGACGATACGTCACAGGGGTGACAGCGCGGTGTCAACCCCGTGAGACGAACGGCGTTCGCCCGTTTCGCGTTTGTTCACGCCCGCGCGAGATCCGGCCCGTTCCCTCGGGCGTTTGGCGCGCGGCTTGATAGAGGGGCGCGATCCCGGGCGGCGCCCACCACGATTCACCACCCCGTATCCCTCATGCGTTTCCTCTTTCTCGCTGCACTCCTCGTTGCAGCCCCCCTCGCACAGGCCCAGGCCTCGTTCGGTCTCAAGGGCGGCCTGAACACGACGTTCTTCTCTGGTGCCTCCTCGGAAGGGACGGAGCCCGCGCTCGGTGCCGTCGGTGGTGCCACGCTCCGGTTCGACGCCA
>DUBD01000003.1:33251-46025 GCA_012960515.1 Bacteroidota bacterium | reverse complement strand
GAGGCGCTGTACTCCCAGAAGGGCGCGCGCGATGAGGTCTTTGACGAGACCCTCCGCGTGGACTACCTCGAGATCCCCGTCTACGCCCGGCTGGCGCTCCCCGCCAGCCCGACGCTGGATGCTGGCCTCCAACTCGGCGGCTACGTCGGCATCCCGCTCCGCGCCCGCTCCGTCGAAGAGGACTTCGACCTCGATGCGAACACGGACTACGGCGCGATGGTTGGCTTCGACGTGGGCTCCGGCCCGTACTACGTCGAGGGCCGCTACTCGCTCGGCCTCGCGCAGGTCTCGGACGATCCGGAGTTCATCCAGGACCTCCCGGTCGGTGATCTGCCGGACCTCAAGAACCAGGCGGTGTCCCTGACGTTCGGGGTCCGCTTCGGCGGCGGCGGATACGGCTACTAGGCCGCCATTCGTTCCGCTCGCTCCCGTCCCGCTGACGCTCCCGGGCGCCTCGGGACGGGGCTTCCATTCTCTCCCACCGCTTTTTCCCATGACCCGTCTCCTCCTTCTCGCGGCCCTCGTCGCCGCGGCTCCCACCGCCTTCGCGCAGGCCACCTTCGGCCTGAAGGCCGGCCTCAACGTGGCCACCATCATCCCAGACAACGACGAAGACCTCGCCGACCGCGGCGCGAAGCTGGGCTTCACCGGCGGCGTGTTCGCCGAGGTGCCCGTCGCCAGCGGCTTCTCGCTCCAGCCGGAAGTGCTCTACACCCAGAAGGGCGTCTCGCGCGATGAGCCGAACGAGAGCATCGGCGTGGACTACCTCGAGATCCCCGTCCTCGCGAAGGTGGCGCTCCCCGTGAGCGAGTTCCTGGACCTGGACGTGTACGCCGGCCCCGCGCTGGCGGTCAAGCTCGGCAACGACGACGAGGTGGACACCGTCCGCTACAACTCCACCAACCTCGGCGTGGCCGTCGGGGCGGGCGTGGCCTCCGGCCCGTTCGGCATGGACGCCCGCTACACCTTCTCCGTGGCCGACGCGACGGAGGGGGAGGCCAACGACTTCCGCCACCACGTGGTCGGGATCACGGGCGTCTACCGCTTCGGCCGCTAGGCCGGACGCACGGCGACGAGCGCTTTCGTCTCGTCGCCGGGCCCCAGAATGTCCGTCAACGGCGTCGTCTCCACGGCGAGGCCGTCGGGAAGGGCGGCGATCTCCTCGGTGAGGTCGCCGCCCTTCAGCGTGTAGAGGCCGGGCGTCCACGCCTCGGCGGGGACCTCTGCCAGCGGCTGGCGGACGCGTTCGGTCCAGCCCCAGAGCGTCGCGAGCGGGGCCGTCGCGCGGGAGACGGCGTAGTGGGGGAGGGGGCCGTCGTAGCGCTCGGCGCGGCCGTTCCAGACGTCCAGGTTCTCCAGCCCGAGGCGCCGCGCGAAGAGGCGGACGGCTTCCATTTTCTTGCCCACGGAGTCCACGGCCACGAACCGCGTCTCGGGGAACGCGATGGCGAGCGGGACGGTGGGGAGCCCACCGCCCGCGCCCCAGTCCACGACGGTCGCGCCCGCCGGGAACGGCCGCCAGCTCAGCGCGAGGCTGTGCCGCAGGTGCACGCGCTCCACGTACCGAAGCGTGCTCGGGGCGACGAGGTTGAACCGCTTGTTGACGCGCGCGAGCTCGGCGGCGTACTGCGAGAGCTGCTCGCGCTGGCGATCGGCGAGCGCGGCGATGGGGTCGAAGCTCATGCGGCGTGGGATTCGGGGAGGCGGTGGCGGCGGAGGAGCACCATGAGCGCCTGCACGTCGGACGGGCGGACGCCGCTGACGCGGGAGGCCTGACCGAGCGTCTCGGGCTGGATCTTGCCCAGCTTCTCGCGCGCCTCGTGCGAGATGGCGGGCACGGCGGAGAAGTCGAAGCCGGCGGGGACGCGCCAGCGCTCCAGATCGCGGAGCTTTTCGGCGGCGGCTTCCTCGCGCTCCAGATAGCCCGCGTACTTCATCTCGGTCTCCACGAGGTCCGCGATGGGTTCCAGGCCCGGTGCCTCGGGGATGAGGTCAGCGTGGCCGGAGGCGGCGAGCAGGTCCGCGAGCGTGGTCTCGGGGCGGAGCGCCAGCTTGTTCAGGCGTTGCGCCGTCGGGAGGGGCGCGGAGCCGAGCGATTCGAGGTAGGGGTTGACGTCCTCGGCGCGGGCGGAGGTCTCCGCCAGCCGCCGGCGGAGCGTGTCGGCGGCCTCGCGGCGGGCGTGCATCCGGTCCAGCCGTTCGCGCGAGGCGAGGCCGAGCTTGTAGCCGAGCGGGGTCAGCCGCTGGTCCGCGTTGTCCTGACGGAGCAGGATGCGGTGCTCGGCGCGCGAGGTGAACATGCGGTACGGCTCGTCCGTGCCCTTCGCGACGAGGTCGTCCACGAGGACGCCGATGTAGGCCTGATCGCGCCCGAGGACGATGGGATCGTCGCCGCGGACCACGCGGGCGGCGTTGAGGCCCGCCATGAGGCCCTGCGCGGCGGCTTCTTCGTAGCCCGTCGTGCCGTTGATCTGGCCGGCGAGGAAGAGGCCGGGCACCCGCTTCGTCTCCATCGTGCGGCGCACCTGATGCGGCGGCACGTAGTCGTACTCGATGGCGTAGCCGGGGCGGAGCATGTGGGCGCGCTCCAGGCCGGGGATGAGCGCGAGCGCCTCGCGCTGGACCTCTTCCGGCAGGCTCGTCGAGAAGCCGTTGGCGTAGACCTCGTGCGTGCGGCGGCCTTCGGGCTCCAGAAACAGCTGGTGGCTCGTCTTCTGCGCGAAGCGGTCGATCTTGTCCTCGATGCTCGGGCAGTAGCGGGGGCCGCGGCCCTGGATGCGGCCCGTGAACATGGGGCTCGCCTCGAAGCCGCGCCGGAGCACCTCGTGGACGGCCTCGCTGGTGTGCGTGATGTAGCAGTGCAGCGCGTCCGTGGGGAGCGCGTCGCTCATGAACGAGAACGGGCGCGGCTCGTCGTCGCTCGGCTGCGGCTCGCAGGCGTCCCAGTCGATCGTGCGGCCGTCCAGGCGGGGCGGGGTGCCGGTCTTGAGCCGGCCGGTCTCGAAGCCGAGCCGGTGCAGCGCGGCCGTGAGGCCGGAGACGGCGCTCTCGCCATCGCGTCCGCCGCTCCGCTGCTTGGTGCCGACGTGGATGGTGCCGCCGAGGAACGTGCCCGTCGTGAGGATAACGGCCGGGGCGTGGAACGCCGCTCCGCTCCGCGTGACGACCCCCGCGATGCGCTGGCGGTCGCCCTCGCCGACGGGCTCCGCCAGCAGGTCGGTGACGCCGTCCTGGCGGAAGTGCAGGTTCGGCGTCTGCTCCAACTCCCAGCGGAGGGCCGCGGCGTACTCGCGGCGGTCGGACTGGCAGCGCGGGCTCCAGACGGCGGCGCCCTTGCTCCGGTTGAGCATCCGGAAGTGGACGGCGGTGGCATCGGCCACGCGGCCCATGAGCCCGCCGAGGGCGTCGATCTCGCGCACGATCTGCCCCTTCCCGACGCCGCCGACAGCCGGGTTGCACGACATCTGCCCGATCGTGTCGAGCGAGGTCGTGATGAGGAGGGTGCTCGCGCCGGTCCGGGCGGCGGCGTGGGCGGCCTCCGCGCCCGCGTGCCCGCCGCCGACCACGATCACGTCGTAGGTGTCCACGGTGGTATCCATCTGTTCGCGCTCAGGGTAGGGCGCAAACAGGGCCGTGAGGCCGGATTCTACACGAAGGCGCCGCACGCTGGCGGTCGCGCTCGGCAGTTACTCGGGGAGGTACGGCTGCGGGATCGGGGCGGCCGGGCTCTCCTGCTCCCACAGGATGCTCATGACCCACCAGCGCTCGCCGTCGTGGTAGAGCTGGAAAGAGTTGATGCCACGCGCGAACGGCTCCTCATCGGGCGCGAGGCGGCTCTCGTAGGTGCTCCAGACGTGCGCGAGGCGGTCGTAGCGCTCCACGCGGCGGGCGGCCTCCACCTCGTAGAAGCCCTTGCCCTGGAAGAGCGGCGCGTTCGCGAAGGCGTTCGCGGCGATGTCCGCGTACTCGTCCGGGCTCCAGACGCCGGAGGGCGCCCACGACGAGTCCGGCCGCATCCCGAGCGGGATCAGCCGGGCCTCCGGATGGAGCAGCGAGCGGAACCGGTCCCAGTCGCGAGGCTCGTCGGACGGGCCGGAGATGACCTCGTAGACCGCGTCCAGGATGGCCTCCGTCGTGGCCACGTCGGCGGGGTCCGCATCCTGCGCATGGGCGGCGGGGATGGAGAGGAAAAGGACGAGCGCGAAGCCGAGGCGGAGCATGGCAGTCGGGGTGGGGACGCGAAAGGATAGGCGCCCGCGCGCGATCCGCCAGCGCGGCGGGAGTGGAACCGCCGCTCCACGTTGTCGGGCGGCGCGATGGCGCTCGCGAGGTGCCGTTAGCTTCGGATCGACGCTGATCTGACTCTGCCCACCTCCATGTCTTTCCTCCGCTTCGCCGGTCTCGCGGGTCTCCTTCTCGCCGCTCCCTCCGCCCTCGCGCAACTCGACGGGTTCGGCTCCCTCGGGCTGGGCGGCGGCGCCTTCTTCGCGGAGGCCACGCCGGGGCTGTACGACGGCGACTCCGGGACCGTCCTGCCCTTCGCCGGAGCCGAGATCCGCGTGATCCAGTCGCCCGTGCTCGTCGGGTTCTACCTGGACCTCCACCTCGTCAGCCTCTCGTCCGTGCAGGACGACGTGCTCGCGGAGCAGGACCTCGCGTTCGGGCTCTCGGATGACACCGCCCTCGCGATGAACGTCGGCGCGACGCTGCCGCTGCCGATGAGCGACGATTCCGCGTTCTACCTCCTGGGTGGTCTCCGGCTGGCGGACGCCGTGGCGTATTCCGGCACAGAGGTGGGCGGCGGGCTCTGGCTCGGACTCGGGGAGGGGTTCGCCGTCCACGCGGAGGGCGGCTACCTCTTCGCGGATCAGGACGTGACCGCGGGGCCGGTGACGTTCGAGCAGGAGGGCGCGGTGTTCGCGCGCGGCGGGCTGGGCATCCGCATCGCGGACTAGGCTCTGTCTGGTGATTCGGAGCGAGGCCGAACGTGAGGACCGGGGGCGGCCCGCGAGGAGCGTGAAGCAGACGTAGCGCGAGCTACGGCGATGGAGCGCGACGCGGCGGGACGGCTCCGGGGCCGCGTGTAGGCCGATCTGGATTCGCCAGACAGAGCCTAGCTACTTCCCGATGCAGAAGCGGCCGAAGATGGCGCCGAGCACGTCGTCCGGCGTGACGGCGCCCGTAATGCGGCCGAGCGCGTCCAGCGCGGCGCGAAGGTCCAGCGCGAGGAGATCGCCGCCGGTCCCGGAGGCGAGGTGCGCGCGGGCGCGTCCCACGGCGTCCCGGGCCGCGGTCAGGAGCTGGCGGTGCCGCTCGTTGGTGATCAACACGCCGCTCTCGGGCTCCGACTCGCCACGGCGGACCGCGTCCACGAGCGACTGGCGGAGGCCGTCGAGGTGCGCGGGATCCGCGAGCGCCTCGCGCGCCGAGAGCGACCGCCAACCGGCGGGCGGGTCCGTCGCGAGGTCGGACTTGTTCGCGAGGCGGAGGACCGACAATGCGGGGCGCCGGGCGGCGAGGTCGCGGAGGAACGCCTCCTCTTCCGCGTCCGGTCCTGTGCGGGCATCCACGACGTAGAGGAGCACGTCCGCGGACTCCGCGGCTTCGTGGCTGCGGCGCACGCCCTCGGCCTCGATCGCGTCCTCCGTCGCGCGGAGGCCGGCGGTGTCCACGAACCGGAAGAGCAGCCCGTCGATCTCTCGCTCGGCTTCCACGCGGTCGCGGGTGGTGCCCGGCACGTCCGAGACGATGGCGCGGTCGTGCTCCACGAGCGCGTTGAGCAGCGTGCTCTTGCCCGCGTTCGGCCGCCCGCCGATGACGACGCGGACGCCGTCGCGCACGAGCGCCCCGAGGCGAGCGGTGGAGAGAAGCGCGCCGAGCTGGCGGTCGGCCTCGGCGAGGAGTGCCGCCAGTTGGGGGCGGTCGGCGAACTCCACGTCCTCGTCGGAGAAGTCCAGCTCCAGTTCGACGAGCGCGGCGGTCTCCAGCAGCTTGTCTTTGATGACCGCGAGCGCGTCCGAGGTGCGGCCCTCCACGCCTCGCGCGGCGGCACGAGCGGAGGCGGTGCTGCGCGCGTGGATGAGGTCCGCGATGGCCTCGGCCTGGGCGAGGTCCAGCTTGCCGTGGAGAAACGCGCGCTGGGTGAACTCGCCGGGTTCCGCCAGCCGGGCGCCGGCGTCCAGGATCGCGCGGAGAACGAGCTGCGGCGCGGCGCTCCCGCCGTGCGTGCTGATCTCCACCACGTCCTCGCCCGTCGCGCTGGCGGGCGCTCGGAACAGCGTCACCACTACCTGATCCAGCCGCTCCCTGTCCGCATCGGTGATCCAGCCGACGTGCGCGGTGTGGCTCGGCGCGTCCGCCAGCCGGGCGTTGGTGAACCGCCCCGCCACGAGGGCGATGGCCTCGGGGCCGCTCACCCGCACGATGGCGAGGGCGGCCTCCCCGCGGGCGGTCGCGAGGGCGGCGATGGTGCCCGCGCCCGTCATCGCGCCCGCCGCTGGCGGTCCGCGTGAGCGAGGCCGGGCACCCGTCGGCCGCGCACTACTTGCGGCGGCCCTTCCGCGAGTTCGACACGACGTCCGTCGTGAACGAGCGGCCGGGCTTCTTGCGGCGCTTCTTCTTCGCGGCGCCGTTCGTGGACGCCTTGGCGGCGCCGGAGCCCTTGTCGTCTCCGCCCGTGGCCGCCTGATCGTGGACCTGCTTGTTGACCAGCCGCTGCTGCACGATGGAGAGCAGGTTGAAGCCCAGGTAGTACAGGCTGAGGCCGCTCGGGAAGCCGTTGAAGAAGAGGAAGAAGGTGAGCGGCAGCACGTACATAATCACCTTCTGCTGCCCGCCCATCGCGGACGAGTTGCTCATCGAGACCCGCATCTGGATGATCATGGAGAGCCCCATGAGCAACGTGAAGCCGGCCACGAAGTCGCCGTAGAACGGGATCGTGAACGGGAGCTGCAGGATCGGGTCTGGCGCCGAAAGGTCCTGCGCCCAGAGGAAGCCCTGCTGCCGCAGCACGAGCGTGCTCTGGAAGTACCGCCAGAGGGAGATCAGGATGGGGTACTGGAGCAGCATTGGGAGGCACCCGCCGAGCGGGTTGATCTTCTCCTCCCGGTACAGCTTCATGACCGCCTCCTGCTGCTTCTGCGGGTCGTCGCCGTACTTCTCCTTGATGGCGTTCATCTTCGGCTGCATCTCCCGCATCCGCGCCGCGTTCTTGTACGAGGCGGCGGTCAGCGGCCACAGCACCAGCTTGACCAGCAGCGCGAACACGAGGATCGCGATGCCGAACGAGGGGATGAACGAGGTCAGCAGCGCGAGCGTCGGCGCGATGATGTACCGCGCGATGGGCCGCGTGATGGTCTCGCCGAAGCCGAAGTCCACCACGTCGTAGAGGTCCAGCCCCGCGAGGCGGCGGAGCTCCAGCGGCCCGAGGTAGAGCGTGAACTCCGCGGCCTGATTCGCCGCCAGCCCCGGCATCTCGATCGTGGCGGAGTAGTCCTGCGCGAACCCGTCCGAGTCCGACTCGCCGATCTGCTGCGCGGACAGCCGCGCCCCGTCCGTCACGACGCCTTCGGCGGGCAGCATCGCGGCGACGAAGAACTTTGTCTTGACCGCGACCCACTCGATCTGGCCCGTTCGCGTCTCGTCCTCCAGGCGCCCCTCTTCGTCCAGGCGCAGCACGTCCGTCTCGCCCCCGAGGCGGACGTAGGCGCCGGCCTGGGTGGCTTCCTGCCCGGGGTTGCCCTCCGCGAACGGCAGCGCGCCGTCCCACGTCAGGTCGTACGCGGCGGTGCCCTGGTTGAGGACGTCCGTCCCCGGCGTCTCGATCCGGAAGCCGACCCGGTAGGTCTCCGGCGCGAAGGTGTAGATAAACCGGATGGCGCCCTCGCCCACCGGGGCCTCGAACGCGATCTCGGCTGGCGCCTCGTCTGCGCGGAGCGTGTCGCCCTCGAACACGTTGCCGCCCACGACCGGACGGAACGAGAGCGTCCGCGTGTCCACGAAGTTGCCGGTCGGCGGGTTGAACCCGAGCGCCAGCGCCCCAACGGAGTCCGCGACGAGCTCAACGGGTTCGCCGGTGACGGCGTTGGGGTAGTTGAGCAGCCGGAGCGACTGGAACGTGCCGCCGCGCGTGGAGAGCACGGCCCGCATCCGATCCGTCACCACGACGACTTCGCGGGACTCGCCGCCCACAGCGCTCGCGAAGAGGCTGTCCGAGGGCGCGCGGAGAGACGCGGCATCGTCGGGGCCCCCGGTCGGCCCGATGGCGGCTTCGCCTTCGGCGACCTCCTCAGTGGTGTCAGGGGAGGGGGCGTCCTCCGGTCGGGGCGTCTGGGTGAGCATCCAGACGAGGAGGAGGAGCGAGATCAGCAGGATGCCGAGGACGGCGCTGCGGTCGAGGCCCTGTTGTTCCACGGAGGTCGGGTTGGGGAGGCGGGGCTACGGAGCGGAGGCGTCCGGGGTGCGGTCCGCCTCAGAGAGTCGTCGGGCCAGACGGTCCATCGCGCGCGGGAGGTCGCGGCGAAGGTCCGCGGAGGCCGTGTCCTCCCGCCCTCGGAAGAGGACCATGAGCGTCAGCGTGTGGCCTGGTCGGGCGCCCATCGCGAGGAGGAGCGGCCCCTGGTGCTGGCGGAAGGCCTCGCGCATGTAGCGGCGGAGGCGCGTGCGTCCGGCGTTGGTCCGGGCACGCCGCCCGGGCGCGAAGCCGACCTGGAAGGGCACGGCGTGTCCTGTCGCCTCGCGGGGGACGAGCCGCCAGATGAGGCGGACGACGCCCACGGCGAGGCTCTCGCGTCCGGGCGTGGCGCGGTCGAAGAGCGGGCGGAGGAGGTCGCGCCGCTTGAGGCGCCGTTCGCGGGGGAACGCGTGGGGGCGGTCCGTCACGGCGCGGGGCGCTGGCGGTCGCTCTCGGCTGGGGCGGTGAGGCCGCCAGCCGGGGGAGCGCAGAAGGTCACGCGAGGGGGCGCGGCCTTACTTGCCGGGCTTGCTGTCGCTGACGGTGAGCTTGTGGCGGCCCTTGGCGCGGCGCCGCGCGAGGACCCCGCGGCCGTTCTTGGAGGCCATGCGGGAGCGGAAACCGTGCTTGTTGGCGCGCTTGCGGCGGCTGGGCTGGTAGGTGCGCTTCATCTTAAAGGGGTGTCTGCAGGGCAGCGGGCGGGGCAGACAGAGCCGCTCGCCGAGCCCTCCGAAAAAAAGCCGTCGCGCTGGCGCGAGCGCCAGGGGACGGCCGGAGCGCAAGATACGGGGCGCCCTCGCGTTCTCCGTGAAGCGAGGTTGACTTTGAGAGGGCCGTGGGTTGACCCGGAGGGGGCGTTCGTCGTACGTTGGGCGCCCCTCTGCGGAGGGTTCAGGCGGGAATAGCTCAGTTGGTAGAGCATCAGCTTCCCAAGCTGAGGGTCGCGGGTTCGAGTCCCGTTTCCCGCTCTCTGAGGCCGGTTGGCGCGCTCCGAGCCGCCGGCCGGCCTCCGTTGTTCCGGGCGATTAGCTCAGAGGTTTAGAGCATGTGCCTTACACGCACTGTGCGGGGGTTCGAATCCCTCATCGCCCACCGCGCCCGCCTCAGTCCGCAGGGAGCGGCGCCAGCGCCGCGGCTAGCTGGCGGAGCCGGACCGGCTTGACCAGGAACGCCTCCATCCCCGCCGCCAGGCAGCGGTCCCGCGCTTGAGGCAGCGCCGAGAGGCCGATGACCCGAGGGGGCTCCTCGTCCATCGCGCGGATCTGCTGTGCGACCTCGGCGCCATCCATTCCCGGCATCATGACGTCCAGCAGCACGATGTCGAAGGGGGCCGCCGCCAGCGCCTCCAGCCCCTCCGCCCCACTGGCGGCCGCGACGGCGTGGTGCCCAAGAACCTGGAGCATGCTCAGCGTCACCTGGCGGTTGGTCTCGTTGTCGTCGATGACCAGGATCCGGTAGGGGTCCGCTGTGGCGTGCAGCGGGAGCGCTCCCGCGTACGACATCGCCCCCGGGAGGCCCGCCTCCTGCGAAGAGAGTGCCGCGTCGATGGCGATCGCTTCCTCTAGGCAGCAGTCCAGGCGAGCCTGCTGCACACGCGTGAGGCCATCGCGTCGGAGTACCTCCAGGTGGCCCACCAGCGCCGTCAGGTGGGACCGCGCGGTGTACAGGGCGGCTGGGGGAGGGGCCTCGGCTGGCAGCGCGTCCGCCGGCACCCCGGACAGGGAAACCGCCAGCGCCCCGATCACCTCGCGCTCGTTCCAGAGCGGTCGCAATGACCAGGACATCCGGCGAGGCGCACCAGACAGGGAGCCGGTAGAGGCCAGACAGGAGCGCTCCGACTGCAGGGCGTCCTGGGCCGCTGCCTTGAGAGTGGCAAACCCCTCGAACAATTCCGGAGGGGAGGCCCAGTGCACACTTCTCGCCACGATGCCGAGGTCGAGGCCGAACAGGAGGGCGGGGATCGGGAGAGACCGGACGACGGTTTCTCCGGTGGACGAACCGGTCATGAGCGGGGAGCGTGGCGGAGAGGGTTCCACACCGCTCAGGTTACGGGCCCTGCTGCGAGGAGGGGAGTATATTTGAGGCGGCAATCGATTGCAAAGCGTCGGGTTAGCTTCTCTGCCCTCCTCTTCCAGGGCCGCCGCCTCGTTCCTTCCCAGCCGGTCCGGCCACTCGCCGGAGTCTCGGGAGAGAGGGGCGGCCGCCCGACGCGCTGGCGCCCCGCCTCTATGGACTCCAACGACCAACTCTGCCTGTTCGTTGAACAGGCGCCCTCGGCGCAAGCTCTCCTCGATACCGAGATGCGGTACCTCGCGTACAGCGAGCGGTGGGTGAGCGACTACGGCCTGGACCCCGAGCAGGACTACCACGGCCGCAGCCACTACGAGGTGTTCCCAGAGATCGGGGACAACTGGAAAGAGGTGCACCGGCGGTGCCTCGCCGGACACGTGGAGCGGACGGACCTGGAGCCATTTCCGCGGAGCGACGGCCGCACGCAATGGATCCGCTACGAGGTCCGGCCCTGGCACCGCCCGGACGGTGAGATCGGCGGGTTGGTCATGCTGACGGAGGACCTCACCTCCGTCATCGACGCGCAGCACGCGCTCTCGCACGAGACGGCCCTTCTGGACGTCACCGTCGCGAACGCGCCCGTTCTCCTCTTCGCGTTCGACGCGGAGGGGGTCGTGACGTTGTGCCGCGGCGGGGCCTTCGACGGCGAGCAGGGGAACGACTGCCTCCCCGTGGGCGAGCGGTTGACGGAGCAGTACCGCGAGGTCGCTGCGGTGGGCGAGGGGGTGGCGCAGGTGCTGAGGGGCGAGGCCGCGCGCTGGCGGTTCTGTGTTGGCGAGCGTCTGTTCGACGCGGAGGTGGTGCCCTCGCGCACACCCGAAGGGGAGGTCTCGGGGGGCATCGGAGTAGGCGTGGACGTGACCGAGCGGGTGGAGATCGAGACTACGCGCACCCGTCACGACGCCCTCTACGCCGCTGCCCAGTACGCCGATGCGACGATCTGGTCGTTCGACGCGAACGCCCGGATGACGCTCCACGTCGGTGCGCCGCTGGAGACGCTGGGTGTGGGGCAGGGGTGGAACGTCGGCGAGGACATGACCGACGTGTACTCGGACTATCCGGCCGTGCTGGAGGCGATCCGCACCGTGCTACAGGGCAAGCGGACGGAGTGGGAGGTGACCATCGGGGGGCGAACCTTCGAAAGCGTGGTCAGCCCCATGTACAACCGCGATGGCGAGGTGAGCGGCGGCGTCGGTATCAGCATCGATACCACGGAGCGAAACGAGGCCCGCATCGCCGCGGAGGAGCGCCAGCGGCTCATCGAGACGGTCCTGGCGGGCGTCCCGATGGCGGTCTACGCCTTCGACGCGGACGGGGTCATCACGCTCGCGCAGGGGCAGGCGCTGGAGGCCACGGGGCTGGCCGAGGCCGACCTCGTGGGCACCACGGTGTGGGACTACACGCGCGACGACACCGACACCGCGGAACGGCTTCGGAAGGTGATCGGCGGGGAGGCGGTCGAGTGGGTGTCCGAGCTGAACGGCGAGGTGTTCGAGTCGATGGTGTTGCCGGTGGAAGGGGGCGGCGGCGTGGGGGTCGCCAACCTCGTGAGCGCGCGGGTGCAGGCCGAGCGCGAACTGGAGCGCCAGGCCGGCGGGCTCCACGCCCTCGCGAGCGTATTCGGGGAGCGTGGCGTGGAGCCGGAGGACCACGTCCAGCGCGTGCTCCGCGCCGGCCTTGAAGTCCTGGGGATGGAGGTGGGCATCCTCAGCCGGGTGGCGGACGCGGTCTACCACGTGGAGGTGTGCGCCGTCCCGGAGGGCGCGGACCTCAGCCGGGGCGACACGTTCCCTCTGGAGAACACCTACTGCAGCCTGACGCTGAACGCGGACGACGTGGTCTCCATCCACCACATGGAGGTGTCGCCCCACCGCCGGCACCCGTGTTACGCCGCGTTCGGTCTCGAGAGCTACATCGGCGCGCCGGTCGTGCGAGACGGGGAGGTGACGGGCACGCTCAACTTCTCGTCCGCGGTGCCGCGCGACGTCCCGTTCTCGCAGAGCGAGCGCAACCTCGTTCGCCTCATGGCGGACTGGATCGGCAGCACGGCGGAGCGCGTGGCCCACCGCCAGGCGCTGGCGGAGGCCGTGCAAGAGGCCGAGGCGGCCAACCGGGCCAAGAGCGCGTTCCTCGCCGCGATGAGCCACGAGATCCGGACCCCGATGAACGCCGTCGTCGGATTCGGCGATCTCTTGCGGACGACGCCGCTCACGCCGCAGCAGGAGGGCTACGTCCGCACCATCCAGACCGCC
>DUBD01000003.1:0-33209 GCA_012960515.1 Bacteroidota bacterium | reverse complement strand
CCAAGATCGAAGCCGGCCACCTCCAGATCGAGGTCGGGACGGTGGAGACGGAGGCGCTGATCGTGGACGCGATGCACGAGGTGGCGCCAGCCGCCGCGAAGGGCGGGCTCGAACTCGCCTACACGATCGCGGAGAACGTGCCCGGCCAGTTCGTCGGCGACCCGAAGCGGCTCGGGCAGATCCTCGCCAACCTCCTCTCCAACGCCGTGAAGTTCACCGAGGCGGGGGGCGTAGAGCTCACCGCCCGGATGGAAGACGGCGCGCTGGCGGTGACCGTGCGGGACACCGGCATCGGGATCGACGAGGGACGGCTGGAGACGGTCTTCAACGCGTTCGTCCAGGCAGACTCCGCGACCTCGCGCCGCTTTGGCGGGACCGGCCTCGGGCTGGCCATCTCGCGCCGGCTGGCGGAGGCGATGGGCGGATCGCTCACGGCCGCCAGCACGCCGGGGCAGGGGAGCGCGTTCACGCTCCAGATTCCGCTGACCGCCGCCCCTCAGCAACGCTCCGAGCGGGTGGTCCTGAGCGTCGCCACGACCTCGCTGGCGGGGTGCTCCGTCCTCCTCGTCGACGACGATGACGCCGGGCGCACGATGCTGGCGGGGCACTTCCGCCGCTGGGGGATGACGGTCTCCGAGACGGCGGACCCGCACGAGGCGCTCCGCTGGCTGGACGAGGGCTACCGGTTCGATATCGGCGTGCTGGACATGATGATGCCGGAGGTGGACGGCCTCCAACTCGCCGCCGCCATCCGCCAGCGCGTCGGGCCGGAGGTGCTGCCGCTCGTCATCCTGTCGTCGGAGCCGGAGGCGCGGCACGCGCCGGGCCTCGTCGTCTCTACGGTCTGCAAGCCCATCTCGCCGTCCGAACTACACGACCTCCTCGTGCGGGCGCTCCACACGCTGGACCCGGGGCCGGACACTGCCGAGGCGCCAGAACCGGCCACCACTCGTGTCGGGGGGCCAGCCGAAGGCGACGGCGCGACGTCCAACGTGCAACTGAGCACCGGGACCGGCGCGGAGCCATCGAGCCGCTCGCCGATCCTCCTCGTGGAAGACGAGCCCGATAACCAGCTCCTCGCGATCCGGATGCTGCGGCTGCTCGGCTACGAGGCCGAGGTTGCGACCACCGGTGAGGAAGCGCTCGACCGCATCCGCCAGCACCCGTACTCCATCGTGCTCATGGACGTGATGATGCCGAAGATGGACGGGCTGGAGGCCACCCGCCGCATCCGCGCTGAGCTCCCCGAGGACCGCCAGCCGCGCGTGATCGCGCTGACCGCCCGCGCCATGGCCGCGGACCGGGAGGCGTGCTTCGAGGCGGGGATGGACGCGTTCCTCGCCAAGCCCTTCCGGCTGGCGGCCCTTTCCGACGTGCTCCGCGGGGAGGCGCCCCAGACGGAACAGGGCTCCAGCGGGTAAGGGGCGGGCACGAATCGGGTGGCCCGGCCGTTGCACGGAGCGGTCATTCGAGCGGGCGAGGGCGCGAGGCGGCGAAGTCGTTCTCGCGCAACGGACTAGTCGCGGAGTACTACGTCGGATGGCGCACGGCGCGCGGGCGCGCCAGCCCGCAGGCGGGGAGATTGGGAGCATCGCAGCCGCCCGGTGGAGAGGGGGTGTGTAGGACGAACACCGTGTCACCCTGTCCTCTTCTCTCTGAAAGTGGTGCCGTTAGCGTTCCATTACCGGTTCGCCATGGCGCAGGTGAGGCTTCGGTGGTTACCTCGCCCTTATGCGCATCGCTTCACTCAGTCTCCTTGTGGCGCTCGCCGGATGCGGCGGCGCGGAGGCGCCGACGTTCTCCGCAGAGGAGCGGGCCGCCCTTCCCAGCCTCGTCTACGAATCCGATGCCAGCGGCACGCGAGGCGCCTACCGGTTGGACCTCGCGACGGGGTCCACCCGGCTCAGCGGCCCCGACCAGGACGAGGTCCCGCTGGCGGTGTCTCCCGACGGGGCGGGGCTGGTGATCGGCCGGGCGGTGGGCGAAGGGGAGCACGCGCTGGAGCAACTCGTGCTGCTGGACGGCGACAGCCTCCGCACCCTCACGCCCCCGACGCGCCGCGCCCGCAACCCCGCCTGGAGCGAGGACGGCCGGTGGATCACCTTCGAGTCGGATCTCGCCAGCACGAGCGACCTGTTCCGCATCGCGCGGGACGGGGGAGACGTGGAGCGTCTGACGGACAACCCGGAGGGCAACTACGAGCCGCACGCGGCCCCGGGCGGCGCTGTCCTCTTCGTCTCCAGCCGCGACATGAACGCGGAGACGTACCGGATGCAGGCCGACGGATCGGGGCAGACGCGGCTGCCGGGCTCCCCGCGCGATGAATGGGCGCCCCGCCTCTCGCCCGATGGGCAGCGTCTCGTGCTCCTCACGCGCGAGCGCGGGATCGACGAACTCATCCTCGCTCGGCCCGATGGCCTGGACCGCCAGCGCCTCGGCGCCACGCGCGAGACGGCCGGCGCGGAGGAGGTGTTGGAGACCTCGCCGGTCTGGCACCCGGACGGCCGCCGCCTCGCCTACGTCACCCTCGCACGCAGCGGCGCCCGCACGGTCTGGGTGGTGGACGTGGAGACGCGAGAGCACCGGCGGCTGGCGGAAGGCTGGGACCCCGCCTGGAGCCCGGACGGCTCCGCCCTCGCCTTCGTCTCCGACCGACACGGCTCCCCCGACCTCTTCCTCCTTCGCGCCGATGGCACCGGCCTCACCCGGCTCACCTCCTCGCCCGGCGTGGAAACCCGGCCGCTCTGGCTGCCCCTCTGACCGACCCGCACCCTCTCAGCCCCCTCACCACCACCCGTACCCGTCATGACCTACCCTTGGTACCGCCTTTCCCTCGCGACGCTCGTCGTTGCGTTCCTCGCCGCAGGCTGCGGTGAGAACCCGATGGGCTCCGCCGCCCCCGAGGCTCCCGGCAACGCTCCCGTCTCCGCCGACCTCTTCGAAGGGGCCGCCGAGCAGTACGACGTGCCCGCGGACCTTCTCGCTTCCATCGCTTACACCGAGACCCGGTGGGAGATGGTGGAAGGCCATGAGGAGTTCGAGGGCGTCGCCCCTGCCTACGGCCTGATGGCGCTCCGTGGGGAACGCCTCACCGAAGGCGCCCAGCTGGCGCGCCTCTCCGAAGCCGACGTCCGTACTCGCCCCGAAGCCAACGTGCTCGCCGCCGCCGCGCTTCTCCGCCAGTGGGCAGACGAGGCCGGCATCGACCGCGCGGACCTGGACGCCTGGGCGCCCGTCGTCGCGCGCTATAGCGGGATCGAGGCGGAAGCCGCCCGCGACCACTACGTCCGCGAGGGCGTCTACGGCGCGCTCCGCGAGGGCGTGGTCGTGGAAGGGCCGGACGGCACGCAGCTGGGCTCCATCGCCGCGCACGCGACCGCCATCGAGCCCATCGCTGAGGACCCGACGTACCAGCGGAGCGCGGACTACGGCCCGGCCATCTGGCGGTCCTCGCCGAACTACAGCTCCCGCCCCTCCGGGACCTCGCCGAGCATGGTCATCATCCACACCTGCGAGGGCTCGTACTCCGGCTGCTGGGGCTGGCTCACCAACTCCCAGGCGGGCGTGAGCGCGCACTACGTGGTCAACGAGACCGGCTCCGAGATCTCGCAGCTCGTCCGCGAGGACAAGAAGGCGTGGCACATCGGCGCCAGCTACGACTGCTCGCTCAACGGCAGCACGCAGTGCAGCAAGAACGGCCAGAGCTCGAACAACTTCACCATCGGGATCGAGCACGCGGGCTACGCCTCGCAGTCCTCCTTCAACACGGGGATGATCCAGACCTCGGCGGAGCTCTCTTGCGACATCAGCCAGGACCACAACATCCCGCGCGACCAGTACCACTTCGTGGCGCACGGGACGCTCCAGCCGTACAACCGCACGGACCCGGGCCCGAACTGGCCGTGGACGGACTACCTCAACCGCATCAACACGGAGTGCGGCTCCAGTGGCGGCGGCTCGGAGATCATCGTGGACAGCAACAACAACCTCAACAACACGAGCGAGGGCTACATCGACGTGTCCTCCAACTGGACGGCCTCCAGCCATAGCACGGACTACCAGACGGGCTACTGGTGGGCGCAGACCGCGGCCGTCTCCGATGGCGCCTCGTTCTGGTTCTACCTCCCGACCGGCGGCACGAAGACCATCGATGCGTGGTGGGTGGCCGGTTCGAACCGCGCGCCGTCCGCCCCCTTCATCATGTACAACGCGAGTGGCTCCAGCGTGGGCTCCACGACCGTCAACATGCAGTCGAACGGCGGCAAGTGGAACACGCTCGGGACGTACACCTTCACGGCGGGCTGGAACCGCGTGATGCTCTCGCGCTGGACCACGAGCGGCTACGTCGTCATCGCGGACGCCGTGCGCATTCGCTAGCGCCCCGCACCTCGGCAGGCTACCGGTCGGCCTGGTCGTCTGGCCCCGTCAGCGCACCGCTGGCGGGGCCATTCTGCATAGAGGCCGGGGGGCGCCGTCGGTACCTTTGGGCGTCCTCCCACCCCCGCTGGTCGCGGCCGCCAGCCTGCCGATGCCCACGCTCTCGTTCTCCGGTCACGAGACGTTCCCGCTCCGCTTTCTGTGGCTGCCGAAGGCCGTCCGAGCGGCGGCAGAGGACCCGGCCGTCTTCCGCTCCGGCGAGGCCATCGCCACCTTCGGCGTGGGCCGCAACATGGTCCGCGCGATGCGGCACTGGGGCCTCGCGACGGGCGCCCTCCGCGAAGGGGAAACACGCGGCGCGATCGTCCCGACGGCGTGGGGGCTGGCGACGTTCGGCGAGGGCGGCGCGGACCCCTACTGCGAGCACCTCGCGACGAGCTGGCGGCTCCACTGGCGGCTCTGCCGCGAGGCCGACCGGGCCACGCTCTGGCACTTCCTCTTCGGCCACTTCCGCGGCCACACCGCCGACCTCGACGGGCTGGCACACAGTCTGGGCGAGTGGCTGGACGCGCAGGGCGCGGCCGACGCCCAACCCAAGCGCTCCACCCTGCGGCGCGATCTGACCTGCCTCGCCGGGACCTATGCCCCCCTTACCCGGCAAGACGCCGAAGACGCGGCGCTCTCGCCGCTCGCGGGGCTGGGGCTCGTGGAGCGCTCGGCGGGCGCCCTCGTACTGCGCCGGGGCCGGCGGACCGGGCTCACCCCCGAGGTCTTCGCGGACGCCGTCCTGGACTTCTGGGCCCGCACGGCGCCGACCTCCCGCACGCTCGCCATCTCGGACGTGCTCAGCGCGCCCGCCTCGCCCGGCCGCGTCTTCGGGCTGGGCGAGGACCAGGCGTTCGAGCTGATCGAAGCCATCGAGGCGGAGCCGGAGGCCGCGTTCCGGTTCGACAGCACCGCGGGCGTGCAGCAGCTCTACCGCGACGCGCCCGTTCCGCCTGCCGAGCACGACCGCCAGCTGGGCCTCGCGCTCCCCGCCTGACGCGCCCCCGGCACTGTCCGCCCCGATCCTCCCGCGTTTCCCCTCGCGCCTCTCATGCCCGTTCGCGTCCACGGCCAGTTTCAGCGGAGCGTGCACCTCGTGCGCGACTTCTACAGTGCGCGCGGGCTGGAGGGCTACGTCGTCACCGCGAAGGCGCGCGAGACGCTGGGCCAGATCGCCGACGCACTGGAGACGCCGGGCGCCTCCCGGGCGTGGTCCGTTTCCGGGCCGTACGGCGGCGGCAAAAGCTCCTTCGCGCTGTTCGCCTCGCGCCTGCTCCGCCGAGACGCGGACGCCCACGCGCACCTGAGCGCCGCGGACGACCCGCTGGCAGACCGGCTGCGCGAGGCCTCGGGCGGTGCGTTCTGCCCCGTCCTCGTGGTCGGCTCGCGCGGCCCCGTGCTCTCCGCGCTTGCGGACGGTCTGGGCCGAGCGATGGAGGCGTTCGCCGCCGACGTGCCGAAGGGGAAGGGCCGGAAAGCCGATACGTCCGCCGCGGCCCTTGCCCTCGCCGAGCGCGTCCGCCAGTCGGACACCGAGGGCGAGGTGATGGCGGCGTACGATGAGGCCGCCGCGCTCGTCCACGCGCGCACGGGCGGCGGGCTGTTTCTCGTGCTGGACGAACTCGGCAAGCACCTCGAATACGCGGCCGTCCACCCCGACGCGGGCGATCTCTACGTGCTCCAGCTTCTCGCGGAGCGCGCCGCCGCGCCCGGTGCCCCGCCGCTTCTCGCCGTCACGGTTCTGCATCAGGCGTTCGAGCGCTACGCGACCGGCCTCTCGTCCTCCCGTCGCGACGAATGGCGCAAGGTGCAGGGGCGCTACGCGGACGTGGGCTGGGTGGAGCCAGTGGGGGAGACGCTCCGCCTCCTCGCCGCCGCCATCGACGCGGACGCCCGGCCCGCCGATGAACCCGCCCGGCTGGCGGAGGCGACCGTCGAGGCCGCGACGCTCCCGGCGCGGATGGACGCGGAGCAGGTCCGCGCGCACTTGGCGGAGGCGTGGCCGCTGCACCCGGCGGTCGCGTTGCTCGTGGGGCCGCTGTTCCGGCGCCTCGCGCAGAAAGAGCGCTCGCTGTTCTCCTTCCTCGCCTCGGGCGAGCCCGGCAGCTTCCTCGCCGTCTCCGCCGAGGGCGCGATCTACCGCCCGGACCACCTCTACGACTACCTCACCGGCACGCTCGGCGTCGCGCTGGCGGGCGGCGCGGGCGCGAGGCTCTGGGCCGAGACCGAGGCCGCGCTCTCGCGCATCGGCGGGGACGAGATGCAGGAGCAGTTGCTGAAACAGGTTGCCGTGCTCTCCTTCGCGGGGGCGCTGGCGGGGCTCCCGCCGTCCGAGCGCGTGCTCCTCGCGACCTCCGGCGCGCCCGAGGCCGAGACCCGCGCGGCGCTGGGGGCGCTCCGCGAGGCCCGCGCCGTGGCCTACCGCCCGTTCCACGACGAGTACCGCGTCTGGGAAGGGAGCGACTTCGACCTCTCCGCCGCGCTGGCGGAAGCGCGCGAGGCCATCCCCGGCTGGACCCCGCTTGCTGAGCTTCTCCGCCAGTCGCGGCCGCCGCAGCCGCTCGTCGCCCGACGGCACGCGTTCGAGACGGGCACCTCGCGCGTGTTCGAGGTGGTCTACTCGGATGGCACGGACCTCGCCCGCCTCCTCGCGGCGCCACCAGAGACAGACGGCCGCGTCGTCTACGTCCTCCCGGACGAGGCGCCCACAGCAGAGCTCTTCCAGGCCGTCCGCCAGTCGGACGCGCGGACGCTCGTGGCGCTCGTCCGCGGACTCGGCGGCCTGCGCGATCTCGCGCGAGACCTCGCGTGCCTGGACTGGGTCCGCGCCCACACCGATTCGCTCGCCGGGGACCGCGTCGCGCGGCAGGAGGTGGACGCCCAGCACGCCGCGCTGGGCGCGGAGGTGGACGCCCGTGTCGCGGAGGCCCTCGCGCCCGAAGGGGCTGCGTGGTTCCGCGCCGGGGAGCCGCAACGGGTGGACGCGCTCCAGCCCGCCCTCTCCGCCGTCTGCGACGACGTCTTCCCGCACGCGCCGCGCATCTGGAACGAGCTGGTCAACCGGCACGCGCCGTCTTCCAGCGCCGTCCGCGCCACGAAAGGCCTGCTCCGCGCGATGACCGAGCACCCCCACGAGCCGCGCCTCGGCATCGAGGGGACGCCTGCGGAATACGGTATCTACGCCTCCGTCCTGCAACGGACGGGCCTCCACCGCGAAACCGCCGCTGGCTGGCGGTTCGCCTCGCCGACGGAGCCAGGTACCGAGGCTGCCATCGGCGCGCTGGACGCGGCGCTCCGCGAGGCCCGCACCGCGCCCGTCGGCGTCCCCGCGCTCTACGACCGGCTCCGCCAGCCGCCCTACGGCGTGCGCGACGGGCTGCTGCCCATCCTGCTGTTTTCCCAACTCGTGCGGCACGGCGACCGCGTGGCGGTGTTCGAGAACGGCGTGTTCCAGCAGCGGCTCTCCTACGAAGCCGTGGAGCGGCTCCTTCGCGGCCCGGCGGACTTCACGGTGCAGTGGGTGGAGGCGACCGAGGCGCAGCAGGTGGCGCTGCGGGCGCTCGGCGCGCGCGTCGGGCTGGCGGAGCCGGCGGGCGGGCACAAGCCGCTGCCGGTCGTCGCGCGCGTGCTGGGCGGCGTGAGCGCGCTGCCGCCGTACGTCCGCAAAACGACCACGATGAGCGATCAGGCCACGCAGGTCCGCGAAACGCTCGTCCGCGCGAAAGAGCCCGCCTCACTGCTCTTCCGCGAGCTCCCGCTCGCCTGCGGCGTGGAGCCGTTCGAGGACGAGGCGCCCGAGACGGCGCAGGACCGCGCGACGCTTTACGTCCAGGTTCTCGGCGATGCGCTCGCGGAGCTCTCCCGCACCTACGACGACCTCCTCACGGATCTCGACCGCCAATTGGCGGAGGCGTTCGGGCTGCGCTCGGCCTCGCGCGAGGAGAGGCGGAGCGAACTCGGGGAGCGCGCGCGTGCCCTCGCGGGGGAGGCCGTGGACGGCACGCTCCGCGCGTTCATCGTCCGCGCCGGGGACGAGTTGCTGGACGCCCGCGGGTGGCTGGAGTCCATCGGCGCGCTGCTCACGCGGCGGCCGCCCAACCAGTGGGGCGATGAGGACCGCGCCCGGTTCGCGACCGCCCTCGGCGACGTGGCGCGGACGTTCGCCCACCGTGAGGCTGTCGCCTTCACGGCGGAGGCGCCGACGGAGCGCACGCGGCACGCGCAGAAGCTCCGCCTCGGCGTGACGGCCACGCACGAGGAGGAACGCGAGGCCGTCGTCCACGTCCACCCCGAAGACGCTGAAACGGTCCGCCAGCTGGCGGCCTCCATGCTCGGCGCCCTCGGTGAGGCCGACGTGGACGTGCAGCTCGCGGCGCTCGGCCAGCTCTCCCTCGCGCTCCTCGAACGCCGCGCCGGCCGCTCCGGCGACCTCGCCGAGATCCTCGCGTCTCTCTCCGACCCCTCGCCCGATGCCTGAGCCCCGCCACGTCGTCGCCTTCTCCGGGGGGAAGGACTCGTCCGCCCTCGCGATCTACCTCCACGATCCCGAGCGCTGGCGGCGCGCGCTGGGCAAGACGGGGCTGCCGCCGCGCGCCCCGCTGGAGGCGCCGGAGTACGTCTTCTGCGACACCGGGACCGAACTGGAGGAGACCTACGACTACCTCAACCGGCTGGAGACGTACCTCGGGACGCCTATCCAACGCCTCGCCGCCGACGCCCCGCCCGGCGAGACGCCGTTCGACCACTACCTCAAGCTGTACCGCGGCTTCCTCCCGAGCCCGCAGATGCGGTGGTGCACGCGGAAGCTCAAGCTGGAGCCGTACGAGCGCCACGTCGGCGATGACCCGGTGATCTCGTACGTCGGCATCCGGGCGGACGAGCCGGACCGCGTGGGCTACATCTCCACCAAGCCCACCATCCAGACCGTCTTCCCGTTCAAGGAGGACGGCATCGTGAAGGAGGACGTGTACCGCATTCTGGAGGACTCCGGGATGGGCCGGCCGGCCTACTACGACTGGCGGAGCCGCTCGGGCTGCTACTTCTGCTTTTTCCAGCGCCGGAGCGAGTGGGTAGGGCTCCTGGAGAACCACCCGGAGCTGTTCGAGCGCGCGATGGCCTACGAGCGCGAGGACCCCGAAACGGGCGAGCGCTACACCTGGGGCGATGCCGAGCCCCTGGTGGACCTGAAGCAGCCGGAGCGCGTGGCCCAGATCAAGCAGCGCACCGCCGACCGCCTCGCGCGGCTGGAGCAAACCCGCGTCGGGCCGACGCTCCTCGCGCAGCTCTTCCCGGAGAGCGGGCTGCTGGACGAGGCGCGCGATCTGGAGGACCCGGACGCCGGCTGCAGCATCTGCCACCTCTAACCGGCTGGCGGTCGGCCCGGACGAGCACGACCGCCAGCGGGCGGCGTTACGCCTCGGTCTCGGCGAGGAGTTTGAGGAGCGCCTCAGCGGCGGCCTCGGACGATGCCGGGTTCTGACCCGTGATGAGGAGGCCGTCGCGGACGACGTGCACGCCCCAGTCCTCGGTGCGGGAGAAGGTGCCGCCGTTCTCCTTCAGCATGTCCTCCACGAGGAAGGGGACCACGTCGGTGAGCTGGACGGCTTCTTCCTCGGAGTTGGTGAAGCCCGTGACGGACTTCCCGGAGACGAGGGGGGAGCCGTCGGCGGCCTTCGTGTGGCGGAGCACCGCGGGCGCGTGGCAGACCGCCGCGACAGGCGTTCCCTGTCCGATGGCGGTTTCGATCAGCGCGATGGAGGCGGCGTCTTCCGCGAGGTCCCAGAGCGGGCCGTGGCCGCCGGGGTAGAACACCGCGTCGTACGCGGTGACGTCGATCGTGTCCAGGCGCTCGGTGGAGGCGAGGGCCGCCTGCGCCTCGTCGTCCTCGCGGAAGCGGCGGGTGGCGTCGGTCTGCGCATCCGGGGCGTCGCTCTTGGGGTCCAGCGGGGGCTGGCCGCCTTCGGGCGAGGCGAGCGTGATCGTCGCGCCGGCGTCCTTGAAGACGTAGTAGGGGGCGGCGAACTCTTCGAGCCAGAAGCCGGTCTTCTCGCCGGTGTCCCCGAGCTGGTCGTGGGACGTGAGAACCATCAGGACGTTCATGTCGGAACGGGAGTGTGAAACGGCTCTCGAACCCGGCGATGCGCGCTGGGAGTTCCGGAACCGCCGGGGCGCCTCTACGCTCTCGCGGTCTCTTCGCGCCTGACGCACGCGCGATTCTCCGGTCGCCGGGATCCTCCGTCCCGCTGGCGGCTGTCCTCGCCGAGCGCGAGCGCCAGCGGGTGGCTACCGGCCGTACAGCGTGAGGAGCGGCTCCTCGGGACCGCCGCGTAGCCGAAGGACCGGGTAGCGGGCGTCTGCCGGTCCTTCCAGAGCCGGGCCGCTCTCCATTTCGAGGACCGACCGGAAGGGCGTCATCCCGTTCCGTGGGTCGGGAGAGGCGAGGCCTTCCCGGAGCAGGAGGTAGGGGCCGAAGACGACGTACGTGCCGCTGGGCTCGCCCCATCCGTTGTCGAACGTCCCGTCCGCGTTGAACCGGAAGCCGAACTCCGCGGGAACGCCCGCCGCGTCCGGCGGCGAGAGCCCGACCCACAGGCGGAGGAGGTCCGGCGGGACCTCGCCCATCGTGCCGCGCACGTAGCGGACCGCGTCGTCTCCGGGTGAGGTCAGGGTGAGCGTGTCGCCCTGGAGGGAGACGGCGGCGCGGAGACCGTGATCGGAGACCACCGAGTCGCCCGCGATGCGGTAGGGCACCGCCGTTCGCGAGCCCTCCAGGCGCGTGTTCGACAGGGTGACGCTCGTCTCGGTCCACGTCGAGTCCGTGATCGCGAGGTGCGTGCGGAGGTGCGTCCAGAAGAAGACCTCGCCGGTCTCCTCGATCTGTGCCGTCACCTCCACCGTGTCCACGCTCACCCACTCGCCCACGAGCCGCGTCCCGCTGGCGGGTGTGGCCGGCGGGGGCAGCGTTCCGCACGCGGCGAGGAGCACCGCCAGCCCGAGCGTGGCAGACTGGCGGTGCCGGTGCCTGAGACTATGCGGCCTCCTCGGCATAGGCCTCCATCGGCGGGCAGGTGCACGCGAGGTTGCGGTCGCCCCAGGCGTTGTCCACGCGGCCGACGGACGGCCAGAACTTGGCCTCGCGGGACCACGGCGCCGGGTAGGCGGCCTGGCTGCGGGAGTACGGGTGCGCCCACTCGTCGGCGGAGACGTGCGCGGCGGTGTGCGGCGCGTTCTTGAGCACGTTGTCCTCGGCGTCGGCGGTGCCGAGCTCCAGCTCCTGGATCTCCGTGCGGATGGAGATCATCGCGTCGCAGAACCGGTCCAGCTCCGCCTTGGACTCGCTCTCGGTCGGCTCGATCATGAGCGTGCCGGTCACGGGCCAGGACATCGTGGGCGCGTGGAAGCCGTAGTCGATGAGCCGCTTCGCGATGTCCTCCGCGCCGACGCCCGCCTTCTGGAAGGGGCGCACGTCGAGGATGAACTCGTGGGCGCTGAGGCCGCCGGGGCCGCGGTAGAGCACGTCGTAGTGGCCGTCCAGCCGCTTGGCCATGTAGTTGGCGTTCAGGATGGCCGTCTTGCTCGACTGGCGGAGGCCCTCGGCGCCGAGCATCGCGCAGTAGGCCCACGAGATGAGGAGCACGAGCGCGCTGCCGTACGGCGCCGCCGCGACGGGGCCCGTCGCCTGCTCGCCGCCAGTGGGCACGACCGGGTGGCCGGGGAGGAACGGCTTCAGCTTCTCGTTCACGCCGATGGGGCCCATGCCGGGGCCGCCGCCGCCGTGCGGGATGGCGAACGTCTTGTGCAGGTTGAGGTGGCACACGTCCATCCCGAAGTCGCCCGGGCGGCAGAGGCCGACCATCGCGTTCATGTTGGCGCCGTCCATGTAGACGAGCCCGCCCGCCTCGTGCACGATGTCCGCGATCTCGCGGATGGTCGTCTCGAAGACGCCGTGCGTGCTCGGGTAGGTGACCATGAGCGCCGCCAGCGCGTCGCGGTGTTTGTCCGCCTTCGCGCGGAGGTCGTCCAGGTCGATGTTGCCCTGGTCGTCCACCTGGACGGGGACCACCTTCATGCCGCACATCACGGCACTGGCGGGGTTGGTGCCGTGCGCGCTCGTGGGGATGAGGCAGACGGTGCGGCCCTCGTCGCCGTTGGCCTGGTGGTAGGCGCGGATGGCGAGGAGGCCGGTGTACTCGCCCATCGCGCCGGAGTTGGGCTGGAGCGAGACGGCCGCGAACCCGGTGACCTCCGCCAGCCAGTCGTGGAGTTCGGTGATGACCTGGCGGTAGCCCTCGGCCTGGTCCGCCGGGACGAACGGGTGGAGGTGCGCGAAGCCCGGGAGGGTGATCGGCATCATCTCCGCCGTCGCGTTGAGCTTCATCGTGCAGGACCCCAGCGGGATCATGCTGTGCACGAGCGAGAGGTCCTTGTTCTCCAGCGCCTTGAGGTAGCGGAGCATCTCGTGCTCGCTGCGGTGCGCGTGGAAGGTGGGGTGCGTGAGGAAGTCCGTCTCGCGCGCGAGGCCGCCGGCGTAGTCCCCGTCCTGCTGGCGGAGCGGGTCGGAGAGGTCGGCGTTGAAGAGGTCGGCGAGGTCCGCGAGGTCCTGCTCGCGGACGGTCTCGTCCAGCGCGATGCCGACCGTGCCGTCGGCGTAGTCGCGGAGGTTGATGCGGTACTCGTCGCGGGCGGTCTGGAGGAGCGCGGCGGCGTCGCCGCTGGGGCGGACGCGGATCGTGTCGAAGAAGCGCTCGGTGAGCACCTCGTGCCCGGCCGCGCCGATCGCCTCCGCCAGCGCGGCGGTGGCGCGGTGCGTGTGCCGCGCGATGGCGGTGAGCCCCTCGGGGCCGTGGTAGACGGCGTAGAAGCCGGCCACGTTCGCGAGGAGGACCTGCGCCGTGCAGATGTTGCTCGTGGCCTTCTCGCGGCGGATGTGCTGCTCGCGCGTCTGGAGCGCCATCCGCAGCGCGGGCTCGCCGTGGGCGTCCACGCTCACGCCGATGATGCGGCCGGGGATCTTGCGCTTGAACTCGTCGGTGCAGGCGAAGAAGGCGGCGTGGGGGCCGCCGTAGCCCATCGGCACGCCGAAGCGCTGGCTGTTGCCCACGGCCACGTCCGCGCCCCAGACGCCGGGCGCCTCGATGAGCGTCAGCGCGAGGAGGTCCGTCGCCACGGCGAGCTTGGCGCCCGCCTCGTGGAGCGCGTCGGCGAAGGCGCCGTAGCTCTCGATCTCGCCATCCGTGTTGGGGTACTGCACGAGCGCGCCCGCGCAGTCCGCGCCCGGCGAGAAGCTCCGCCAGTCGCCGGTCTCCACGGTGATGCCCTGGGGCTCGGCGCGCTGGCGGACCACCTCGAGGGTCTGCGGGTGGCACCGCGCGTCCACGAAGAACCGCGTGCGCTTGCCGCGGCTCGCGCCGACGAACATGCTCATGGCCTCGGCGGCGGCGGTGCCCTCGTCCAAGAGCGATGCGTTGGCGACGGGCAGCCCCGTGAGGTCGCTCACGACCGTCTGGAAGTTGAGCAGCGCCTCCAAGCGGCCCTGCGCGATCTCCGCCTGGTACGGCGTGTACTGCGTGTACCAGCCGGGATTCTCCAGCACGTTCCGGAGGATGACCGGCGGCGTGACCGTCCCGTAGTACCCCATCCCGATGTACGAGCGGAAGACCTCGTTCTCGCCCGCGCGGCGGTGCGCGAGGTCGAGCAGGTCGCGCTCGCTCAGGGGGGCGGGGAGGTTCAGGTCGCCCTCCATGCGGATGGCGTCCGGTACGGCGGCGTCGATCAGCGCGTCCAGCGTGTCGAAGCCGAGCAAATCCAACATCTCGCGGCGCTCGTCGGCAGAGGGGCCGAGGTGGCGGTCCACGAAGCGGTCGGGGTGCGCGAAGGGGCGGGCGGAGGCGGCCATGCGGGGGTGTGGGAAGCCAGTTCGGGAGGCTACGCCCGCTCCCGCTGAAGCGCTTCCGGCTCACGCCATCTTCTAGCTCCGCCCCATGTCCATGCCCGGCTGGCGGTCCGCGTGGGGGAGCCGAGCGCTACGCCTCCCCGCTCGGGGCAACCGCCAGCGCGCCGCGCCCTTTACTCCTGGTCCGTCCGCAGCCGCTCCAGCAGCGCCGAGAGCTGGCGGTGCTCGTCGTCGGAGAGGTGCCGGCCGATGCGCCGCGTCGCCTCGCGGACCGGCTCGTCCAGGTCGGCGAGGAGCGCAAGCCCGGCCTCCGAGATGGTGACCTCCACCACGCGGCGGTCGTACTCCGCGCGCTCGCGCTCGATCAGGCCGCGCTGCTCCAGGCGGACCAGGAGCCGCGTCACGTCCGGCGTCCGGTCCAGCAGGCGCGAGCCGATGTCCGAGCAGGTGTAGCAGCCCGGGTGGCGTCCGCGGAGGATGCGGAGCACGTTGTACTGCGCCTGCGTGATGCCGTGGGGCGACAGCGCCGCGTTCATCTCTCCATTCATCCACGAGGCCGTGACGACCACGTTGAGCAGGGATTCGAGCGCGGGGGACTCGAACTCGGACTGCTGGATGAGTTCGGCGAGGGTCATAGGCGGTGGGGAAGGCGCGCGGAGGATACCGCCAGACCCCGCGTGCGGGTCCCCATCATGCCGCCTCTCGGAGGAGGATCTGCCGGATGGCACGCTCGCGGTAGGCGAAGATGCGCCGGACCTGCGCGCTCACGAGAGGCAGCGCGATCTGCCCGACGGGCCAGAGCGGAAGCCCGTACCGCACGGCATCGTCGATGCGGGTGCCGCCGTCTTCCTCCGCGAAGGTGTGGGTGTGGTGCCAGACGCGGTACGGCCCTGTTAACTGCTGGTCCACGAACCGGCGCGGCGGGTCCCACTCCGCGATCTCGGTCCGCCAGCCAAACGGGACGCCGTAGAGCCGCAGCCGGTACTCGATAAGGGCGCCCTGGCGGATGCCATCGGGGGGCGGCGTCGTGATGCGGAAGCCGAGTTCCGGCGGCGTGATCCGTTCCAGATTCGCCGCCTCGGCGAAAAACGAGAACACCTCCTCGCGGGGGAGCGGGAGGTGCATCGAAGTCGTGAACAGGTGGGTGCGGTCCATGGGGCCCGAACCGCGCGAGGCCGAGCCGGGATCCGCGCCGTGCGCTGGCGGACGGGCTCGGCGAGAGCCACCGCCAGCGGTGCGGGGTCAGCGCGTGACGATTGCGAAGGCGTCGCGGCCGGGCGTGGCCTCCGGGCCGATGGTGACGGTCACCACGCGGAGTTCCGGCGCGATCCGCGCGAGGTGCTCCGGGATGCCGATGCCGCCGTCCGAGTGGAACGCGCCGTCCAGGTGGAGGGCGAGGTCACCGGATTCCATCGCGCGGTGGAGCGCCCACGCCATCGTGGCGTCGCGGAGGTTCTGGGCGGCGAGCATGCCGTCCACGCTCGGCATCCCGGGGATGCTGCCGTGGCTGGCGGCCCCGCCCATCAGCGCGAGGAACGCCTCGGACATGGCCTCCGAGGGGGCGATGATCTCGGCCGGCATCGTCGCGCGTCCGGCCTCCGAAAGGGCCGCCAGCGCGTCCAGCCCGCCTTCGCGGGAGACGCGGGAGACGTAGCGCTTGGGCGCGTTCGTCGCCACGACGGGCAGGCCCTCGGCGATGGCGTACTCCACGAGGGGGCGGTAGTCGCGGGCGTAGTTGCCCCACGGCCGCGCCGCATCCAGGAAGTCCCGCTCGCGGATGAGACCGGCGGCGTACTCGTCCAGGGCGAGCTGCACGTCGGTCTCGAACATCTCCAGCCCGAGCACGACGCGCCGCTGCTCGCCGTACGCCTCCTGCGCGGCCCGCAGGAGGTGGTGCTGGGCCACGTGCCCGAGCGAGTCGTCGTGCTGCTCGCCGAGGAAGACGACGTCCGCCTCTGCCATCGCGTTGACGACGTCCGCCAGCGTGGCGGCGTGACCGTCGCGGGAGAGGACGGTCACGTCCAGGGAATCCTGCGCCGAGGCGCTGGCGGTCACGGCGAGCGCGAGGATGCAGAGGAGGAGCGTGCGGAGCATGGCGTTAGCTGTCCTTGCGGCGGGAGCGCGAACGGGAGCGGCGGCGCGAGCGCTTCGGCTTGTCGTCGCCGGAGTCGTCGGAATCGGAGTCCACGTCCGCTTCGTTCGTGTCCGGTTCGGAGACGTCGTCGCGGGCGTCGCTGTGGGCCTCGTCCGGGCGGGCGTCCTCCTCGCGCTCGTGCTCGGCCACCATAACGGGGGCGTCCGCGGGGCCGTGGAGGCTGGCGCGGTAGGCCTCGTCCAGCAGCATCGCGAGGATCTCGGGCTCGCCCTCTTCCACGAGCTGGCGGGCGACGGGCACAAAGCGGGCCGCGCGCTCCTTGTCCAGCGCGGAGCGATCGCGCATGCGGTCCTCCAGCTTGTTGGTGAGCCGCTCGCCGACGCGGCGCGCCAGCTCGTCGTCCGTGGGCAGCTCGCGCCGCTCCATCGGGATGTCGTACTTCTTCTCGATGTCCTTGATCGCGCTCTTCTCGTGGGCGAAGTAGAGCGTGATGCTGGTGCCGCTCTTGCCCGCGCGGGCGGTGCGGCCAGAGCGGTGGACGTAGTACTCCTTGTCCTGCGGCACGTCGTACTGGAAGACGTGCGAGAGGTCGTTCACGTCGATGCCGCGGGCGGCCACGTCCGTGGCGACGAGGATACGGAGGTCGCCGCTGCGGAGCCGGCCCATGACCTTCTCGCGGGCCTTCTGCGTGAGGTCAGACGAGATGCCGTCCGCGTCGTAGCCGAAGTTGCGGAGGAAGGTGGCGAGGTACTCCACCTCGCGCCGGGTGTTGGCGAAGACGATGGCCGCGCTCGGGTTCTCCCACTCGATGAGTTTGGCGAGGGCGCGGTCCTTGCCCATCGGCTCCACCTCCACGGCGCGGTGGGTCATGAGGTCCACGTGGATGCGCTTGCCGGCGGGCGCGAGGAAGACGGGGTCCGTCAGGAACTCCTTGCCCACGCGTTGCACGGCGTAGGGCATGGTGGCGGAGAACATGGCGCTCGTGCGCTCGCGCGGGAGGAAGCGCTTGAGCTTGCGCATGTCCGGGTAGAAGCCCATGGAGAGCATCTCGTCCGCCTCGTCCAGGATGAGGGCGCGGAGGGTGTCCAGCCGGAGCGAGCGCCGCTCCAGGTGGTCCAGCACACGGCCCGGCGTCCCGATGACGAGCTCCACGCCGTTCTTGAAGGCGTCGATCTGGGGGCCGTAGGCGGTGCCGCCGTAGACCGGCACGGCGCGGACGCGCTCGTCGGCCGGCATGTCCGCCGTCATCTTCTCAAACTCGCCGTGGATCTGGAGCGCCAGCTCGCGGGTGGGGCAGAGCACGAGGGCTTGCGTCCCGTCCGACTGGCGGTCGAGCTGTTCGAGGAGGGGGAGGAGGAAGGCGCCGGTCTTGCCGGAGCCCGTCCGGCTCTGCACGACGACGTCGTGGCCGTCGAGGAGGTAGGGGAGGGCCTGCTGCTGGACGGGCATGAGGTCCGCCCAGCCGAGGGAGTCCAGCGCCTGGCGGATGCTGTCCGGGACCGTTTCGCGGGAGGCGGGCTCGACCGCGTCGTCGGGGTCCTCGAAGGGGGTCTGGATGGGGGAGTCGTCGCGCTCTTTTTTCTGCGCGGCGCTCGTGAGATCAATCTGGAGGGAGTACGCCAAAGGAGTAGGGGTGCGGTTGGCCCGGGAGTCGGGCTCCTGACCGCGTCGTCACTCATCCGGACGCGGTCCACGTCAGCGACCAGGATACTCGCGCACGGCGGCGCTCGTGTTCCCGCTCGGGGTCTTCCGCAGAGCTTCCCGTCCGTGTGGCGCTGGCGGACCGTCTCGGCGAGGCCATCCGCCAGCCGCTAGAGGCCCACGCGGAGGGAGAGGCCCGCCACGGTCTCGCCGGTCGGCGCCGCCAGCGCGGCGGGCGTGAGGCGCGCGTTGAGCCCGATTCGCCGGTGCGCCGCAACGAGGCCCGGCGTCACCGTCGCGAGGCCTAATCCGACCAATGCCGCGGTGTGGAGTCGGGGCGAGTCCGACCCGAAGGGGCACCCCCCATCGCTGCAGAGGACGACCACAGACAAGACGCCTGCCCCGGCACCGATTCCGAACCCGAGGGCAGCGTTCCCGAGGGCACCCGTGATCTCACCCTCGAGACCGTACAACTGGCTCGCGGCGTGCACGCCGAACGCCGCGCCCACTGGAACGGAGACGACCGTGACCCACCCTTCGTTCAGGGTGCTTCCCAGAAGGATCGGCGCGATGACGCCTCCGGCAACGCCGCTGAGGTACACCACCGCGCGTTCCCCGCCGGAGAGAGGCAAGGAGGTCACTGGGGAAAGAGCGGAGGTCTGGGCCTCTTCGGCAGGGAGGACGACGGGCACGTCCTGCGCGCTGGCGGTGCCGCCGAGCGAGACCGCCAGCAGGGCGAGGAGGAGGGAACGGACCATCGGGGCAGAGGCGAATCGTGCCCCGAGGATACGCCGTCACTTACATCGCCATCCCGCCGTCTACGTGCAGCACGTGGCCGGTGACGTAGGTGCTCGCGTCGGAGAGGAGGAAGAGCGTCGCCGCCGCGATGTCGTCCGGCTGGCCGAGGCGGCCGAGCGGGATCTGGCCCTTCATCGCGTCCGTGACCTTGTCGCCGAGGTCGGCGGTCATGTCCGTCTGGATGTAGCCGGGCGCGACGACGTTGGCGCGCACGCCGCGGCCGCCGAGCTCCCGCGCGAGGCTCTTCGTAAAACCGATGAGGCCGGCCTTGGAGGCGGCGTAGTTCGCCTGCCCCGCGTTGCCCATCACGCCCACCACGGAGGAGACCGTCACGATGGAGCCGGCGCGCTGCTTCATCATCGGGCGGTAGGCGGCCTTGGCGACGTGGAACGCGCCGGTCAGGTTGGTGTCGAGGACGGCCTGCCAGTCCTCGGCGCTCATGCGGATCATGAGCGTGTCGCGCGTGATGCCGGCGTTGACCACGAGCCCGTCGATGGTGCCCCACTTCTCGGTCACGGCCTGGACCGCGGCGGCGGCGTCGTCTGCGGAGGCGGCGTCGGCCTGGAGGGCGAGGGCGCGGTCGTCCCCGCCGAGGGCCTGCACGAGCTGTTCCGCGGTCTCCGTAGAGGAGCGGTAGGTGAACGCGACGTTCGCGCCCGCCGCGTTCGCGGCTTCGACGATCGCGCGGCCGATGCCGCGGGTGCCGCCGGTGACGAGGATGTTCTTGCCGGAGAGGTCGAGGGTCATGAGAGGCTCAGAGGGGATCGGGGCGGGAAGCTACCGACGCGCTCCGGCCTCACGGGCGGATCCGTTCGCGCGGGCCGCGGGTCTCGGACTCGTCCGGGGCCTCCGCCAGCGCGTCGAGGTCGAGGAGCGGCTGGCGGTCGCCGCCGGCGAGGTCCGGGGTGCCGGTCTGCGCCTGTCGCGCGACGAGTTCGAGCCGGTCCAGGAGGGCGTCGAACTGCTCGGCGCGGTCTCGCGCCCACCAGCGGGACCACCCCTGCGCGCCGAGGGTGAAACCGACGACCATCAGCGCCATCAGCGCGACGCCCACGAGGGCGTCGGGGCTTGCGCCGAGCGTGGCCTCGCCGAGCACGAACAAACCCACGAGCGCCGTGAGCACGGCGGCGATGGAGAGCCCCTTGACGATCTCGCGCACGGACTCCGTGACCATCAGCCGGACGCCGCCCTCGGTCGGCTCCGCGGAGAGACGCGTGACGATACCGTTCTTGGTGCCGTGACGGATGCCGGTCCACTCGCGCAGACGGCCGATCTGCCCCGCCATGCCTTGCTGGCCGGTGTGCTGGCGGAGGGCCTCCACCATCGCGGCCCAGGTGTCATCGGTGAGGGGCCCGGGCACGACCCGCTGGCGGACGACTTCGACGGGGGCGCTGAGGAGCGTCCGGGTCCGGGCCGGCGCCGCGTCCAACTCCGCGACGGCCTGTGCGACGTAGCGCGGATCGAGTCCGGCGGCTGCGGCGGCTTCCTCCAGGTCCTCGCGCGAGAGCGCGCCGGGCGTGCGGGCCGCGTCGGCGCGTTGCATCTCCGCCATCCGCGCGAAGATGCGCTGGGCTTCGGCCTCGGTGAACTGGCGGGACATACGCGACGGCGGGGGGCGCGCTCAAAGTAGCGCGCCGCAGTCCGCCCGCCGATCTACGCCGCTAGCGCCTCGATGTCGGATGCGGTGCCGGCTGTGGCGGTCTCGGTCCGGCGGCCGAGCGTCCGCTTCGCGAGGCCAGAGAGCACCTTGCCCGCGCCGACCTCCACGAACCGCTCTACGCCCATGCCGGACATGGCCTCCAGGCTCTGCGCCCAGCGGACGGGCGCGGTGAGCTGCTCCAGCAGCTTCTCGCGGATCGTCTCGGGGTCGGTCGTGGGCTCCGCCGTGACGTTGAGCACGACGGGCACGCGCGGCTCGGAGATCTCGAGCGTCTCCAGCGTCGCCGCCAGCCCCTCGCGGGCGAAGGCCATGAGCGGGCTGTGGAAGGCGCCGCTGACCGGGAGTGGGACCACGCGCCGGGCGCCTGCCCCGCTGGCGGCCTCGCTCGCGCGCTCCACCGCTGGGCGGTCGCCGGAGATCACGATCTGGCCGGGGTCGTTGTAGTTGGCGGGCACCACTACGCCGTCGCCGGCGTCGGTGGCGTGTTGGCAGACGCGCTCCAGGTCCGCGGCTTCCAGCCCGAGAACGGCGGCCATCGTGCCGGGGCGGACGTCGCCCGCCTGCGCCATCAACTCGCCGCGGCGGCGGACCGCCAGCAGGCCGTCTTCGAGGGAGACCGCGCCCATCGCGGCGAGCGCGCTCCACTCTCCGAGGCTGTGGCCCGCGGCCACGTCGCACGAGAGCCCGCGCGCGGCGAGGACCGCGTGGGCGGCGAGGCTGTGGACGTAGAGCGCCGGCTGGGTGTTCTCCGTCTGGCGGAGGCGCTCGGCGGCCTCGTCGCCGTCCGAGAACATGATCTCGGAGAGGGAGAAGCCGAGGGCCGCGTCGGCGCGGTCTACCACCTCGCGGGCTTCGGGGAAGCGCTCGGCGAGATCGGCGGCCATGCCGGCGTACTGGGAGCCCTGGCCGGGGAAGAGAAAAGCGACCATCGAATTCAGAAGTGCGAATGCAGATGCGAATGCAGGACGGCGAAGGGGCAGCCGCCTGCGAGGTCTCTACTCTGGGGCCCCTTCCGCGTTCTGCGTTCCGCCTTCGCCCGTTCCATCGTAGGCCCACTTGAGGTGGGTGGCGCCCCACGTGAACCCGCCGCCGAAGGCCGCCAGCACGAGGTTGTCGCCGCGCTTGAGCTCGCTCTCCCAGTCCCAGAGGCAGAGCGGGAGCGTGGCCGCAGTCGTGTTGCCGTAGCGCTCGATGTTGAGCATGACCTTGTCTTCGGAGAGCCCCATCCGCCGAGCCGTCGCGTCGATGATGCGGAGGTTGGCCTGGTGCGGGACGAGGTAGCGGACGTCGTCCGCGGTGAGCCCGTTGCGCTCCATGATCTCCGCCGCCGCGTCCGCCATGCCGACGACGGCCCGCTTGAACACGGTGCGGCCGTCCTGCTGCGCGTAGTGGAGGCGGGCGTCGATGGTCTCGTGCGTGGGCGGGCGGAGGCTGCCGCCCGCGGGCTGGCTCAGCGAGTCGGCCCCGGATCCGTCCGTGTAGTGGACGGCGTCCAGCACGCCGAGGCCCTCCGTGTTGGGCTCCAGGAGGACCGCGCCGGCACCGTCGCCGAAGAGCACGCACGTCGTGCGGTCCGTGTAGTCGATGATGCGGCTCATCGTGTCCGCACCGATGACGAGCGCGTTGCGGGCGCTGCCGGCTTCCACCATGCGGGCCGCTGTGGTGAGCGCGAAGAGGAAGCCGCTGCACGCCGCCGAGAGGTCGAAGCCCCACGCTTTGGTCGCGCCGAGCGCGTCCTGCACGAGGTTCGCGGACGCGGGGAAGTGCATGTCCGGCGTCACCGTGCCGACGATGATGAGGTCCACGTCCTCCGCCGCCAGCCCGCGGCGCTCGAGGCACTGGCGGGCGGCCTCGGTGGCCATGAAGGCCGTGGCCTTGTCCGGATCGCGAAGGATGCGGCGCTCGCGGATGCCCGTGCGGGTGCGGATCCACTCATCGTTGGTGTCCACCATCGCCTCGAGGTCGGCGTTGGTGAGCCGGTCCTCGGGGAGGTAGGCTCCGACGGCCGTGATGGCGGCCGTGCGGCGGGGGGGGTCGCTCATGCGAAGCGCTTAGGCGGAAACGGGGTCGGCGGGGGGGCGCGCGATGGCCTCGGCGACGCGGTCGGTCACGCCATCGGAGACGAGCTCGGCGGCGTGCGTCACCATCCGCGCGATGGCGCGGGCAGACGAGCCGCCGTGCCCGATGATGGCCGTGCCGTCCACGCCCAGGAGGGGGACGCCGCCGTAGTTCTCGTAATCGAAGGTGCCGGCCACGCCGCGGAGCACCTGCTTGACGCCGGCCGCGATCTCGGGGCCGAGCCCTTGCTTCTGGATCTCCTGCCCGAAGAGGTGCGGGAGGATGGTGGAAAAGCTCTCGCCGAGCTTCAACATCACGTTGCCCACGAACCCATCGCACACGACGACGTCCGCGCCGTGGTGGAAGATGTCGCGGCCCTCGATGTTGCCGATGAAGTGGAGGTCGTCCTCGCTGCTCAGCTTCTGGTAGGTCTCCTTGACCACCTCAGTGCCCTTGCCGGGCTCCTCGCCCACGTTGACGAGCGCGACGCTCGGGTTCTCGCTGTGCAGCGCGGTCTGGGCGAACACGCGGCCCATCTTCGCGAACTGCACGAGGAGGTCGCTGCGGACGTCCACGTTGGCGCCCACGTCCACGCAGATGCACATGCCGTCCACGGTCGGGAAGTAGCCGGGGAGGGCGGGGCGGAGGACGCCGGGGAGCCGGCCGAGCAGGAACGTGGCGCCGGCCATGACGGCGCCGGTGTTGCCCGCCGAGGCGAACGCGTCGGCGTGACCGGCCTTGTGCGCGCCGAGGCCGACGTGGATGGACGACTGCGGTTTGCCCTTGAGCGCGGACGAGGGGCTCTCGTCCATCCCGATTACCTCGGGCGCGTGGAGCACCTCGATCGGCAGGCCGCTGACGTCGTGCGCGGCGAGGGCGTCCCGGAGGTCGGCCTCGCGACCGACGAGGAGCACCGCCAGCCGGCCGTCGGCCTCGCGGACCGCGCGGACGGCGCCTTCAACCGTGACGCCGGGGGCGTGGTCGCCGCCCATGGCGTCGAGGGCGACGCGGATCGGCCGGGCGGACTCGGAAGACATGGGCGTGGAGAGGGGAGGCGGAGAGGGGCCGCAAGGTACGGGCGCGTGCCCTGCGGGACGAACAGATACGACGGACGCCCGTGCGCGGCTCCCGCGGGGCGGGGGCTTGGCACGGGCGTCTGAGGCCGCTCCGAGCGGGCCGGAGCGAGCAAGGGGTGCCGCTAGAAGCGCTCCTCGCGCTCGACGACGGCGCGGCCGCGGTAGTGCCCGCAGTTCGGGCAAGCGCGGTGCAGGACCTTCCCGCTCCCACAGTTGGAGCACTCGTGGGTGACGGGGATCGAGCGCACCTTGTACTGGGCGCGGCGGGTGGCGGTGCGGGCCTTGGAGTGGCGGCGCTTCGGGTTGGCCATGGGGTGTGTCGGGTGTCGCGCCGGAGCGCGGGGTGGTCAGTCGGAGTCGGCGTCGCGGAGGCGGCGGAGGGCCTCCCAGCGATCGTCGGCGGGCTCGCCCTCGGCGGGGCCGCCGAAGCGGGTCGGGATCTCGGCTCCTTCTGCCTCGGGCGCGACGCGCCGGAGCGGGAGCGAGAGGAGGATGGTGTCACGGACGGGCTCCGTGAGGTCCACCTCGGGCGGGTGATCGGGCAGCGGGTAGATGTCCTCGTCGTCCTCCCCGATAGGGCGGTCGGTGAAGAGCACCTCGTGCGAGCCGTGGATCGGCTGCTGGTACTCCACGAGGGTGCGGTCGCACTCGAGCGTCGCCGTCGCCTGGGTGGCGAAGGTGGCGCGGACCCGCCGCTCGGCCACGTCGAGGCTCAGCGCGACGGCGATGTCGGCGAACACCTCGGGGTCGAGGTCGAGGTCGGCGGGGCTGGGCGTGAGCTCCATTTCGTGGAGCCCGTCGTCGAGCGCGGTGAGGTCTACCCGGAGCATGAGGTCAAGGAGCGGCGTCGTCTTACGCGCGCGGTGCAGGCGCACGGAACCCGGAAGCTAGACGGCGCCCAGGAGCCTCCGCAAGGCTTCCCGGGATGTTTGCATGGCCCTTCGCGCGGCCTCCTCACGACCTTCGCTCGCGCCGGGCGCATCCCCGCGCGGGCGGGCGGCCTTCGTGTGAAGTCTTCCGTTCGGCTGGCGGATGGGCTCGGCGGCCGTTGCCCCACCGGCGGAGGCGCGGTTACCATGCCGGGCCGGAGCCGGACGCTCGTCCCTCCGCGCGAGCCGCCAGCGCCCGCGTTGGCGAGGCCCGGGGATGGGCGGATCCCCTCCTCTCGCACTCCGTTGGTGGAGATGTGGAAAAGTCCACCCCGTTCCCGAACCGCTCGCCCCGCGCGCGCTTCACTTCGAGGGTGCCACCGCGCCTGTTTGTTTCTCTGTTGGATCCGACGGCGTTGCACCGCAAGGGGATAGCTCCCCTTTTCCACAACGTGGAAAAGATGTGGATAGCGCGAGTGTCCCCGGGAGTCCCCGGCCCCTGACCCCACGCGGCGTTCGGTTGGGCTGTGGATAACCCCACGGGTCCCCTCCGTGCCTCCCTCGCACGGATCCCTCCGTTGTCGGATCTTGACGCTCTTCGCTTCCCTCCCACCGCTACCGCTTCCGGCTCGATGAACAGGACCCCCGACGAGGTCTGGGACGAGTGTCTCGCGATCATCCGAGACAACATCAGCCGGCAGAGCTACCGCACCTGGTTTGACCCGCTCCGCGCGGTGGCGCTCGAAGAAGAGGACGGCGTCCCGAAGCTGACCGTTCAGCTTCCGAGCCGGTTCTACTACGAGTGGCTGGAGGAGCACTACTTCGCGCTCCTGCGCAAGACGATCACGAAGGTGCTCGGCCCGACGGGCCGCCTCTTCTACGATATCGTGATCGAGCGGGAGGACACGGAGGCGGAGCGGCCCGGTGCCTCCATGCAGCTTCCGGCCCGCCCGGACGCGCTCGTGCCCGGGCGCCGCGCCCGCTCCGTGGACACCTCGCCGCAGGCTGGCGCTCCGTCCGGACACGCCCCACACCGAGGCTATCCCGCGCCTCAGCCTGGCCCGGCCCGTCCGCCAGCGCAGGCGCCGAACGGCCACGGCACGAGCCCCTTCGCCATCCCGGGCGTCCGCCGCGAGGTGGACCCGCACCTGGACCCGCTCCTCACGTTCGACCGCTTCATCGAGGGGGATTGCAACCGGCTGGCGCGGAGCGCGGCGTGGGCCATCGCGCAGCAGCCGGGCGAGACGGCGTTCAACCCGTTCCTGATCTACGGCGGCGTGGGGCTCGGGAAGACGCACCTGATCCAGGCCATCGGCAACTACGCGCGGACGCACGGTCACGCGCGGACCGTCCGCTACACCTCCAGCGAGCAGTTCACGTCGGAGTTCGTCCGGGCCATCCGCAACAACGCGGCAGGCGCCTTCGCGGAGCTCTACCAGAGCGTGGACGTGCTCATCGTGGACGACGTCCAGTTCTTCGGCGGCAAGGAGAAGACGCAGGAGCAGTTCTTCCACATCTTCAACGAGCTGCACCTCCAACGGAAGCAGATCGTGCTCTCCTCGGACCGTCCGCTGAAGGACATCGAGGGGCTGGAAGAGCGGCTCGTCTCGCGGTTCCAGTGGGGACTGGTGGCGGACGTGCAGGCGCCGGAGTTGGAGACCCGAATCGCGATCCTCCGCCGCCGCGCGGAGGACGACGGCACGAAGGTCTCGGACGCCGTGCTGGAGTACATCGCGACGCACGTCACGGCGAACATCCGGGAGCTGGAGGGCGCCCTCATCCGGCTCTCCGCGTACGGCGCGCTGCAGAACCGGGAGATCGATCTGGAGATGGCGCGCGATGGGCTGCGCGACCTCATCAAGGAGCAGCGCGCGGCGCTCACGCTCCCGCAGATCCAGACGGTCACCTGCGAGGTGCTGGACATCCCCGAGGACCTCGTCCGCGCCCGGACCCGGAAGCGCGAGGTGGTGCAGGCGCGCCAGATCGCGATGTACTTCTGCAAGCAGCTCACGAAGCACTCGCTCAAGACGATCGGGCAGGGCTTCGGCGGGCGCGACCACTCCACGGTGATCCACGCCGTGCGGAGCGTGGAGGACCAGATCGACACGGACCCGCTCTTCCGCGAGACGGTGGAGCGCGTGCGGAAGAAGCTGGAGCTGCACACGCGGTAGGGCGCGAGCGGTAGGCGCCTCCCGGCTGGCGGGAGGCCTCGGCGGGACGGTCCGCCAGCCGGACGGTGAAGCCATCGGGAGAGCAACGTTTGGCTGTTGATTGCCAAACGAGTCCTGCCGATACTGCGTCATCGTCTTTTCCTGAAACGACAGCTCTAGCGGGTGCTCGGTCCGCCTCAAACATGAAGCTGTTTTACTTGCGCCAAGCTTTGGGCGCTAGAACCAGGACACATAGTGAAGCCCTAAACACTGATAGCCAGGCTCTCTTCAAGGCAGACCTGCAACCACCTGATCGTCAACCGGGATCACGTCAACCGCTCGTGTTGATGGTGGGCGACAGCACGGTTGTCCCGCTGGCGGAGACAATTGAAGAGCGCCGAGAGCAACGAGCGATGACACTGGAGATTCAGCGCGGGCGTGAGGTGACGCGGAGGCTCGTTGCTCTCGCGATCGCCCTCGCCTCCGCAGCCAGTGCGATCACGGCAATACTAACGTTGTAATCCGCACCCTTGGCTCGCCTTGCCCCGCCTGCTGACGACCTCCGCCAGCGGGGCGAGGGCGGGGCGGTGAAGCCATCGGGAGAGCGTCCCGCAGCGGTTGATTGCGGAACGGGTTCTCCCGATACTGCGTCATCGTCTTTTCCTGAAACGACAGCTCTAGCGGGCGCTCGGTCCGCCCCGGTTATGAAGTTCACCGTCAACAGCCAGGACCTCCAGCGCGCCCTCGCGACGGTCAGCGGCGCCGTCCCCTCCAAGGCCACGCTCCCCATCCTCGAGTGCGTCCTCTTCGAGCGCGACGAGGACACCCTGCGCATCGCCGCGACCGACCTCGACATCTCCATCGTGCAGGCGCTGCCGGTGCAGTTCGAGACCAACGGGACCGACGCCAAGCAGCGGATCGCGGTCCCGGCCAAGCGCCTGCTGGACACCGTCCGCGCGCTGCCCTCCGGCCTGCCGGTGACGGTCCAGAC
This sequence comes from Bacteroidota bacterium, assembly GCA_012960515.1. Taxonomy (GTDB): domain Bacteria; phylum Bacteroidota; class Rhodothermia; order Rhodothermales; family Rubricoccaceae; genus Rubricoccus. Next base: position 5,557 of record DUBD01000003.1, on the reverse strand, counting down.
GGACACGGAGCATACCGTGGAGCTGACCACGGACCAGGGCCGCTACAAGATGGTCGGCTTCGACGGTGGGGACTACCCCGCGCTGCCGAGCCTGGAGGACGCCCAGACCGTGACGGCGCCCTCCGCCGTGATCCGCCGCGCGATCGACAAGACCGGGTTCGCGGTTTCCAAGGACGCGCTCCGGCCCGCCATGATGGGCGTGCTCTTCCAGGTCCGCCCGGAGAACGCGCGTATCGTCGCCACGGACGGCCACCGGCTCGTGCGTCTCACCATGGACGCGATCACCGCGGAGCCCGCGATGGAGTTCATCGCGCCGGAGAAGGCCCTCGCGCTGGCGGGCAAAGCCGCCGGCGACGGCGACTGCACCGTCCGAGTGGGCGGGGGCTACGTGGAGTTCAACCTCGGCGAGACCACGGTCATCGGGCGCATGATCGACGAGCAGTACCCCAACTACGAGGCCGTCATCCCCGTCGAGAACGAGAAGCAACTGACGGTCCAGCGCGAGGCACTGCTCAACGCCGTCAAGCGCGTCGCGCTGTACTCCTCCAGCATGACGCATCAGGTGCGGCTTTCGCTCAAGAAGGACCTCATCGAGATCTCCGCCGAAGACATCGAGCGGGCCTCGGAGGCCAAGGAGCGCGTGCTCTGCGAGTACGACGCGGACGAGATGGAGATCGGCTTCAACGCCAACTACCTCACGGAGGTGCTCCAGAACCTCGACGCAGAGGACGCGGTCTTCGAGTTCTCCTCGCCCAACCGCGCCGGCGTCGTCTCGCCCGCGGAGCCGCTGGAGGGGGAAGACGTGCTGATGCTCATCATGCCGGTGATGCTCAACACGTACGCCGCCTAGCGCGGCCTCCGGCTCAGAACCTCCCGCGGGGGCGTGCGTCGGCACGTCCCCGCGTTTTTGTTCGCCATGCCTAAGCGCCCCGACGTTCCCGTCCTCCTGATCGACGGCGTGTGCTCGCTCTGCGAGGGCGCGACCCGCTTCATCCTGGACAACGAGCGGGAAGACGCGTCGCCGCTCCGGTTCGGGTCGTTGCAGGACGACGCCGCGAAGCCGCTGCTGGAGGCCTCCGGCCTGCCGCCGGACTACCTCGAAGGCGTCGTCCTCGTCGGTCCCGAGCAGACGCTGACGGGCTCCGACGCCGCGCTCGTGCTCATGCGGAGGCTCCGCCAGCCGTGGCCCGCGCTGTCGGCTGTCGGGCGGTGGATGCCCCGCCCGGCGCGCGAGGCGATCTACCGCTGGGTGGCGCGCAACCGCTACCGGTGGTTCGGCACGAAGGACGTCTGCGGCCTCCCCACGGAGGCCGAGCGGCGGCGGATGCTGTAACGCTAGCGGTGCCGATGGGCGGGCGTCACCGCGCCTGCTCGTCGAGGTAGTCCAGCAGGCGGGCGGCGTCTGGGGCGCGGTAGCCGCCCTGCGCCATCACGGCGTCCAGCGCGACGCGCGCCTCCTCGTCGCGGCCCTGGAGCAGGCGGATTCGCCCGAGCGCGAGCGCGGCCTCTTTGCCGAATCCGTCGTCGGGAGCCTCGCGGGCGATCTCCGCGAAGGCATCGGCGGCGGCGTCCAAGCGGTCCGCGTCCGTCCGGGGGAAAAGTCCGAGCGTGGAGGTCTGCGCGCCTTCTAGAAGGGAGACGGCCTCGGCGTAGCGGTCGGAGAGTTCCGCACCCCGGACCGGGCGGAACGCCGTGCTCACGTCCGAGACCTCGGCCACGCGGACGCGCTCCGGCGTCGTCAGAGAGGACGTGGCGAACGCGGCCCCGTACAGCCCCACGACGGCCACGAGGGCCAGGGCGAGACCTCGCCTCAGGCGAGGTCTCGCCTGCACCGCGCCGCGGTCTCCCGCCAGCCGAGCGGGCCGTTCAGCCGGGCGGCCGTCGCCGCTATGGTCATCGAGGGGGGGGGGCAACGCGTGGCCGGTCAGCCGTTCGAACTGCGCGAGCGGGTCCTCCAACTCCTCCGCGATGTGCTCCAGCGCGGCTCGCTCGTCCGGCGCAGGCGGTGCGTCCCGGCCGAGCCCGAGACTCTCGTCCACGACCTGCGCCGCCAGGTCGTCGGGTGCTCGGGCGGCGTCGATCACCGCCGCGAGGGCCCGGGCCTCGGTCCACGCATCGTGGAGGTCGGGGCGGGACTCAACGAGGGCGTCTACCTCTGCCCGCTCGGCGGCGGTCAGGGCAGCGTACTCGCGGAGTCGCTCGTGGAGCGGGACGGAGGGCATCGGGGAGGTGGCGGGCGTTCGGGGCGCTAGACACGTCGCGGTGTCTGGCGTAACAACTTGCGCGGGCTAACTCTCGTCTTCACCGAGGCGAACGGAGTCATCTGGGAGGGCGCCCGGTGGGAGGAGGTCGTCGTAGTACAGGGAGCGGAGGCGGGGGTCCTTCCGGAGCCGGGCCACGGCGCGGGAGGCGTAGGTCCTCACGGTAGGGAGCGCCGCTCCCAGCCGTTCGGCGATCTCGGCGTACTCCATCCCGTGCAGCAGGCGCATCGTGCCCACCTCCGCGACGGCCCTGGGGAGCGCCGCCAGCGCGGCGGCGATGACCTCGCGGATGAGGAGCGCATCGAGGTCCGCGGCGTGGGCGGCCGGCTGGCGGCCGGGGAGCTGCTCCGGTAGCTCCGTCTCGCTCTTCCGGTCGCGCCGGTGGTTGCGGAGGGCGTTCTTGCAGGCGACCGAGACGTAGGAGGCGAACCGCTTGGGGTCGATGGCGTCGTACTTCCGGCGCACGCGCTCGAAGGTGTTCGTGATGCAGGCGTCCACGTCGCTGGCGGCGCCCCGCTCGCGGACGAACTGCGCGAGGAAGTAGCGCTGTACGTAGCAGTAGGCCCAGAGGTCCACCTCGCGAAGGCCCTCGCCCGTCTCCCGCCAGCGGGCGAACGCGTCGTTGGCAGCGTCCACGTCCCGAACGTCGAACGGGAGGTGACGCGCGACGGCGTCGAGGCGGGCGAGGTCGTCAGGGGGCATAAGGGGGCGGTCCTCCCGGCGGAAGCCGCGCAAGATAGCGGAAGTGCGAGGGGAAGAATCCGCGAACGTGGCGCAAATGGGGCACATGCGGGTGCCGGCGCGTTGACTCTCGCTGCCTGGGCCCTCTAGTTTCGACGGCTCAGCCTGCGTTCCGCCCTCGCGAGATGATGCCCCTCAGCGGACGAGCGCAGTCGGTGGCGGCGCGGCCAGTCCGGTCGCCCGTTTTTTTGCGCCCCGGAGGTCCCGCCGCAGGCGGCCCACTTCCCGCGCCCCGATCCACGCGATTCCATCATGGACACCAACTCGTTTAAGACGTTCAGCGCCCGCCCGGCGGACGTCGAGCACGCTTGGCATCTCGTCGACGCCGACAACCAGGTCGTCGGCCGACTGGCGGCACAAGTCGCGGCCATCCTCCGCGGCAAGCACAAGCCGGAGTACACCCCCCACGTCGACACCGGCGACTTCGTCGTCATCGTCAACGCGGAGAAGGTCCGGTTCACCGGCAACAAGGAGACCGCGAAGACCTACTTCCGGCACTCCGGCTACCCCGGTGGCGTGACCACGCAGACCCCCCGCGAGGTCCGCGAGAAGTACCCCGAGCGGATCCTCGAGCGCGCCATCCAGGGCATGCTCCCGAAGAACCGCCTCGGCCGCGCCATGGCCAAGAAGCTCAAGGTCTACGCCGGCGCGGAGCACCCGCACGCGGCGCAGAACCCGCAGCCGCTCGACCTCGACGCGTAACTCTAGCGACCCCCTCCTATGCCTACTCAGTACCAGGCCGTCGGCCGTCGCAAGACCTCGACCGCGCGGGTTTACCTCCGCCCCGGCTCCGGCAACATCGTCATCAACAAGCGCCCGCTTTCGGAGTACCTCCCCACGGAGATCCGTCAGCGCGCAGCGGTCGCCCCGCTGGAGCTCACCGAGCTCCGCGGCCAGTTCGACGTCCTCGTGAACGCGAAGGGCGGCGGCCTCACCGGCCAGGCCGAGGCCACGCAGCTCGGCATCGCGCGCTGCCTCGTGGAGTACGACGAGGCGCTCCGCAAGCCGCTCCGCGACGCCGGCTACCTCACGCGTGACCCGCGTGCCGTCGAGCGGAAGAAGCCGGGTCAGCCGAAGGCCCGCAAGAAGTTCCAGTTCTCGAAGCGCTAAGCCGCTCCGCGGACTCCCGCGCCCCGAGCGCGTCCGGGTTGGCTCAACTCGGGACCGCCCGGGACCCGGGACCCCTCCATCTCCCACCCCGCCCGACGCGCTGGCGGGTGTCCCCCTCGCGAGGCCACGGCCTCGCCGGTGGGGATCGCCAGCGCGGCAGACGGCGGGGGCGGTTTCAACCCGCGCGAGGCCCGGCCTCGCGCCCACCCGCAGGCACGGCCTGCACCCCCATGCCCAAAGCATCGATCGAAGACCTCCTCCGTGCGGGCGCCCACTTCGGGCACCTCACGAGCCGCTGGAACCCGAAGATGGCGCCGTACATCTTCATGCAGCGCAACGGGATCCACATCATCGACCTGAAGAAGACCCAGGCGCTCCTGGACGAGGCCGCGGACGTCGCCGCTCGGTTCGCGAAGCGTGGCAAGACCATCCTCTTCGTTGGCACGAAGAAGCAGGCGCAGGCCGTGGTGAAGGAGGAGGCGCAGCGCGCCGGCATGCCCTTCATCGTGGACCGCTGGCAGGGCGGCATGCTGACCAACTTCCAGACGGTCAAGAAGAGCATCCGCCGCATGGAGACGCTCCAGCGCCAGGAGCAGGACGGCACCACCGCGCAGCTCAAGAAGAAGGAGCGGCTCATGCGCTCCCGCGAGCTGGAGAAGCTGGACCGCGTGCTCGGCGGTATCGCTGACATGGCCAAGCTCCCGGGCGCCCTCTTCGTCGTGGACGTCAAGCGCGAGCACATCGCCGTGGACGAGGCGAAGAAGCTCGGCATCCCGGTCATCGCGCTCGTGGACACGAACGTGGACCCGGACCTCGTGGACTACCCGATCCCGGCCAACGACGACGCCATGCGCTCCGTGGCGCTCTTCACGCGCGTCATCGCGGACGCCGTCGCCGAGGGCGCGAGCACGGCCAAGATGGAAGCCGACGCCGCCAAGGCGGAGGCGGAGAGCCGTCTCGCGGACGAGGTGAAGGAGGCCGCCCAGCCGGACGAGAAGCCCGAAGAGGCGCCGAAGTCCATGGCGGAGGCCGAGAAGGAGACCCCCTCCGACGACGCGTAAGGACCCGGCCGCCTCCACGTGGGGCGCCCCATCCAACGGGGAAGCGGGGTCCGCCTCGTTTCCCCGTTTTCGTAACTGCACCCCCCTTCCCGCTGGCGGTAGCGTCCGCCAGCCTGACAAACCCCACTACTGACATGGCGATCACTGCACAGGACGTCAAGCGCCTCCGCGAGGCCACCGGCGTTGGCATGATGGACTGCAAGAAGGCCCTCACCGAGGCCGACGGCGACTTCGACGCCGCCATCGAGATCCTCCGCAAGAAGGGCGAGAAGGTCGCGGCCAAGCGCGCCGACCGGGACGCCACCGAGGGCGTCGTCGCGACGGCGACCACCGACGACGGCGCCGCTGCCGCGATGGTGGAGGTCAACTGCGAGACCGATTTCG
>DUBD01000002.1:4365-8962 GCA_012960515.1 Bacteroidota bacterium | reverse complement strand
GGGCACCGGCAAGGAGCTCATCGCCAAGGCGCTTCACAACTTTGGGGACCGGCGCGACGCCCCCCACGAGGCCGCCTACCGCGCGTCGGTCGCGTCCCTCGCGCCCTACGCGCCTGCTATCGAGGACCCGGCGGCGCCCGACTGGCTCCGCGAGCAGACCGTCTACGTAGGCGGGCTCTCGCGATTCGCCGGCCGTCCCCGAGTGCCGCGCGCGGAGCCGCGAACCGTCTGCCTCGTGGGCGGAGGCGGGAGCACCGGACCGAACTCCGGGGCCGCGTGGACCGAGGCGCAGGTGACCGACGCCGCCGCTGCCACGCCCGACTGGCGGTGGACGTGGCTGGGCACGACGCCCTCCGCCAGCGGCCCGCCGAACCTCCACCGGCCCGGGTGGGTGGAAGACCCGTTCGCGACGATGAGCAACGCGGAGGTCGTGATCACCGCCGGCGGACACAACGCCACGATGGAAGCCGCCGCCGCAGGCCGTCCGTTGATCGTATTTCCAGAGCCCCGGCCGTTCCGCGAGCAGCACCACAAGGCGGAAGCTCTCGGGCGGATCGGGGCCGCGCTCGTGCCGGGTCCCTGGCCCGAGGCTGCCCGCTGGCGGACGCTCCTGGCGAGCGCGAGCGCGATGGACCCCACCCCGCTCCGCGCCCTCGCAGACGCCGAGGCGCCACGGAACGCCGCCCGGTTCCTGGATGACCTCGCGGAACGCTACGCCTGAGCCATCCGGAACGGCCGCGCGATGGTGTGGCGGGCGGACTCGATCTCCTTGGCCGTCGGCTGGCGGAGCAGGGTGGCGTGCTCGGCGTCCGGGGTCCAGTCCACGAGCCCGAGCCGGGCGTAGGCGTCGAGCCATCCGCCCATCGGCCACCACCCCCACTTCTCGCGGAAGCGTTGCGCGTTGGCGAGCGTGGCCTCCACCTGCTGCAGCGGCGGTTCGAATACGTCGTGGTGCTGGTGGAACACCGTCGCGGCGACGACCGCCAGCGGGACGCCGGCCTCGCGCGCGGCGATGGCGAGATCCGTGTCCTCCCCCGCGTAGCCGCCGTACGACGTGTCGAACCCACCGAGCCGCTCGAACGTCTCGCGCCGGATCCCAATGCACAGCCCCCAGACCATCTCGTACGCATCGGACGGTTCCCAGCCGCTGGCGGGTGGGACGGGACGCGCGGGATGCGGCAGGCTGGAGGCTCGGAGCGCGTTGGGGTCCGCGAGGTCGTGCGTTCCCGGCCGGAGGTAGCGGACCTCCCCGATCGCGAGGGTGTCGCGGGTTTCCAGCACGTCCGCGAAGGCCGCCAGCGCGCCGGGCGCGGGGAGGCAGTCGGCATCGAGGAAGAGCAGGTGCGGCGAGGTCGCGGCGCGAGCGCAGGCGTTGCGCGCCTGGCTGTACCGGATCCGGTCGCCGTCGCTCCCGACATCGAGAAAGTGGACGGGGAACGGCGTCTCCGGAACGTGTGGCCGAGGGTCTTCCCCGCCGCTCACCCCCACGATGACCTCGCGCGGTGGATCCGGGTTGCGGGCGAGCGTGGAGAGCAGGTCGCAGAGCAGGCCCGTCCGGTTGCGGACGAGCGTCAGAAGGCTGAGAGGCACGAGGAGAGAGGCAAGCGAGAAAGGACCGGTGCCACGAGCCACCCCCGCGCGGGGTCCGGGGGCGTGGGCTTTCCGGGTTTCCCCGAGTCCTCCCGCCGAGCCCATCGCGCCGGTAGCTTGCAGGCGTGATCACGTTGGACCGCGACGCTCCCCTCTCCGTCGGCGAACAGCTCGTCGAGCAGCTCCGGTATGTGATCGGTGCGGGGAAGTACCGGCCGGGCGAGCGGCTTCCTTCCACGCGCGCCCTGGGGGATCAGGTCGGCGTGTCGTTCCACACGGTGCGCAAGGCGTACCAGCGGCTGGCGGAGGAGGGCGTGCTGGACGTGCGCCGCGGCGGCGGCTACTACGTCTCCAAGACCTCCGCCCTGCCCACGGCCGAGCGCATGGAGCGCGCGAGCGCGACCGTCCAGGAGGCGCTGCAAAAGCTCGTCGCCCTCGGCCTGGACGAGGAAGAGACGGAGATGGTCGTTCAAGAGCAACTCGCGTACTTCGAGCGCCCCGGAGCCCGGCGGTCGCTCGTGTTCGCCGCTCCCTACCGCGAGCTGGCGGAGGCCGGCGCCGAGCAGTCCGGCGCCGCGCTGCAGGAACGGGTGGAGCCGGTCCTGCTCACGAACCTCCGCCGCCACGCCCAGGCCGACGCCATCCTGGCGCCGCTCGCGCACCTCCAGAGCGTTCGCCGCTCGCTTCCCGAGGCCGAGGTCGTCGGGGTGGACGTGCGGTTTCCGTACGATACGCTGGAGCGGCTGGCGCGGCGTGCGCCCAACGAGACGGTCGCGCTCGTGACGCGCTACCGCGATGGCGCCGCGCCGCTGGAATCCGCCCTCCGCACGCGGTCCGGGTTCGAGGGCTCCATCGTCGCGATCACGACCGAGGCGGAGCGCCGCCAGCTGGAGCAGGTCGTCCGCCAGGCCGACCTCGTGCTGTACACGCCGGGCACGCGCCGCCGGGTCCGCGCCCTCGCGCAGAGCAACGACAAAGCGCACGCCGAGGTCGCGCCCGTGCTCACGACGGAATCGCTCGAACGCGTCCGCCAGTCGGTCGGGCGGTAGCGGGTCCGGCTCACCAGCGCCCGGCTGGCGGCCAGCGCCGGCGGCGCGTTCCGACGGCCGATCTCTACTCGGCCGGTTCAGCGGGCGGCGTGGAGACCAGCGTGCCCTGCATGAACTGGAAGTGGCCCGGGAAGGTGCAGATGAAGGGGTACGTCCCCGGAGGCGGCATCTCGAACACGACGGCGGTCTGCTCGCCCGGCCCCGCCAGCGGCGTGTACGTCACGATGGCCGGGTCGTCCGGGATGTTGTTCGGCGCGCTCGCGCCGGCCTGCCCCACGCGGTCCATCGCGGCGGCGGAGTTCACCACCACCACGTTGTGCACCATCGCGCGGCTGGTGGTCTCGCGGTTGTCCATCACGAGCCGGACGCGAGCCCCGGCGGGTGCCTCGATCCGCTCTACGGCGTACGCCATCGCGTTGCGCTCGGCCGGGACGACGAGCTCCACGTCCACCGGCTCCGCGAAGACGGCCGCCTGATCCGGCGTGATCTCCTGTTCGCCCGGACCGCAGGCGACGAGGAACAGCAGGGACAGGACGGCGAGGGCACCGAGGCGCGGCATAAGTCGAGCGGAGCGGAGGAACGGACCGGGAAGGTCTCAGCCGCTCCGCGCCCGGTCAAGCGAAGGTCCCGTCCGGCTGGCGCCCCCTCTCGCCGGGAGCGAGCGCCAGCGCGTCGGGGCTAGCCGGCGAGGCTCCAGGCGCGGTCGTCCTCGGCGGTGCGGCGGCGCGCGCGGTGCATGAGCGTGTCGTGCAAGGCGCGGATGGGGTCGCCGGGCGCAGGCTCGCGCTGCGTGTAGTGGCCGTCCGGGCCGAGGTCCCACGCGAGGCGGTTGTCCTCCAGGCAGAACGAGAGCGTGCGCTTGAGCCGCGCGATGGCCGTTTCGTCCTCCACCCTCGTGACCACCTCCACGCGGTCGTCGAGGTTGCGGCGCATCCAGTCGGCGGAGCCGATGAGGAGGTCCGCGTCGCCGTCGTTGTGGAAGTAGAAGATGCGGCTGTGCTCCAGGAACCGCCCGATGATGGACGAGACGCGGATGGTCTCGGAGACGCCCGGGATGCCCGGCCGGAGGCGGCAGTGGCCGCGGATGATGAGGTCGATCTTGACACCGGCGCGGCTGGCGCGGTACAGCTCCCGGATGATGCCGGTATCGTCCAGCGCATTCATCTTCGCGATGATCCGCCCCGTCCCGCTCAGCCGCTGGTGGTCGATCTCGCGGCGGATCAGGCGCACGAACTCCCCCCGCAGATCGCGCGGCGCGACGTGCAGCGTGCGGTACGCCTGCTCCGGCGCGTAGCCCGTCAGGTGGTGGAACAGCCCGATCAGGTCCGCGCCGATGTCGTCGCGGCAGGTCAGGAGGCCGAGGTCCGTGTAGAGCCGCGCCGTCTTCGGGTTGTAGTTGCCCGTACCGACGTGGCAGTAGGTCCGCAGCCGGTCCTTCTCCTGCCGCACCACGAGCGCCGTCTTCGCGTGGGTTTTCAGGCCCACGAGCCCGTAGGCCACGTGCGCGCCGGCCCGCTCCAGCCGCTGCGCCCACTCGATGTTGTTCTCCTCGTCGAACCGCGCCTTGAGTTCCACGAGCACGGCTACCTGCTTGCCGCGCTCGGCCGCGCGGATCAGCGCCCGCACGATAGGGCTGTCCTGGCTGGTCCGGTAGAGCGTCATCTTGATCGCGACGACCTTCGGATCGGCCGAGGCCTCCTCGATGAACCGCTGCACGCTGGCGGCGAAGCTCTCGTACGGGTGGTGCAGCAGGATGTCGCCCTCGCGGATGGCCGCGAAGATGTTGTCTTCGTCCTCAAACTCACGGTGCCGCAGGCGGATGGGCACGACCGGTTCCCAGGGGAGGTACTGGTGCTCTGGCAAATCCAGGTCCGCGATGCCAAAGAGTCCCGCGAGGTCCAGCATCCCGTCGTGCTCCACCACGTCCTCTGCGTCCAGTCCCAGCTCTTTGATCAGGA
>DUBD01000002.1:0-4355 GCA_012960515.1 Bacteroidota bacterium | reverse complement strand
CGCGCTTGGGCATGTCCGCCTCCACTTCCAGGCGCACGACCTCGGCGAAGCGGCGCTCGCGCAGCTCCTCTGAGATCAGCGAGAGCAGGTCGTCCGCCTCCTCCTCGTTGCGCTCCACGTCCGCGTTTCGCGTCACGCGGAAGGCGTGGACGCCTTCCACCTCCATCCCGGGGAAGAGCGAGGCCGCGTTGTGGCGGATCAGCTCCTCGATGGCGATCACGTGGTGCGTCTCCCCCGGCACCGGCACGAACCGGCCGTAGCCCATCGGGACCTTGAGGCGGGCGAAGTGCTCGGTGTCTCGCGTGGGGTGCCGGAGCGAGAACGCGAGCGAGAGCGAGAGGTTGGAGATGAACGGGAACGGGTGCCCGGGATCCACCGCCAGCGGCGTGAGGACGGGGAAGATCCGCGTCAGGAAGTACGTGTCCAGCTTCTTCCGCTGGCGTTCCGTGAGTGAGCTGTACGTGCGGACGACGATGCCCTCCTCCTCCAACCGAGGCCGCAGCGTCTTCTCCCACGTCTCGCAGATCGCCTCCTGCATGGGGAGCGCGGCCGCGAGCGAGAGCTGCAGCTGCTCCGTCGCCTTCCGCCCGTCGGGCGAGAGCTGGCGGACGCCGGCAGCGATCTGCCGCTTGAGCCCGCCGATCCGCTTGCGGTAGAACTCGTCGAGGTTGTTGGCCGTGATGGCGACGAACCGGACGCGCTCCAGGAGCGGCGTGCGCTCGTCGAAAGCGTGGGCGAAGACGCGCCAGTTGAAGTCCAGCCACGAGAGCTCGCGGTTGAACAACAGGGACGGGTGATCCAGCGGCGCCCCGTCCGGGATGGGCTGCGGCACGACGGCCTGCGGCAGCCGGTACGGCGGCTCACCGGGAATCGCCTGGTCCGCTGCGGTGTGCCCGTCGATCGGCTCCGCCAGCGCGGCGGCGGGCTCGTCGGCGTCCGGTGCGGGCGGCTCGGGGGTGGCGGCCCCGTCGCCCGAGGGCGCGGTGTCGGGCGTCTGGGGCGTGTCGGGGGGGGAGGCGTCGGGCTCCATCGGTCGGGGCTCAGTCATCGTGGGGAAGTCTACGCTTCAACGGGCGGGGGAGTCCCCCGAAGCAGCCGAATCAGTCCTCCCCACCGGTCGTCAGTTCGCCTCTGCTCACTCTGACGCGCAGCTTGTCGAGCGCGTCTAGTTGTGCATAGATCGAAGAAACATCTCCCCCTTCGCGCTCAATAGACGGAATCCGACGCCTGACTTTCTCCTTCGCCTCATCAATGCGCGCGAGTTTCAGTATTCGCATCGCACTATCTGCCTGCACTTCCGGAGCATCCCGCCCCCCCACTTCAGTCTCCAGCTTCCGCGACCAATTTTCCGACGCCGCGTGCTTTTCCGCTAACACCTCAATCGCCAGCGCGCGGATGGCCTCGCCGTGCTGCCCCTGGACGAACGGTCCGGCCTCCACCTTCCCGGCGTGATACTGCTCCACGAGCGCCTCCACGGCCTGACGGAGCGGACCGGCGGAGAACTCGTCCAGGCTCATGCGGCTCAGAACGTGCTCCACCATCGGGATGCCCTGTTGGAGCATGAGGCGCAGCAACACGTGCTCTTGCGGACGCACCGGCACCACGACCGGCGCCGCGGCTTCGGGCGCCAGCGGGGGGAGCTCGGCCTCGCGGCGTCGGGGCGGCTTCCGGCTCTTGCCGTCGTACAGCTGGCGGAGGTCGGCGTCGGGCACGTCCAGCGCCTGGGCGGCGCGGCGGAGGTAGCCGTCCACGAGGATCGGGTTGCGGACGCGGCGGATCGCGCCGAGGACTTCGTTCGCGGCATCCAGCGTGCCCTCAGGCGTCGCCAGCCGGTCGGCAGACCGCGCGCCCTCCACGAGGAAGTCCACGAAGTCCAGCCGGTTCTCGTCCAGCTGGCGGCGGAAGGCGTCGGCGCCGAACTGGCGGACGAACGAGTCGGGGTCTGCGCCCTCGGGGAGCGCGACGGCGTACGGCGCGAGGCCCGCGTCCAGCGCGACCTCGATGCCCTTGCGGGCGGCGTTCCGCCCTGCGTCGTCCGCGTCGAACAGCATGACAACGCGCTGCACGTCCAGCTTGCCGAGCGCGTCCACCTGTTGCGGTGTGAGTGCCGTGCCGCTGGCGGCGACGACGTTCTGCACCCCCGCCTGGAAGAGCGAGACCACGTCCGCGTAGCCCTCCACCACGATCGCCTCGCGCTCGGTGCGAATCGCGCGCTTGGCCTGCTTCATCCCGTAGAGCACGCGCGACTTCTGGTAGACCTCGGTCTCTGGCGTGTTGATGTACTTCGCGGGCGTGTAGTCCGCGCTGGCGGTCGGGGTGTCCGGGAGGATGCGGCCGCCGAACCCGAGCACCTTCCCGATGGGCGAGAGGATGGGGAACATGAGCCGGTCGCGGAACACGTCGTAGTGGCCGCCGCCGTTGCGCGGCTTCGCCAGCCCCACGGCCTCCAGCGTGTCGGTCGAGAACCCGGCCTCCGTCGCGGCACGGACGAGCCCGTCCCACCCCACTGGCGCGACGCCGATCCCGAAGGCCTTGACCGCTTCGGGAGAGAACCCTCGCGACTTGAGGTATTCCAGCCCGCGTGCCCCCGCCTCGGTGGAGAGTTGCTCGAAGTAATACCGCGCCGCGAAGCGGAGCGCCGCCAGCAGGGTCGCCTTCCGGTCGTTCTCGGGATTCGCGCCCTCCTCGGCGATCTCGATGCCCGCGCGATCCGCCAGCAGGCGCACGGCGTCGAGAAAGCCGACGCCTTCCATCTCCTGCACGAACTTGAACGTGTCGCCCCCACGCCGGCACCCGAAGCAGTAGTACAGCCCCTCGGCGGGGTCCACGGAAAAGCTCGGCGTCTTCTCGTTGTGGAACGGGCACAGCCCGACGAACCGGCGACCCTGCCTTTTCAGACGCACCCGGTCGCTCACCACGTCCACGATGTCCGAGGCGGCGCGGACGTCGGCGATGGTCTCGTCGGTGATGCGGGGCATGGGCTCGGGTGGGGGCGCCGGAGGGTAACGCCGTCCCCCGCGCCATGGGTGCGTCACCAGCGCTTTTCACCCGCCCGCCCAGGGACCTCCCGATGGAACAGTGGCGCCGCCGGCCGGGTTTGTCCCGGCCCCTCTTCTCTCCCACTCCGATGGCCGACGAAACGACCCCGAATACCGATCAGGACCTCCCGCCGGGCGAAGGCGGCACCATGCACTACGGCGGCACGGACGCCGCCTACGACGGCATGGAGGACACCACCGAGGGCGACCGCGCCGATACCGCCAACCGCGTGGACCGCTCCGATATGGACGGCCTCGACGAGGACCCGCCCCGCCCCAACCTGGACGTGCCCGAGGGTTCTGCCCCGCCCCCCACCAGCTCCGGCGACAACTCCGCCGTCTAGGCCCGCTCGGCCCTACCGCCAGCGGCTGGCGGTGGGGCTCAGCCTTCGATCTCCGTCACGAGCTGGATCTCGCGCAGGACGCCCTGCACACGGAAGCAGTCCTCGAAGTCCCCCTCGTAGACGCAGTCCTTGCCCTGGGTGTGGACCGTCAGGGCGTGCTTGTACCCCTGCTCCGGGGTGCAGCCCACCGCCTTCATGAGCTGGAGGATGACCTCCTCGAAGGTGTGGATGTCGTCGTCGTAGAGGATGACGCGCCAGGGCGTGCCGACGCGCGTCGCCGTCGCGTCCTCTACGAGGACTTCGGTGTCAGGCGTCTCGACCGGCATCCCGACTACGCGGCCTCCAGTTCGGTCGCGCTCTCGACCTCGAAGTCCTCCATCACGGCGTTGGCGAGAAGCGTCTCGCACGCCCGGCTGGCGGCCTCGCGCGCTGCCTCCTCGCTCTCCGCATCGATGGTCAGCTCGATCCGCTTGCCCACGCGGACGCCCTGCACCGCGGTCTGCCCGAGGTCGTGGAGCGCGTGGTGAATCGCTTTCCCCTGGGGGTCCAGGATGGAGGGACGGAGCGTGATGCGGCAGACGACGTGGTACATCGGGACGGGCGAGGTGGAGCCCAAACCTACGGACGGACGTGCCGCGAGACGGTCGGCGCGCGGCGCGATTCGGCTCCCGCGATGGATTCCACCGCAGCCTCACTCTCGTCCGAGGCGCCCCCACCTCCCGGCTCATGCGTCGCGACGCGTATGACCCAGCCCAGCGTCCTCCCGAGCCCAATGCCGAGGTACACGAGCGCGGAGATGAGCAGCCCTTCTTCCTGGAGGAACAGGCCCAGCAGGAGCGCCAGCGCGAAGAGCACCCACACGACCGGCCCGCGAGAGAAGCCGATCTCGAGCTGCCGGGTCCGGTTGCCCTCCCCGATGTCACCGAGCGAGAACGCCGTGCGGGCCGCCACCTCGAAGGTGTGGGTGACGGTG
>DUBD01000001.1:2920-8969 GCA_012960515.1 Bacteroidota bacterium | reverse complement strand
GGCTGGTAAGGCGGACGGCGGGACCTTCCGCCAGTCGTTCGGGGTCGCAGTCCCCGGGCACGGCCGCGTTCGGTGCCCCGTTATCTTGCCGTTCTCTCTTGACCCGCCGGGACATGGACCGCCTCGCGGCGCTCACCGCCTTCCACGACGAGGACCCCGACGATCCGTTCACGCGGTTCGCCCTCGCCCAGGAACACCTCAAACGCGACGACGCCGACCGCGCGCTCGCCTTCTTCGAAGGCCTCGTGCGGGATCACCCCGACTACGTGGGCACCTATTACCACCTCGGCGCGCTTTACGCCGCCCTCGGCCGGGACGACGACGCCCTGCGGACCTACCGCGAGGGCATCGCCACGGCCACCCGCGCGAACGACCTCCACGCTCGCGCCGAGCTCCAGAGCGCACTTCTTGAGGCCGAGGGCCTCGGTTTCGAATGATCCGCCTCCTTCTCGCACTCGCCTTCCTCCTCGCCGCTGGCGCCGCCAGCGCGCAGACGGCACGCGTCCACGTCGTCCAGCCGGGCGAGACGCTCTACCGCATCGCGACGGAGAACGGCACGACCGTCTCCGAGCTCAAGGCGCTCAACGGCCTCGCGACGGACACCATCCAGGTGGGCCAGCGCCTCCGCCTCCCCGGCCAGGGCGGCACGGCTCCGCAGCCAACGCCCCCGCAGCCCGAGCCGGAAACACGCCCGGAGCCCCGTCCGCCGGACGTGGACCCTGTCCCCACGCCACGCCAGGCCGAGCCCGTCCCCATCCGCGCCGAGCCCACGCCGAGCCAGCCTCAACCGGCCCAGCCGCCCGCGCCCGCGGACGTGCGCCATACCGTTCAGCGCGGCGAGACGCTGTTCCGCATCGCGCTCCGGTACGACACCACCGTAGAAGCGCTCCGCCAGCTCAACGGCATCACGGGGGACCAGATCTCGGTCGGGCAGGAGCTCATCGTCACGCGCGGCGGCGGCCGGCCGCAGGGCTCCGGCCGGCCCGCGCCCATCGCACGGAACCGCGACTGGAGCATCACGAACACGACCGTCCCCGCGGACCTGGTCCACTTCACCGAGCCCGGCGAAACGCTCTACTCCATCGCGGCGCGCTACGGGTTCTCCGTGGACGCGCTCGTCTCGCGCAACGCCGTCACCACGGCACCGCTGGAGCCGGGCACGATGCTCGTCCTCCCCGAGCCCGTGGACCCCGGCGCCGCCGCCACGCGCACGCTCCCGCCCGTCGCGGACGAGGGGCTCGCGCTCGTCTTCCCCGACGTGATGCAGGGCCGCGCGACGGCCTCCGGCGAGGCGTACGACCCGCTGGACTTCACCGCCAGCCACCGCGAGCTCCCCTTCGGGACGGTCCTCCTCGTGACCAACCCGGCCAACGGGCAGAGCACGTTCGTCCGCGTGACGGACCGCGGCCCGGTGAGCCAGGCCTACCTCATGGAGCTCTCCGCCGCCGCCGCCACGGCGCTGGACCTGGACCCCAACGCCGCGCGGCGCGTGCAGGTGCGGCGCCTTCCGTAGCACCCCGCTGGCGGTTGCCGTGAGCGAGGCCGAACGCGCCTCCTGACCCTCGCGCGAGGACGCCGGACGGCCACTGCACCGCTTCCGGCTCGTCCATCGCCGCCGCCAGCCGGCGGGGCTCAGTCCCGCTTCTCCCAGTCCGGCGGGCCCAGCTCTTCCACCACGGTCACGAGCCCTTCGGTCGCCTCCACGACGCGGGTGCGGACGGCGCGGACGGGGTGGTCCTCGTCGTCGCCCGCGAGGGCCGCGAGGTCGTCCCCGGCGCGGCGGAGGACTGGGACCGGGCCCATGTGGATGCGCTCGGCGATCTGCCGCTGGCGGCGGAGTTGGGCGAGACGTTCGCGGCGCAGGTGCCCCTCGTGGACGCGGTACGCCAGGAACGCGAGGCCGCCCACGACGACCACGCCGAGCAGCAGTCGCAGCCACACCCGCTGCCACCACGCCGGCACCACGGTCACGCCGATCTCGACGGGCACCGGGTTGAACACGCCGTCCCGGTTGGCGCCGCGAAGCTCGAACGTGTAGCGGCCCGGCGGCACGCGCGTGTAGACCGCGAACGGCTGGCGGCCGTCCGTCTCGCGCCACTCGTCCTCGTAGCCGCGGAGGCGGTAGAGGTAGCGGTTCTCCTCCGGGTTCCGGTAGTCCAGGCTCGCGAACTCGAACCGGAGGTAGCCCTCGTCGTGCGCCACCTCTACGCGGTCCGTGGATTCCAGCAGGCCCGGCCGCCGCACCTCGCCCGCCACTACGCCCGAGACCACGACCGGGACGGCCTCGTCGCTCGGCGCGAGGCGGTCCGGATGGAACGTCGCCAGCCCGTGGGGGCCGCCCACCACCATCCGGCCGCTCGGCCCCTGGCCGTAGGCCATGAAGTCGAACTCGTTGCTCGGGAGCCCATCGGCGACGGTGTAGACGGAGACGGCGCCCGTCCGCGTGTCGTACGAGGCGAGGCCGGCGTTCGTGGTCAGCCAGAGCCGCCCGGTGGAATCCGGGAGCAGGCCGTAGACCGTGTTGTTGGGGAGGCCGTCCGCGGTCGTAACGCGGCTCCAGGATTCGTCGTCCGGGTTCCATCGCGCGAGGCCGCCGCCGACCGTCCCCGCCCAGAACCGCCCGTCGGCGTCTTCCGCGACGGTCCAGACGATGTCCGCGCCCAGGCTGGCGGAGTCTCCCGGCACGTGGCGGTCGCAGTCCAGCGCGCGGATCTCGCCGAGCATCCCGGGCACGAAGCGGCACAGCCCGCCGTCCGTGCCGACCCACATCGTGCCCTCGCGATCTTCGTAGACCACGTTGACGTGGGTGGAGGGCAGGTCATCCGTGGCAGGCGTGAAGCCGCGCCACTCGCCGGTCACGGCGGCGCGCACCGCCAGCCCGTCGCTCGTGCCGAGCCAGAGCCGGCCGTCGGAGTCTTCGTAGATGTGGCGGACCGGGACGCTGGGCGAGTCGCTGCCGCCGAAGAGGGCGTCGGTGACGCCGGGCACGCGGGAGAACTGCGCCGTCGCGGGGTCGAAGCGGAAGAGCCCCTGCCGCTTCGCGCCGACCCACAGCGTGCCGTCCGCGGCGACGCGGACCCACCAGAACGCGCTCGGGAACGCCTCGCCGGGTGCGCCCTCGCGGCGGAAGACCTCCACGGCGCCCGTCTCCGGCTCCAATCTGTGCAGGCCGTCGTTCGTGGCGATCCAGATGGTGCCGTCCGCGGCCACGTCGATGCCGTTCGCGCCGCTGGCGAGTCCGCTCGGGCCGCGCGGGATGGTGAGGAAGGCCCCCGTCTCCGGCGGCCGCCAGCGCCCCAGCCCGAGATTCGTCCCGATCCAGACCGAGCCCTGCGCATCGCGGTAGAAGGTGCGGACATTGGGGCCGGGGAGGCTGCGCGGATCGGCGGGGTCCGGGGTGTGGAAGCGCGCCGCGCCCGTCTCGGGGTCCACGTCCAGGATGCCGTCCGCCTCCGTCCCCACCCAGACGCGGTCGCCGGCGACGAACACGTTGTGCGAGCCGCCGGACATCCGGACGCCGGGCCACGTTTGCGCGAGGCTCCACGCCGCGCCGTCGGCGCGGTACATCGCGAGGCCCTCCGGGGTTTGCCCGAACGCGAGCCCCGGCGCGCCAGGGGCGCTCCGCATCCACGGCACCTCTGCAAGTGAACACGTCCGGTCCGACTCGTCGATCTGGCAGACGCTCGTGGGGATCTCGGCCGCGAGGCCGGTGAGGTGCGCCCACAGGGCGCCGCGCGCGCCGCGAACGAGCGCCAGCGCGCCGGGCGGTTGCTGCGGGACGGGGAGCACCTGTACCGTCTCGAAGGCGCCGGACTCCGGGTCCCGTGCGCAGACCCCGCCGTTGCGAGTGGCCGTCCACAGCGTCCCGTCCGCGCCCGCCGCCAGCGCGGTGACCTCGGTGCCGCACGCGCCGTCCGGGTCGCCCGGAGCGCCGCGAGGCCGCGCGAAGGTCTCGGTGGAGCGCGAGAACCGCACGAGGCCGCTCGTCGTGCCGACCCAGAGCGAGCCGCTGGCGTCTTCGGCGAGCGCGGTGACGCGGTTGCCGGGGAGCGCGGTGGAATCGTCCGGGACGTAGCGGTACGTCGCGAAGCGGGCGCCGTCGTAGCGGTTGAGGCCGTCCTCCGTGCCGAACCACAGGTACCCCTGCCGGTCCTGCACGACGGCGTTGACGATGCTTTGCGAGAGCCCGTCACCGGTGCCGATACGGTCGAAGCGGGGGCCGGGCTGGGCGCTGGCGGCGGCCGCCAGCAGGACGAGAGCGAGGGGGCGGAGCATGGGCTCGGGGTGAACGCGCAACCTACGACGCCCGCCGAGGCGGTCCGCCCGTGTGGCGGGGCGAGGTCAGACGGCCGTCTCGCGGCGCCACAGTTCCTCCACGACGTGGTCCATGCCCCGGCCGAGGTGGCGCCGGAAGGTGCTGAACGGGACGCCCACCCGCTCCGCCGCGAGGTGCTGCGTCGGCGAAGGCTGTAGGTAGGCGGCGCGGAGAGCGCGGCCGTAGGGCGCCTCGCGCGGGGACGCGTCGAGCAGCGCGGCCGCCTCGGCGATCACGTCCCGGAGGGCGTGGATCCGGCCCGTGTCGTCCTCGGCCTCCGGGGCGGCGCTCCGGACGAGGCGCGAGGCGAGGAGCGGGGACGCGCGGAGCTTGTACGGGCGGGCGTACGCGCGCAACGCCTCACGCACGGCCTCCTCGAACCCGTCGCGGCTGAGCACGACGAGCGGCGTCTGCGTGCGCGGGGGTGGCGCCGTCGCCTGCGGCGTCCGCGCGGCGAGCCCCTCCAGCCAGGCCGCGGGCGGCTCGGCCCGCCAGTCGTGCGAGAAGAGCGCGACGCCATCGGCGTGCCCCGCCGGGCTCAGGCCGGCGAACCCGAGCACCGGCCCCCACAGGTCCGGCTCGTGGGTGGCCAGGACCGAGACCGCGAGTCCGGGCGTCGCGAGGTACTGGCGGACCGTCGCGGCGAAGACGAGGCTCTGCACAGCAGAGACGCCCTGGTGCGCGTCCGCGTCCATCCAGTGCCGGAACAGGCGGACGCGCTCGCCCTCGCGGATGGCGCCGGCCGTCTCCCAGGCCGCCTCCGCAACGGGATCCGCGGCGCGCTCCTCCGGCGTGGCCCGCTCCAGCGCGACCGCCAGCAGGAAGCCGCGGACACCTCCCGCGGCATCGCGGAACACCTCCACCCCGCCCGGCTGGCGGTCCGCCCAGCGCGCGAAGTGATCCGCGGACGCCTCCCCTTCGTGACGGCGGACCATCGCGATCAAGGCGTCCCGATCACCGGGGCCCAGGTCCGTCTGGGCGCGGGACCCCGCCTGCTGCCACGCCTCGCGGAGCTGAGCGAAAAACGGCCGGACGATGGGGTTGTCCCGGTAGAGGAACGCGTAGTCCGCGAGGGTCTGGGGCAGTTGAGGCGCCGGGTCGTGCAGTTGCGCCGTGTAGTAGCGGCGGGCACGCGCGTGGAGATCGGCGAAGCGGTCGGGGTCGCGCCAGCGGAGGTCGGCGCGGATCACCTCGCGCGCGAGGTCGTGCGGCCAGAGCCCTCGCGGGCCGACTTCCATGAACGACAGAGAGCGGAGCCACGCAAACGCGGCGTGCGCGTCGTCCCCGCCGAGGAGCGCCTGCAGCAGGGGCTCGGTGACGGAGCGGACGAGGCTGGCGGCCTCCAGGGCCAGCCGGCGGCGGGGGTCCGTCTCGTCCTGGACGAACCGCGAGAGCAGTGCGCCCACGACGTCCGGCGCCTCCGCGGCATCAAAGGGGCGGTCCGGGTGGAGCCGGACGTGGTCCACGACGAGCGCGAGGCCGAGCGGGTGTCCGTGGGTAAAGGCCCGCGCCGCGTCCCGGCTGGCGCCCTCGATTCCCTCGGCTTCCAGAAACGCCTCGCTCTCCTCCGCCGAGAGGTTGCGGAGGGGCAGAACCGCCAGCGCAGAGCGCCAGCCCGGATCGGTGCGCCAGCCGACGGCCGGTTCCAGCCGGCCTGCGAGGACGACGAGCGTATCGCCGGGGAGTTCGGGGAGAAAGGTGCGGCGCAGCCAGTCGTCGATCGGCGCCAGCCCC
>DUBD01000001.1:0-2890 GCA_012960515.1 Bacteroidota bacterium | reverse complement strand
GTCGATCAGGAGGACGCGGCGGGCCTCCGGATCAGCGTCCGCGAACGCGCCGGTGACCGCTCGCGAGACCGCGGCGGGTGTGGGCGAGAGATCCCGCGCATCCAGCCGCGCGACCTCGAAGGCGCGGGCCTCGGCCATCGCGCGGACCTCCTCCAGCAGCGAGGTTTTCCCGATGCCCCCCGGGCCGTGGACGTAAACGAGGTGATAGGGAAGCACCTCCGCGTCCAGCGTCTCGCGGAAGAGATCGCGCTCGCGCTGCCGGCCGACGAAGTGGGAGCGGCGCGAGCGGCGAAGGCGCTGGCGGAGGGAGTCGGCCACGGGACATGGGCGAAACGAGAGGGAAGCTCGCCACACGGCGGGTGGCCGCGGCGAAGCGCGAGGGCTCAGGCGCCCAGAGCGGCGAGAGCCCGCACGAGCGGCTCGGTGGGCGCCCCCACCACCGCACCGTCTGCGCGTCAAGGCGCAGCCCTGACGTGAGCCCCCGGCTCCCTCGGGGACCGAGACCGGCGCGTCCGGTTCCACTGCGCCCGCGAGCGCCGCCAGCCGCTGGCGGTCCGGCTGAGCGGGCGTGCCCGTGCGGACGCCGCCCTACCGGAAGACGATCTCGCGGACGACCTCGCGCCCGAGGTGCTCGTTCAGCTTCTGCCGCCACTGCTCGCGCTGGAGGTGCAGCGTGTGCCGCCACGCCGCGCTGCGGAGCTTGACCGTGAGCACGCCGTCGCGGATCCAGGCGGTCTCCGTCGCGCGGACCGCGCCGGCCACCGCGACGGCCTTCCACGCGTCCACCGCGCGCGCCTCGTCGATCTTCTGACGGTAGCGCGGCTGCTGGAACAGCTCGCCGAGGACGGAGCCGAGGGATTGGGGCTGGTGGGAGTCGGCCATGCGGCAAAGTAGGGCGCGAGCGGGTCCGGCTCTGCGAAGCCTCAGCTCCGGACCGCGAGGTGCCAGAGGAATCCGGCCTCCGCGCCCGCCGTCACGAGCAGCGCGATGCCGCCCACGAGGAAGACGAGGAATGGGATCGCGAAGCCGAGCCCGAGAGCCTTCCCCTGCGGCACGTAGCCCACGTACGTCAGGTCCACGAGCGCGCGCCACGCCGCGAGCGTCTCCACGACGAGCGCCGCCACAAGCAGCACCGCCGCCCAGCCGCCGGCCGTGCCAGGCGAGAGCGACGCCACGAGCATCGCGCCGATGAGCAGGAGGAGCCACGGCCACCGCGGCCAGACCACGAGGGAGACGGCCTGCGCCGGCCGTAGCCGGTGCCGCCGCCCCGCCAGAATCCCGACCCAGGTCACGTTGAGCAAGAGCCACGAGGAGTAGAGCACCGCGAGCAGCCCCCCGAGCACGGCGGGCGAGCCAACGAGCCGCACCATCCGGCTCTGCGCATCCGGCTCCCAGCTGGCGGTGGCGACCGCCAGCGCGTCGGTGGCGGCGAAGGCGCGGAGCACCGTCGCGCCGACGAGGCCTACGACGAGCGCGAGCAGCGCCGCGAGCCCGGCCGTCGTGCCGGTGGAGAGGCCGTAGCCCTTCTGGACGGCCTCGCGGTAGAGGTCGCGCCGGCCGAAGTACTGCGGCACGAGGCCGCTCAACCGCGGCGAGACGGTGATGAGCGCGCCCAGCCCCAGCACGAGCGCCCAGCCGATGAGCACGAGGAGGCCGGAGCGCGGCGCCGCCTCGGGCGGTCCGGCGTCGAAGGCGAAGACGCGCTGGCGGCCGGTGAACAGGCCGGAGGCAACGATCAGCGCGGGGCGCTCCGTTCCGTCCTCGGCCAGCAACCCGTAGCGGAGGTCCGCCACCTCGGCGCGGACGCCCCGCTCCTCGCGGTCGCGCCAGCGGGCCAGGAAGGCAACCTCGGGCGGCGCGTCCATCGCGAGAAATCGGTCCAGCGTGCGCTCGATGGTGCGCCTGCCGCGCTTCCGTGCCGGCCCGGCGCCAGCCGCCCTCGCGGCCGGGCACGATGCCCTCGCCCCAGGCCCCGAGCCCGGCGGGCGTTTCGTGTTGCGCGCGCCATCGCGCGAGGAGCTCGAACGGGTCGCGGCCGCGGGCGTCCAGCAGGACGAGGTCCACGGTCCCGCTCGCGCGGTCGTCGTCCACGAATCGGGTGAGGTAGGCCGTCCGCGTGCCCTCCGCTCCGCGCGATTCCGCGAGGGCGTCCAACCGCTCGAAGAACGTCCGGGCCGCGCGGTCTGAAGTGTCCACGCCTCTCGCGAGGATGAACAGGCGGGCCGAGGGGTGCGGCCGGGCGCGGTCCAGCGCCTCGGCGAAGAGCGCCTCGGTCTCGGCGAGACGCGCCGCCAGCCGCGAGGCGGGTACGTCGGCGACCGGCAGTTCCTGCGCGACGGCGATGCCCAGACGGTCCGCGGCGCTCAAGATGGCCTCGGAGACGAGCCCCGTGCGGACGGCCCGGATCCCGGCCTGCCGCATCCGCGCGAGGTCTTCCACGGCCGCCCCATCGGTCTCGGGCGCGCTCCAGATCACGCCGGCGAGGGGCGCCGCCAGCGGGGCGTGCGGACCTCGCGGAACGGCGGCGAGCGCTTCGGCGAGGGGATCGGAGAGCACCGCCGCGGTGGTGTCGGCGGGGACGGGCGCCCGCGTGGTGTCGGCGGGCTGGGCAGAGACGGAGGCGGCCAGCAGGAGGGCCAGGGAGAGGAGACGCGTCACGGGCGGGAGGATACGCGTGGGGCGAACGCGTGCGGGCGCCCACGGATTCCCCCCACCCGGCTGGCGGCGGCCCTCGCCGAGCGGGACCGCCAGCGCGCGGCCCCGAAACAGGAAGGCCCCGCCGGCAGAGCGCGGCGGGGCCTAGAGGACGCCCCTGGCGAAGGCGTCCGGGGGGACGGCGAGAACGTAGCGCGCCGGGAGTGCCACCCCTGTGACACAGGTCCCGTCGCGG